>NZ_AP017928.1:5097500-5427972 GCF_003584645.1 Methylocaldum marinum
GGTACGCGAGCTGGGTTTAGAACGTCGTGAGACAGTTCGGTCCCTATCTGCCGTGGGCGTTGGAGATTTGAGGGAAGTTGCTCCTAGTACGAGAGGACCGGAGTGAACGAACCTCTGGTGTTCCGGTTGTCACGCCAGTGGCACAGCCGGGTAGCTATGTTCGGACAGGATAACCGCTGAAAGCATCTAAGCGGGAAGCCCCTCCCAAGATGAGATCTCCCTGGGACTTCGAGTCCCCTGAAGGGCCCTGGAAGACCACCAGGTTGATAGGTGGGATGTGGACGGTCAGTAATGGCTGAAGCTAACCCATACTAATTGCCCGTGAGGCTTGACCATATAACACCCAAACCGTTTGGGTGAAGACACCAAACGCCGTGTACATTGTCCGAGTGAAGAGCCAAGCAACAAAAACAGCTCGACATGAAACCAGTTTTGCCTGGTGGCCAGAGCGAGCGGGAACCACCCGATCCCATCCCGACCTCGGAAGTGAAACCGCTCAGCGCCGATGATAGTGCAGTTCCCTGTGCGAAAGTAGGTCACCGCCAGGCTCCTCTTCCCTAAAGCCCCGAGGCTCAAACCCCGGGGCTTTCCTTTTTTCAGAAACTATTCCCTACTCCACACGGCGCTGAAATATCGACCGAATTGAATTCGGTATAATCTCATTCCTACCCCCGCTGCTTTTTTGCTCTGAAATACTCAGCATGTCTCAGTCTCGTTTACAATCAATACGCCGGACCAATACCGCTATCGGACGATTTTTGCGCAAACATGCGAGACACAGCCTGTACCGGCCGTTTCCATACCACATTGGCGGCACATCGATCCAACTGGCGACTGAGGATTCCTACTGAAGGGGCCGCTGCTGAAAACGCAACGGTCTCGTTAAACACGAATCAAAATGAATCATTCTTCTCCCAATGCTGGAGATTCTTGAACAAATCGAACGAAATCTCGATCTTTGCCTTCGCAGAGACCGCTATCATCTGGCGAAGAAGCTTTCGCGCCTGCAAGCAGAAATACGCCGAGACCAAACCGCTGCCGATCGACTGCAGGCGCTGACGGATTCAATCAGCCAATCCATGGCACACAGGCAGCTTCGAGCTGAAAGCCTTCCGAAGCTTGATTACCCAGAGCAGCTTCCGGTCGTCGAAAGAAAAGCAGAGATTCTCGATAATATACGGGATCATCAGGTGATCGTCGTTTGCGGAGAGACCGGTTCCGGCAAAACGACCCAATTGCCGAAAATCTGTCTCGAGGCTGGCTGTGGTGTTGCCGGTTATATAGGCCACACCCAGCCCCGTCGTATTGCGGCTCGAACCGTCGCCGCGCGGATTGCCGAGGAGCTCAACCAGCCTCTGGGGCAGGCGGTCGGTTATAAGGTTCGATTTCAAGATCACACTAGGCCCGAAAGCTTGATCAAGCTGATGACGGACGGCATCCTGCTGGCCGAAACTCAGCACGATCGCTTTCTCGATCAATATGACACTTTGATCGTGGATGAGGCGCACGAGCGGAGTCTCAATATCGATTTTCTGCTGGGCTATCTGAAATGGTTGCTGCGCAAGCGCCGAGATTTGAAGCTCATAATCACTTCCGCCACCATCGACCCGGAACGTTTCGCCGGGCATTTTGGGAACGCGCCCATCATCAACGTATCGGGGCGCACCTATCCGGTGGATATTCGTTATCGGCCGGTTGAAGTCGAGGAGGGCGATGAAACCGACCGCGCCGAACAGATGGCGATTGTTAACGCCGTGGATGAACTGTGGCGTGAGCAGCCGGGAGACATCCTCGTCTTTCTGAGTGGCGAGCGCGAAATCCGCGAGACCGCAGAGTCGCTGCGCAAGCACCACCCGTCGAAATGTGAAATTCTGCCGTTATATTCGCGCCTGTCTCAATCCGAGCAGGAGCGGGTATTCAAGCCTTCGGGTACGCGTCGCATCGTACTCGCGACCAACGTCGCGGAAACATCGCTTACCGTGCCCGGTATCCGCTCGGTGATCGATACCGGCTACGCTCGTATCAGTCGTTACAGCCACCGTAGCAAATTGCAACGCCTCCCGATCGAGAAGATTTCCCGCGCCTCGGCCAACCAGCGCTCCGGCCGCTGTGGACGGGTCGGACCCGGAATCGCGATCCGCTTGTATTCTGAACAGGATCATTTCAACCGGCCCGAATTTACCGATCCGGAAATACTCCGTACCAATTTGGCGGCGGTCATTCTGCAAATGCACGCTCTGAGGCTGGGAGATATTTCGAAGTTTCCCTTTGTGGAACCACCCGACGCCCGGCTGATCCGAGATGGTCTTCGGACCTTGCAGGAGGTCACTGCGCTGGATGACCGCGGGCTGATCACCGATATCGGTCGTAAACTCGCAAAGCTGCCGGTAGACCCGAAACTCGGGCGTATGCTATTGGCCGGAGCGGAAGAACATTGCCTGAGCGAAATTGCTATCATCGTTGCTGCCCTGAGCGTGCCGGATCCCCGTGAGCGCCCCGCCGATCAGGCTTCGAATGCCGATCAGAAGCATGCCCGCTTTCGGGATGAGAATTCTGATTTTCTGTCCTTCTTAAAGCTATGGAACGAATACGAGGAACAGAAGAAGCACTTGTCGAAATCCAAGTTGCGTCAATGGTGTCGAGACAATTTTCTGTCCTACGTGCGGATGTCGGAGTGGCGCGACATTCATGGCCAGATCATGGAGGTGGTGAAGGGCGAACTGGACCTGAAACTGAACCAGGCGCCAGGTGAATACGGCGAAATCCATAGGGCGCTGCTTGCGGGCCTTCTGTCTAATGTCTGTCTCAAGCAAGAGCAGAACGAATACGTCGGGGCGCGGGGTACCAAGTTGTTCATTCATCCCGGTTCCTTTTTGTTTAAGTCCAAGCCTAAGTGGATCATGTCGGCCGAGCAGGTGGAAACGACCAAGGTCTACGCCCGCACCGTGGCCAAGATAGAGCCGGGATGGATCGAGAAGGTCGGGGCTCATCTCGTCAAGCAACAACACTACGATCCACACTGGGAGCGCAAGGTGGCACGCGCGGCGGTGCATGAGCGCACGACGCTGTTCGGACTCGTTATTCAGGCGGGGCGCAAAATTCCGTACGAAAGGATCAATCCACAGGAAGCTCGGGAAATGTTTATCCGCCGCGCCCTTGTGCACATGGATTACGACAGCAAGGCTCCCTTCTTCCTGCACAATCTGAAACTTTTGGAGGAAGCGGATTATCTTCAGCACAAGGGGCGGCGGGCCGATCTGCTGGTGGACGAGGACTGGCTGTTCCGCTGGTTCGACGAACGTATCCCGCAGGATGTGGTCAACGGCGTCACCTTCGAGCGTTGGCGCAAGGCGGCGGAGGCGCGCAAGCCCGATATTCTCAAGCTGAGCCGGGCAGACATTACAGCAAAGGAAGACACTTCGCTGGATTCTAAGAATTTTCCGGACTACTTTCAGGTAGGGCCGTTGCGGTTCCAGTTGCAGTACCGATTCGAGCCGGGACACGAGGACGACGGGGTAACGGCCATGGTGCCGCTGCATCTCCTGAACCAGCTCGATCCCGAGCCGTTCATCTGGTTGGTGCCGGGCCTGCTCAGAGAAAAGACCGTCGCACTCATAAAGTCTTTGCCGAAGACGCTGCGTATCCATTTCGTACCGGCACCGGAACATGCCGACCGAGTGTTGCCCATGCTGGACTACGGGCATGGTTCGTTCTATGGGCAGCTTTCGTCGGCGTTGAAAAAGACCGGAGGTATCGCCGTGTCACTTGATTCTTTCCGAGAAGACGTGCTGCCGGTACATCTGCGCATGAATTTCGCCGTGGTGGACGAGTTCAAGGCCGTTATTGACCGTTCGCGCGATCTCAACGACCTCAAAGCCCGCCATTCCGCCGATGCAAATAAGAATTTTCAACAACTGGCTCGGCAGGCTTATCTTCATACGGGCTGCAAGAGTTGGAGTTTCGGGGAGTTACCCCAATGTTTCGACGGGCGGCACGATGGTCAGACGATCTATGGTTTTCCAGCGACGGTCGATGAAGGCGAAACGGTAGGTGTACGCGTGTTCGATACTCCGGAGGAAGCTTCGCGACAGCAAGAACGGGGTCTTGTTCGGCTATTCCGGTTGGCTTTGGTCAAAGAGCTCAAATATTTGAAACGGAATCTCGCACTCAATGCCCAGGCAGAATTCTTGTACCGACAGATGCCAGCGCATCCATTCCTTTATCCTGATCTGAAGACCGGCCGCGAACTGCGTGAGGATCTTTTGGACCGGGTTATGGGCGTATTGTTTTTGGAGGGACAACCAGATATCCGCGACCGAGATGAATTCGAGAAACGTCTTGGAGACCGGAAGGCAGAAATGGTCCTTAAGGCCGAAGAAATGGCGCGTACCGCACAAGCCGTGCTCCAGCTGTACGCCGAAGTGCAGGCAAAGCTGAAGATGCGGCCGACCAGGCCCGTCAAGCAGAATATACTCGAACAGTTAGAATTACTGCTCTATTCGGGATTCTGGATTACAACCCCATACGCGCAAATCAGGGAGATCCCGCGTTATCTCAAAGCTATGCTGCACCGTATCGAAAAGTCCGACCAAGACCCTCAACGAGATCAAAAGCAGTTCAAGGAGATTGAGCTTTTCTGGGGGCGCTACTGGAGTGCCGTAAAAGCTGCTCGGGGACGGAGCGTACCGGAGCGGGACGCTTTCCGCTGGAAGCTCGAGGAATTTCGTGTTTCTTTGTTTGCCCAACAACTGAAAACGCCGTATCCGGTGTCGGCAAAGCGCTTGGAAGAGGCGTGGAAAAACACGAGCGCGGCTACGTAGCTCGATTTCACAGCCGGCGAGGATTTGTGGGACGTTTACACACGTCGCCCCGAAATTTGCCAGGCCGCTGAACGTCGCGGTCCCACGAAGGATGTGAGGTAATGCGAGTTTGAACTGCTGTGCGTTATGGTCCGACGGGATTTCTAGCAAGATGAGATTTGAATTGTTTCGCCGAGAGTTTGAATCGGCATATTCTTCTAGTAACGGAGACTTCTTACGTCCTTCCGGATTGTGCCTTTCCGGTTCGGTCGCCGTGGTTGGTTACTTTCCCAGCCCGGGAACATAGCCGCCTGACAAGGCGCGACACGGCGCAAAGCCGGCATTAGGCAGCAGTAAGACAACGACCAATATATTAAACGTCTAAACCTTTCTTGCCCCATTTGGTACTTTAGAGAACTCCAGGCTAAGTCTACTGGAAAAGGTCTGAACTTAAGGAGATCACCATGAAAATTGGTACCGCACTGACACGCAGCGCCACGCGCGTCATGCTCCTAGGTAGCGGTGAGCTCGGCAAGGAGGTCGCCATCGCTCTGCAGCGTTATGGTGTCGAAGTCGTTGCCGTGGACCGTTATCCCAATGCGCCGGCTCAGCACGTGGCACATTGTGCTCACATGATCGACATGACCGACGGTGAAGCCGTAAAACGGCTGGTCGAGATGGAAAAACCGGACATCATCGTGCCGGAGCTCGAAGCAATCGCTACGGAGGCTTTGGCCGAGATTGAGCAGGGCGGTCGTGCGGAAGTGATTCCAACGGCGCGCGCCGTCTGCTTGACGATGAATCGAGAGGGGATTCGCCGTTTGGCTGCGGAAGAGCTTGGTTTGCCTACTTCGCCCTATGCGTTTGCCGATTCTCTAGATTCGCTGAAGAGCGCTGTCCAAGCGGTCGGTTACCCGTGCTTCGTCAAGCCTGTAATGTCGTCTTCGGGAAAAGGGCAATCATTGCTTCGAGGCGATGCTGATTTGGAAAAAGCCTGGGAGCACGCACAGTCGGGAGGACGGGTTAAAGACACCAAAGTTATCGTGGAGGGTAAAATCGAGTTCGATTTTGAAATTACCTTGCTGACGGTGCGCGCTTGCAACGGCGACGCTGGCGTAGCGACCTATTTTTGCGAACCCATTGGCCACCGGCAAGAACTCGGCGATTATGTCGAGAGTTGGCAGCCGCAGCCCATGAGCGGTACTGCGATAGCGGAGGCCCGGCGTATCGCGAAAGTTGTCACGGACAATCTGGGCGGACGCGGAGTTTTTGGCGTGGAGCTGTTCGTTAAAGGAGACCGGGTCTGGTTCAGCGAGATCAGTCCGAGACCTCATGATACGGGGATGGTGACCATGATTACTCAGGCGCAGAACGAGTTCGAATTGCATGCTCGAGCCATGCTGGGATTTCCCGTATCGACCGCTCTCCGAAACCCGGGGGCTAGCGCAGTGATTTACGGTCAAGTTGAAGGCGAGGGTATCGTATTCGACGGGGTTGGCGAGGCACTTACCGTGCCGGAAACCGAAATCCGGCTGTTCGGCAAGCCGATATCCCATCCGCGTCGTAGACTCGGCGTGGCTTTGGCCGCCGGCAACCCCATCGAGGAAGCGCGAAACCGGGCGACAACGGCGGTAGGGCTGATCAAGCCATTGGTGGGTTAGTCGCCCAATTAGAACAAGTATGGTGTTTAAGACTACAGTCACGTTGTCTGATTTGCAAAAAACCAGATTCGTGCAAAACTTTTCCTCTGACGACATGGCGACGGTCAACAGGCGGAAAAGTGATGTTCAGACCATCAAGAATAAAACGCTGGCTGGCACTTTTATCCTTTCTTATTTCGGGCTCGGCCGGTGCGGATGTTTTTAAGTATGTAGATAGCGCCGGACATGTCTTTTATACGGATAACCCCAAGCATTCCGGCTATCAGCTGATTATCAAGACGCCCGTTGCCTTTTCGCGCCCCCAGGGTCAGAAGCGATCATTGGCGGCACGTGGATATGCGGAAAAATTTCGTAGGCAATATGCTTCTTTGATCGATGCAGCAGCCAGCAAATACAGCCTTGATCCGGCATTGTTGCACGCGGTCATTCGCGCTGAGTCCTCTTATAATCCGGCGGCGGTGTCCAGCAAAGGTGCCGTCGGCCTTATGCAACTCATGCCTGAAACTGCAAGCCGTTACGGTGTCCGTGACCCTTACGACCCAGGCGAAAATATAGAAGGCGGCGCGAGATATCTGAGGGACTTGATCGCTATGTTCCAGTCAGACGTCAGATTGGCTGTGGCGGCCTATAACGCAGGAGAAAACAACGTCATCAAATATGGAAATAAGGTTCCTCCCTTTCAAGAGACTCAGGCATACGTCACCCGGGTTCTCAACTATTACCGCCACTTTAATTGATGCTTGTAGCCGAAACGCCGGAAACCCTGGTCAAGGGAACAACTCAATTGTTATCACCGCCGGTTACGGTTGCGAGGGTTTCCGCCATTTTAGAAAATGATGAATTTTCGATCAGGGAAGTCGCTGAGGCGATTGGGCAAGACCCTGCTCTTACCGCTCGGTTGCTGAAGATAGTCAATAGCCCTTTTTACGGCTTCTCAGGGCGTATCGAGACCATTACTCGCGCGGTCGGGTTGGTCGGCGCCGACGCCCTTTACAGTTTAGCGCTGACAACCGCGGTCATGCATGGGTTCCGCAAGATCCCGGCGTGTTTGGTCAGTATGAACGACTTTTGGTTGAACAGCCTCTTTTGCGGCGTTATTGCTCGTCTATTGGCCAAGGAAGCTGCAGTCTTGCACTGCGAGCGTTTGTTCGTTGCCGGGCTGTTGCATCGCATCGGTGCTTTGATCATCTACATGCGTTTGCCGGAAGCGGCGCGGAAAATCCTTTTATCTGCCGCGGGTGACGATCGCTTGATTCCCCATTTGGAAAAGGATTTACTCGGCTTTACGTATGCCGAGATCGGTGCTGAGTTGGCCAAGGCGTGGAAAATGCCGTCGGCTCTGCAAGAAACGATTCGCTGGCATCTCGAGCCCGAAAGAGCCGAGAGATTCCGTTTGGAGACCAGCCTCTTATATCTCGCCAATCGACTGAAAACCGTATCAATGCTCGGATTTCCTATCGATGACGTCATTCAGACGATTCCGGATGAAGTCAATGCCGCAATACGTCTGGATGAGACCCAGATCGTTGCCGCCATGTCCAAAGCGGCCGAACAATTCGCCGACACCGCCGCCCTGTTCGTGCCGGATGCTTACGTGCGGCATTGACTCAAATGACCTGAACTCCGAAGCTTCCGAGCAAGCGAGCGAGGCGAAGGAGCGGAAGTCCGACCAGTGCGTTAGGGTCATCTCCCTCGAATTTTTCAAACAGTACGATCCCTAAACCTTCGGACTTGAATCCTCCGGCGCAGTCGAGAGGCTGGTCTCGATCGACGTAGCGTTCGATTTCCTCCCGAGATAGTTTACGAAAGTGCACCAAGCAGCGGTCGATTTCGGCTTTCATTTCGCCCGTGGCGGCATGCAGGACGCACACAGCGGTATAAACCTCGACACGTCGGCCGGAAGCCGCGCAAAGTTGCCGAATTGCGTTATCACGCGTCATCGGTTTAACTAATTGTTTCCCGTCCAGAACCGCAATCTGGTCGGAGCCGACGATCAGACGGTCGGGGAAACGAGGCGCCACGGCAGCGGCCTTTTGCTTTGCCAAACGCAACGCCTGGCAATCCGGCGTCTCACCGACTTCGGACATTTCGACTATTCCGGGCGAAGCCGAGTCAAACTCAGGCAGCAGCTTCTTCAGCAAGTCTTGACGATAGCGGGAACTGGATGCCAAAACAATTTTTGTCATGATGCCGGATTAGAGTGGATATTGGAGTAGTCAAAGCCAGGATAGAGAAGCGATTTTGACAGCTTTTGGCTTTTCTCGATATCATTGCACGATTATGCTTGACCGTTTGCCTGATTTGATTGATCCATTGGAGTTCGCGGAAAAGAGGCGACGGATCGTCGGATCAATACCTTTGAACAAGATGGATCGTATACGAGACATGGTGTTGAATGGTGAAGGTGAGGCAAAATTCGATCTTGAATTTAAAAAAGAAGGCCGGCGTGCAGTGATTTCTGGGTGGGTGGAAGCCAATCTGTTGCTGGAATGCCAGTGTTGCCTGGAGCCCTTGGTCTGGTCGATGCGCGATGAAGTACATCTAGGTGTTGTCAGTTCCATTGATGAGGGAAATATACTTCCTGAACCGCTTGAGCCCTTGCTCCTCGACGAAACGGGTCTGATCGGTGTGGCGGACATCGTGGCGGACGAACTGCTGCTGGCGATTCCGGCGATTCCCCAGCATTCCCATTGTGCTTCGCCCAATACAGAAACAGAAGCAGAAACTAATACGGATTCCCGTGAGAATCCTTTTGCCGTGTTGGCACGACTGAAAACTATTCGAAACTAGGAGCTTTTAAATGGCCGTACAGCAAAATCGTAAAACGCGTTCCAAGCGAGGTATGCGTCGGGCGCATGACGCTTTGAAAGCCAATGCACTTTCTATCGAGCCCACCACGGGCGAAACTCATCTTCGGCACCATGTCAGCCCGGATGGCTATTATCGGGGACGTAAGGTTGTTGCCAGTAAAGACGAAATAAGCGAAGAGTAAAGTCGCCGTCCGGATTGACTTGGAGCCGGAATCGTTGCGGTTCCTTAGTCGTTGTTTCTGCTGAGTTTGCCGCTCGATTGATCGAACAAGAATTATGAACAAGAAGCCGACCATCGCTTTGGATGCCATGGGCGGCGATCACGGCCCCTCCGTGATCGTTCCGGCGGCTCTGGACAGTGCCGAAAGTAATCCCCACTTAAGGCTGATCTTTGTGGGCGATGAAAATGTACTTCGCCAACATATGGGAGATGCGCTGACACGGCTCGGCGACCGGATTAGCCTTCATCACGCTTCCCAGACAGTTGAAATGCACGAGTCTCCAGCCAAGGCGCTTCGCGGCAAGAAGGATTCATCCATGCGGGTTGCAATCGACCTGGTCAAGGAAGGGGTTGCAGACGCCTGCGTCAGTGCCGGGAATACCGGCGCGTTGATGGCGATCGCAAAATTTGTCCTCAAAACGATACCGGGAGTCGACCGGCCGGCGATAATCTCTGCCGTGCCGTCCATGGGGGGGCACACCCATGTGCTGGATCTCGGTGCCAATGTGGATTGTTCGGCCGAACATCTCTATCAATTCGCGGTGATGGGTTACGAACTCGTGCGTGCGGTCGAGGATAAGGATAATCCGCGGGTGGGTTTGCTTAATATCGGCGAAGAAGAAATAAAGGGAAACGAACAGGTCAAGGAAGCCGCCAAATTATTGGCTGGTGCCCACATCAATTTCATCGGCTACGTCGAAGGGAACGACCTTTACTCGGGAAACGTGGATATCGTCGTGACTGACGGCTTTGTCGGCAATGTGGCGCTTAAAACCAGCGAGGGTCTCGCGAAAATGATCAATCATTCAATCAAGCAGGCGTTCGGCAGGAATATTCTTGCCAAGCTCGCCGGATTGGCCGCTATGCCGGTACTACATTCCTTCAAAAGGCAATTCGATCACCGCCGTTATAATGGCGCAAGCCTCTTGGGGCTACGCGGCATCGTGATCAAGAGTCACGGAAACGCCGATCGTCTGGCCTTCGCGAATGCCATCGGCATTGCGGTCAAGGAAGTCGAAAAGGCCGTCCCGAGCCGTATCGGCGAGCGCATAGCGGAAATTTTCGCTGAGAGGAAAACCGCGTGAGACGGTACTCTCGGATTCTCGGAACCGGCGGCTACCTCCCCGAAACCATTCTCACGAACGATCAAATTGCGGAGACTGTCGATACCTCGGATGCCTGGATCATCGAGCGTACCGGTATTCGCGAGCGCCGCATCGCCGGAAAGCACGAGACTGCTTCCAGCATGGCGGAGTTTGCCGCGCGTCAGGCTTTGGAATCGGCAGAGATCGAAGCGGGAACAATCGATCTCGTCATTGTTGCGACGTGTACACCTGATCGAGTCTTTCCAAGTACCGCCTGCTTGTTGCAACAGCGGCTAAATGTCCGGGATTGTGCGGCGTTTGACGTTCAGGCGGCGTGTTCCGGGTTCATCTACGCTCTCAGTATTGCCGACCAGTATGTCAGGGCCGGCAGTGCCCGGCGGGTTTTGGTCGTAGGCAGCGAAGTCACCTCGCGGATCATCGACTGGTCGGATCGCTCGACCTGCATTCTTTTCGGCGATGGTGCCGGTGCGGTCGTGCTCGAAGCGGCGGACGAGCCGGGAATCCTGAGTACACATATCCATTCCGACGGGCAGTATCAGGATTTGCTGTACGTTCCTAACCGCAACGGATTGCGGAACAGTGAAGAAGATGACCAATTCTTGAAGATGCAGGGTAATGAGGTATTCAAAATTGCCGTAAATACCTTGGGGCGCATCGTGGATGAGACCTTGGCCGCCAATAATCTTCAGAAATCGGATATTCACTGGTTGGTGCCCCACCAAGCGAATATACGCATTATTGCCGCTACGGCAAAAAAGCTGCAAATGCCCATGGGTCGTGTGGTGATGACGATCGAGAAGCAAGGCAACACATCGGCGGCCTCGGTGCCTCTCGCTTTGAACGAAGCGATTCGGGATGGACGGATTCAGCGCGGTCAGATGGTTTTGATGGAAGCTTTCGGCGGCGGTTTTGCATGGGGTTCGGCTCTCATCCGGTACTAGGGTAATTTATGTCTACAAATCTCGTCGACAACGGCTTGGCCGTTGTTTTTCCAGGACAAGGTTCCCAGTCCGTAGGGATGTTGTCGGATTTGGCAGAGAAGAATGCCGAAGTGGGATTCACCTTTCGGATCGCTTCCGAAGTGCTCGGCTACGATCTTTGGGATTTGGTGCGGAACGGCCCCGAAGAAAAGCTTAATTTGACGCAGTATACCCAGCCGGCGATGCTGGCTGCTGATGTTGCGGCGTGGCGAGTTTGGTCAAAAGGAACTTCTGCGAGGCCTGCCTGGATGGCTGGTCATAGCTTGGGTGAATATGCTGCTCTGGTATGTTCGGGAGCTTTGGCTTTTGAAGATGCGGTTCGGCTTGTGGCCGAGCGCGGACGGCTGATGCAGGAAGCGGTGCCGCCGGAAACCGGAGCGATGGCTGCAATTTTGGGCTTGAGCGACACCCAGGTCGTCGAGGTTTGCGCCAAGGCATCGACCGAAACGGAGGTTGTCGCGCCGGCCAACTTCAATGCGCCCGGCCAAATCGTGATCGCAGGCCATCAGCCAGCCGTGGCGCGGGCTATCGAACTGGGTAAGGCGGAGGGGGCAAAGCGCGCCGTACTTTTGCCGGTCAGCGTGCCATCTCATTGTCCGTTGATGAGAAGTGTTGCGGAGAAGATTCACGAAATGCTGGCCGAAACGGCTGTCAAAATCCCACCGATTGCAGTCGTCCATAACGTCGATGTCCAGTCCCATTCGGCGCCGGAGGTCATTCGGGCGGTTTTGGAAAAGCAGGTATATAGCCCGGTTCGCTGGGCCGAGTCAATTCTATTCATGTCCCAGCAGGGCGTTAGCCGATTTGTCGAATGCGGTCCCGGTCGGGTTCTCAGCGGTTTGAACAAGAGAATCGTTCCCGCATGCAGAACCGAAGCCGTTTTCGATCGGAATTCTTTGGTTAAGGCATTGGAGCTTGTTCAATGACGTCTAAAGTCGCTGTTGTAACCGGGGCCAGTCGGGGAATCGGACGCGCCATCGCTTTGCGTCTGGCGAAGGATGGGCATACCGTCATAGGCACGGCAACCGGCGAGTCCGGCGCTGACGCTATTTCCGCGGCTCTGGCCGAAGGCGGATTTCATGGCAGAGGTATGGTGCTGGACGTGGCCGAGTCCGATTCGGTCGAGCAATTTTTCAAAGCGGTGAATGAGGCGTTCGGCGCCCCGCTTATTTTGGTCAATAACGCCGGAATAACGCGAGACAACTTGCTAATGCGAATGAAAGACGAGGAATGGGATGACATCATCCGTACGAACCTGTCCTCGGTTTACCGCATGTGTAAAGCCGCTCTGCGTGGAATGATGAAGGCCCGAGATGGTCGAATGATCAATATTACCTCTGTCGTCGGAGCGATGGGGAATGCCGGGCAGACCAATTATGCGGCCGCTAAGGCCGGAATTATCGGCTTTACCAAATCGCTCGCCAGAGAAGTCGGATCTCGGAATATTACCGTCAACGCTGTAGCACCGGGATTCATTGATACCGACATGACACGCGCACTGCCCGAAGAAAACCGAAAAGCGCTGCTGGAGAACATTCCCTTGGCGCGATTGGGGGCCCCAGAGGAGGTGGCGGGCGCGGTGGCGTTCTTGTGTTCGGATGACTCAGCCTACATTACGGGCGAAACCCTACACGTGAACGGCGGCATGCACATGGCATGATTCCGTGCATCTCCGGGTAGAATGCATTCGCTAATGACTTGAGCAGGCAACGTTTTTCTTTTTCGAGAAAAGTCTTGTATTCACCGGGTTTCAAATTAAAATTTCCCGACTCACCAATACTAGAGAAAACAGCTGAGGATATAAAACGATGAGTGATGTAGCAGAGCGTGTTAAGAAGATCGTGGCTGAGCAATTAGGCGTAAAAGAAGAAGTCTCCAATGAAGCTTCTTTCGTCGACGATCTCGGCGCCGATTCCTTGGACACGGTCGAACTGGTGATGGCCTTGGAAGAAGAGTTTGAATGTGAGATTCCCGACGAAGACGCGGAAAAGATCACCACTGTCCAGCAAGCGATAGACTACATCGAAAGCCACATCTGATTTGATCCCGCCGCCCCGCAAGGTTTTCGGCTTGGCGGGGCAGGAATGTCTTTGTTAGTTTACACCCCGCTAAGGAACATAGATTGAGTAGAAGGCGCGTGGTCGTTACCGGACTTGGCGCAGTGTCGCCCGTCGGGTTAACGGTGAGTGATTCCTGGCGAAACGTGCTCGACGGCAGAAGCGGTATTGCACCCATCGAGTATTTTGACGTTTCTGATTTTTCGACCCGTTTCGGCGGAAGTGTCAAGGGATTCGATATTACCCGGTATATTCCCGAAAAAGAGGCCAAGAAAATGGATGTTTTCATCCATTACGGGCTTGCGGCAGGCTGCGACGCGTTCGAGGATTCGGGGCTTGAAGTTACTGCAGAAAACTCGGAGCGGATTGGCGTGGCCATTGGTTCCGGCATCGGCGGTATCACGGGAATCGAGAACGGACATAACGCTTTCTTGAAGGGCGGACCACGGAGAATTTCTCCGTTCTTTGTACCCAGCAACATCATCAACATGATCTCGGGCAATGTCTCCATCAGGTTCGGGCTGAAAGGCCCGAACTTCGCCATCGTTACCGCTTGCACGACGGGCACTCACAATATTGGGGAAGCTGCGCGCGTAATTCAATACGGCGATGCAGATGTCATGCTCGCCGGCGGTGCCGAGATGGCGACATCGCCGACATCCTTGGGAGGGTTTGCTTCGGCGCGGGCTTTGTCCCGGCGGAACGACGATCCGGTGCGGGCCAGTCGTCCCTGGGATAAAGACCGGGACGGTTTCGTATTGAGCGATGGCGCCGGAGTCTTAGTTTTGGAAGAGCTGGAACACGCCAAAAAGCGTGGCGCCCGGATCTATGCCGAACTGATCGGTTACGGCATGAGCGCCGATGCCTATCATATGACTCAGCCGCCGGAAGGTGGCGAAGGTGCGGCGCGTTGCATGCGCAATGCGCTGAGGGATGCAGGCATCGATCCGAGCCGGATCGATTACATCAATGCTCACGGAACCTCGACGCCGGCCGGTGATATCGCGGAAACTCGGGCGATCAAATCCGTACTCGCCGATCACGCTTATAAAACCCCGGTCAGTTCGACGAAGTCCATGACCGGTCATATGCTGGGCGCTGCCGGTGGCATTGAGGCGATATTTTCGGTATTGGCGCTCAGAGATCAGTTGATTCCGCCGACCATCAACCTGGATAATCCGGATCCGGAATGCGATCTCGATTACGTTCCCCATACGGCGCGTCAGACGAAGCTGGACATTGTCATGTCGAACTCGTTCGGCTTTGGTGGCACGAACGGTACGTTGATTTTCAAAAAGTACAATTAATTTTCCATTTGATGGATGGATCCCCTTGTCTTTGACGGCAAGCGGACAGGCATGTACATAGAGCACGCAACCGCGTGCTTTTTGTTATCTTGGGGCAGGTTTATTGGGTTCGCCGATTTAAGATTGTCGAGTGGTTGCGGCGTGTATGACGACTCTGGTAAACGGCCAGCCGACACATTGCGTGGA
This sequence comes from Methylocaldum marinum, assembly GCF_003584645.1. GTDB lineage: Bacteria > Pseudomonadota > Gammaproteobacteria > Methylococcales > Methylococcaceae > Methylocaldum > Methylocaldum marinum. The sequence goes on from NZ_AP017928.1 coordinate 5,112,627, forward strand.
GGTGGCAGATCGTGGCTTCCAGTATGGGGACGGTACATTCACCACAATCGTGGTTCGTCAAGAACTACCTTTGTTTTTTGCATTGCACCTTGCTCGTCTTGAGCGTGACTGTCAAAAACTTTTCATTCCTTTTCCCGGAAAGGACAGTCTAGAGGTGGATGCGCGGAAACTGTGTGCAGCGCATCCGAAAGGGGTGTTGAAGATACAGATTAGCCGGGGAATCGGAGGGCGAGGTTACCGAATTCCGGAATTTCCCCAGGTTACTCGGGTCCTGAGTATGCATCCTCTGCCGGATTATCCGCCCGATTTACGGAAAATCGGCGTCGCAACCCGGCTTTGCAAGAGCCGGTTGGGTATAAATCCCGCCTTGGCCGGCATCAAGCACATGAATCGTCTGGAACAGATTCTTGCGCGTGCGGAGTGGAATGGCGAGGAGATTCGGGAAGGCCTTATGCTGGATGCCGATGGCTACGTCATCGAAGGCACGATGAGCAATGTGTTCCTCATTAAGAAAGGCGTTTTGTATACGCCGAAAATCGACCGCTGCGGTGTCGCCGGAGTCATGCGGGGAATAACGATTGCGACCGCTCTGGAGCACGGTATTGACGTGCTGGAGTCGCGTGTTACGCTCGAAGAACTTGACGCCGCCGACGAGGTGTTTCTAACGAACTGCGTGATTGGATTATGGCCAGTCAGCCGATACGAGCATCGAACCTATGGCGTGGGACCAATTACACAAGAGATTGATCGATGGCTAAGGATGAAGGCGGAAAACGAGTTGGTCGCGGCGCGCAACGACTGATCGGAACTGTCGTCATCGCCGCCAGTTTTCTGATCGGGTGGTTGTGGATGGATTATCGGCGGGCGCTGGACAGCCCGTTAGGGCTGAAGAGTCCGGCTGTTTTCGAAATAGCCAAGGGCGAAAGCCTGGCACGCATCACTGCCAGACTCTCCCAGCAGAGAATCGTATCCAACCCGATTTGGTTCCGGGTTCGGGCCTACCTGGACGGTTCGGCCAGACGTTTGAAATACGGTGAATATGAAATTCCGCCCGGAATGACACTTCGGGAGGTGCTCACGCTGTTTGTCGCGGGCAAGGTTCGCCAATACCCCGTTACGCTGGTGGAGGGATGGACATTCCGGCAGGTGTTGAACGCCCTGGGTCAAACGCCTCCTTTAAGAAGGCTGGCAACCGGCAAACCTCACCGCGAGATTATGCAGATGATCGGAGCACCCGACGAGCAGCCGGAGGGACGCTTCTATCCGGACACTTATTACGTAACGAAAGGGACGACGGATATCGATGTACTAAAGCGGGCCCACCGAAAAATGCAGGCGGTACTTGATCAGGAGTGGGCCAATCGCGCTGAAGGGCTTTCTTATGCTACGCCGTATGAGTCGTTGATCCTGGCTTCGATCATCGAGAAGGAAACGGCGCGTGCGGATGAGCGTCCCCATATCGCCGGGGTGCTCATCCGACGTTTGGCCAAAGGCATGCTGTTGCAAACGGATCCGACGATCATTTACGGTTTGGGCAATAATTTTTCAGGAAATATTCGGAAAGAGGACTTGCGAAAAGATACGCCTTATAACACCTACGTCCATTCCGGGCTACCGCCCACCCCGATAGCTATGCCGGGTCTCGATTCGATCCGGGCAGCGCTGCATCCTGCGACCGGAGATAGTTTGTACTTTGTCGCTCGTGGGGACGGTACACATATCTTTTCCAATAATTTGGAAGACCATCGGCACGCGGTCGAACAGTTTCAAATGCACCGACATGATTAGAGGAAAATTCATTACCTTAGAAGGTGGGGAGGGGGTGGGCAAAACCACCAATCTGGATTTCATCCGAAATTACCTCCAGCAGTCCGGAATTCAGTTTCTCGTCACCCGTGAACCCGGAGGAACGCCCATAGGCGAAGCCATTCGCCGGCTGGTGATCGATTCGCAAGGCATAAGCGCGCAGGCGGAACTCCTGCTGATGTTCGCCGCTCGCGCCCAACACATCGAAGAAGTCATAGAGCCCGCGCTGACTGAGGGTATCTGGGTCGTTTGCGACCGGTTTACCGATGCCAGCTATGCGTACCAGGGCGGCGGCCGAGGAATAGACCCCAAGGTGATTCGATTTCTCGAAGGGTGGTTGCAGAAAGGGCTAGAACCCGATCTCACGTTACTGTTCGACGCTCCCGTGGAGATCGGACTCGATCGGGCCAGAAGCAGGGGGAGCCTCGACCGGTTCGAAACCGAAATGCCGGCTTTCTTCTCCCGGGTCAGGGAAACGTATCGCGATCTGGCCCGACAGTGGCCTCACCGCATCAAGCTGCTGGACGCAACACAGTCGCTGGTGGATGTCCAGGCCGAAATCGCGAAGCATCTGGACGAATTGCGTCACACCTGATGACAGCAGTAACCGACGGTATTCGTTATCCTTGGCTCGACGGGGCCTGGCAAAGGCTGAACGCTTATTTGGCCGTTCAGAGGCTGCCGCAGGCCTTGTTGATCCACGGCATCGAAGGGATCGGGAAAACCTATCTGGCCGAGATCTTCGCACAAAAACTACTGTGCAAGAACCCGGGAAACTTCGCGTGTGGCGTTTGTGCCGGATGCCGGCTCTTTCTCGCCGGAACCCACCCGGATTTCCTGAAGCTAGAGCCGGAGGACCGTGGAAAGCAGATCGCCGTGGACGCAGTCCGGCACCTGATCGCGAATCTTTCGCTCAAGCCGCAGTATGGTGGTTATCGCATAGTCGTGTTTTGCCAGGCGCATCAACTGAATATCAGCGCTGCCAATGCGCTTTTGAAGACCTTGGAGGAACCGGGCGAAAAGACTGTCATGTTGCTACTGACCGATATGCCTGCCGCTCTGCCGACGACCATTTTCAGCCGTTGCCAGCGGTTGCCGATCGCGCTTCCGGACACTGCCGGCGTCAGTCGATGGCTGGAGGCGCAGGGTACCGGCGCCGCCACGGCTTCGTTGTTGGCTGCCGCGGGGCACGCTCCGTTGAAGGCATTGGCACTAGCCGGATCGGAAGTCGTGGAACAAAGGCGAATAGCATTTTCGGAGTACATGGATGTGGCATTTCGGCGTCGAGACCCGGTTTCTCTCGCGGAACACTGGTCGACCTTGGGTTATGAAGATTTGGTCGACTGGCTCATATCATGGACGATCGACCTGATTCGCCTCCGCAGCGTGCCAGGCTGTTCCCGCCTGGAAAATCCGGATTTGTCCGAGGGCTTGCAGGCTCTCGTCCGTCGACTACACTTGAAGAGCTTGTTCGAATTCTTGGATTTATTGCTGCAGGCCAAGCGGGTGTTGAACGGCCAAGTCAACCGACTCCTGCTGTTGGAGGAGCTTTTGATTCATTGGGAGCAACTCGGACGTTCGCCGCGAGCGGATCGGGATCTATCGTGAGTGCCACTGAAAACAAATTTCGCCAAGGTATTCTGTCTCTGACGATTCGGGACAAGAATGTTCTGTACTCCGCCTACATGCCATTCGTTAAGAACGGTGGGCTGTTCATTCCGACCAGCCGGACTTATGGTTTGGGCGAAGAAGTATTCATGTTGCTGAATCTCATGGATGAACCCGAACGGATTCCGGTAGCCGGAAAGATTATCTGGATGACTCCCCAGGGTGCCGAGGGATCTCGTGCCGCCGGCATAGGCGTGCAGTTCAGCGATGAGGATGGCGGTTCCACCCGTGCCCGAATCGAAAATTATCTGGCCGGGAGCCTGGAGTCGCAGCGACCTACACATACGATGTAAGTTCAATAAACGCGTACCGAACTTCCGGTTTCGGCCTAAAGGTCCGAGTCGGTAGGCATTAATCGGCTGTCGACACACTGAGGATAGGCCCCCGGATCGCTTTTGGCGAGCGGCCTGCCGGAACAGGGCTAGAGCCGGCCCGACGCCTTCATTTTCCGGCCCTGATGCCGAGCCGAGCAAACATTACTTACCAATCGGATTATCGGCTTTCCGTCTGATATCTTTGGCAGCCTGCTTAAGATCTTTGGTTCTCCGTTTAACGACGCGCAGCCAGTGGCGTGCCCACGCGAACTCGATTCCCAAAATCGCCAAGCCTAAAGGAATCAGCAGAAATGCTGGACCGGGCAGGACGATCAAGGCGATCCCGATCAGGGTTACTGTAGCTCCAGCCAATCCGATGACCACGCGCCGCGCCGTCTTATATGTTTTGACGAGGCCTGTCGGTGCCATAAGTCCTCGTTATCACAAATGCCCCGATCTCTTTTGCTGAAAGCTTAAGGCCCTAGTCGGCCTCGAGGTCTCGGGTCTGTAAGGAGTATCGGCCGACCGAACGATTTTTCGTTCATTTCGCATGAAGGAATTCCTTATTGGATTACCTGTCGAAAATTTGTTGCGAGGTAGCCGAATTGTTATTCCTGCGAATATGGATGCCGACGGGTCCCGGAAATGAGCTTCGGTCTTTCTTGAAAATAATCACTGCCGGTTTCGGCCTATACTCGAAAGGCTTGCCGGAGTCGAACCGGCCTTCCGGGGATATGAGCCCCGGCGCGCACCGGCGCCTTTTATTGGCTCCGCGGTCAACGTGGGGCATACAAAAGGGAGGCCTTACCTAATTAGATGGCGAGTGCGCAAATCTATCGCAAAAAAATGTAATACCCCGTGAATATACTTATCTCTAAACTGGTACGAAATGTCTTATGCACGGTTTTCTTGACCTCCGCACGTGTCTTTTAAGATACATTATGTTACGGGGAACTTACCGGTCGCCCGTTTATGCCATAGGCATATCGTCAGGACAGAACAGTTCAGATAAAACCTTTTGATTGAGGTTTTCCAGAAGGGCTAAGTTTCTGTCGAACAGCTAGTTTTAGGGCGGCTCGGGTAAATGGCAGGGAATACCGCAGTTCGATTCCCTCAGAGCGCGGGTGAGCCTCATCGGTCAGATTGCCGTGTGTCGAATTATCGGCTTCTCTGCAGCTGTCCCGTGTTTACTGCGACGGGTTCTCCTTGATCCACAGGCAGGCACCGACTGCCGGAGCAGACCAGGTGTCGGCGGACTACGAAATTTCGGAAGCCGCGGGAACTTGAACCTTATTCGAGTATCTATACATCCTCGGTGACGGCTTCATTTCGGTACATGTCCATTGCGCGCTAGCTCAGGCCAGGCCTCGTTATAATTCGATCAACCGACTGGTCCGAAGGCATGCGACCGATCGCCCGGGTTTAAGCTCCTAGAGCTAAAGCCTCTCTCCCCATTGGCCATTAATCCCACTTCCCCAACGGATTTCCGGCCGCCAGCGGGAACTAGGTGAGGATATATTCGATTCAGAGAAAATGACCATGTGGGACAGTTTGCGAACATCCGTCACAGCCGACGGACTCATGCCTCACGGATACTGCCTGCTATGGCGGCCGTCTTTACTCTACCTTCATGTGTTTTCGGACGTCGTAACGGCGTTGGCCTACTATTCTATTCCCGCCGCTTTGCTGTATTTCGTCCTGCACCGTCGGAGTGTTCGTTTTCGAAATAATTTTCTACTGTTCGGCGCGTTCATTCTCGCTTGCGGAACCACCCATCTACTCGGTGCCTGGACCATCTGGCATCCAATTTACGAGATTCAGGGCATGGTCAAACTGGTTACCGCCGTGATCTCGATAGGCACCGCCGTTGTGCTGTGGCCGCTGATACCCAAGACCCTTGCGATGCCGAGTCCGGAGGAACTGGAGGAGACCAACCACCGTCTGGTAAAGGAGATCCAGGAGCGCAAGGCTGCCGAGGAAAAGATCCGGCAGCTGAATGCAAGTCTGGAAGAGCGGGTCGCGCGGCGGACTAAAGAGCTAATGCAACTCAACCGCCAGCTCGAATTGGAAATCCAGGAGCGCAAGTGGGTTGAAGACAGCCTTCGCGACGCCGACAGCCGGAAGGATGAGTTTCTGGCCATGTTGGGACATGAACTCAGAAACCCGTTGGCGCCAATCCGGAATGCCGTTCAAGTCATGCGGAAAGTTGGTGTGGCCGATCCCAAATTGGCATGGGCACGCGATGTCGTCGAGCGTCAAACCGGCCATCTGACCCGACTGGTAGACGACCTGCTGGACGTGTCGCGCATCATCAGAGGCAAGATCACGCTACATAAGAAACCTGTAGCGATTTCTACAGTGATCGAACAGGCCCTGGAAACCAGCAAGCCGTTAATCGATGCTCGCCGTCACGAACTCTCGGTGAGATTGCCCGAAGAGCCGGTACGAGTCTACGGAGATCCGGTACGTTTGGCGCAGATCGTCTCGAACGTGCTCAACAACGCGGCCAAATATACCCCTTCACGCGGAAAAATTGCTCTGACTGTGGCCAGCGAATCCGGTGAGGCGGTCATCCGTGTGCGTGACACCGGTGAAGGCATACCGCCACAACTTCTCCCAAGGTTATTCGATTTGTTCACACAAGCCGAGCGTACCATCGACCGTGCACAAGGCGGGCTGGGAATCGGCCTGACGATCGTTCAGAAATTAGTGGAGTTGCACAACGGCCGTGTCGAAGCCAGCAGCGAGGGACCTGGAAAAGGCAGCGAACTCGTGATCAAGCTTCCGGTATCCGAACAGGCCGCGGAAGCCGACGACAATGGAAACTCCCTACCAGCCAGGCTCCGTGCGATTTCCGACGAACATTAGCGCCCGACAAAATTGGAAACGAGAAACGCTGTCCACGCCAGGCCATGGAAGGCAATAATCCCCCACAAAATGAGCCGATAGCGAGATTTTCGTATTTTGTGACGGAAATCGTGTTGCGCCAGGAGCGCTCCCGGCCAGCCGCCCATGAACTCGATCACGTGCATATAAAGTTCCGGTACCCGCCACTGGCCCGTGATTGCATGCTTCTTGTCGAATCCACAAAGCATGATCGCCAGGACACTCAAGAAAACGTAAGAAAAGAACGGAATCGGGTTATACGTCCGCCACATCAAATAGCACGATAAGAGTATCGGTAGCCCGATCAAGGTCCAGAGCAACGGTGAACGGGGAGACGCGAGAATACCGGCAGTGGGTTTTTTTTCCGAGACATCGACGCCTTTTATCGCGGCGTAGCTAAGGCGTCTTCGACCCGGGGTATCGCTTGCCACGTTGTAGAAAATGGTGTCCCCGACTTGCGGGCGCCGGCTCGTGCCCTCCTCGAGCACGCTGATATGGACGAAATAATCGTCGCCGCCCATGGAAGGACGTACGAATCCGAAACCTTTGTCGTCGTTCCACAAGACAAGGATGCCTTCTTGCAAACGGGAATCGTCGGCGACGACTCGCCGCTTGCGGCCGGCTGTCTTCCGCTTATTGACGCGAGGCGAAGTCAATGGATTTTGCTCTTTCAATGGATAGAGGCGTAGGCCTGATAAGTACCTGAATCATTCATGTTCTATTTTACATCTGCGGGATCGAATCCGGTTCTCGGACATGACAAGGCCCGGCGTTTTTACGAACCGGGCCTCGACGTTCCAATCCGAAAGCATCGGCTTGCCTAATCGACGCGCACCTCGATTCTGCGCGGACGCAGTTCGGCCCGCTTGGGAATTTTCAGTGTAAGCACGCCGTCCTTGAGGGTGGCGTCGATATTGTTGGATTCGAGTTCAGGACTGAGCGAGAAACTCCGGCGATATCGTGTCGAACGAACATCCGCATAAAGCGCCTTGATGCCCTCCGGCATCTCGAAATGCGCATCGCCTTCGATCAGCAGACCGTTTTTATCCACTTCTATGTTGAGTCTTTCTTTCGATACCCCGGGCATGTCCGCCACCAGCGTGATGCCTTCCGCATCCTCGCAGATATCGACCGGCGGATTCAACACGATCTGACGCTCGGGCTTTTGGACGTCAGCGGACCGTCGGGCTGCAACTTCTTGTGTTTCGGTCATGATGCACTCCTTCTCCTTTTAGCTCATTTCACTTCGATCTGGCGAGGCTTGGCTGCTTCGCGACGCTGCGCCTTGATGTGCAGAATTCCGTTTTCGCAGCGGGCTTCGACTTTGTCCGGATCCACATCTTCCGGCAGCGTGATCGCGCGCCGAAACTCGCCGTCGAAACGCTCCTGGCGATAGTAGTTGGCATTTTCTTTCCTGGCCGATTTACGTTCGCCGGACACCGACAGCACGTTCTGCTGAATGGAGATGTCCAGTGTCTTGGGATCGACGCCGGGGGTAAACAAATAAACATCCAACTCGTCGGGAGTGGCGCCCACGTTCACCGCGGGAAAACTGCCGCGACTGGCGGACCTGATTCCGATCGGCCACGGCCAGCGGCCGAATAAATCATCCATTTCTTGCTCCAGACGTTTGAACTCCTCGAACAGGCTGTTCTCGACAGGCGTGAATCGGTTGAACATATGTCATACCTCCTTATCAGAGCTTCCTCTAGTCCAAAAATGGGGCTTGCCGCTTGGGTTTTCAAGAGCTTCAGGGTGCTCGGCCGATATCGGTCTTGACGTGGAGGCGGTGTCCGGCGCGGCGGACCACCTATCATCGACATTGTCCGGAGCTCGTCTGCGGACTAAGATCACGCGGCACGCCAAACGGATTTCAGGAGTTATCCCATGCGCTTCCACTATGGATTGGTTCTCTCCTTCTTATTTTTCATCTCATCTGTCTCGTACTCGGCCGGCCCGAGGGATGACCGTTTCCTTGAGGGCTACGTGTCGGCCATGCTCGACATGCGTTTCGGTCTACGCAATGTGATAGCCAACGTGGAAAACGGAAGGCTGGTGCTGGATCCGGCTCAGCTCAAGGGACAGGACCCGCAAACGGTTGCTGACGTCTTGAGCACCGTGGAAGGATTGCAGGTCGTCGTGGGGAAGCCGGGCGACCGGACTATCCCAACGCGCGAGCGGCACGCCGGGACGCATGCGGCTTCGGCTTCCGAAAAACTGACACGCTATACCGGTTGGCTTCCGCCGACCAAGGCTTTCGACGCCTTGATCGCCGATCCGAAATGGCCGCGTTTTTCCGCCTCCATTCAGTTCTACCAGAGCGATGAAGAGCTGAATACCGTTGGTTCCGCAAATTTCGGTGCCACCCTTCCGTTCTACGGATGGGAAGGATTGGGCGCCATATGGCAAGTTGGGCTCCAGGCCAGCGTATTTTCAATTTTCAATCTGAACGCAAGTTCTACCGATCTGGTGAATTCCGATTTTTTTGTGGCACTGCCGCTGAGTGTCAGGTCCGGCCCGTTTTCGGCCCAGACGCGTATTTTCCACCAAAGTTCGCACCTGGGGGACGAGTATCTCCTGCGCAACCGGGTCAACCGGATCAATTTGTCGTTCGAGGGTTTCGATCTGTTGCTGTCATGGAATTTCGGCGACGTCTTGCGCGTATACGGAGGCGGGGGAGGACTGTTCCGGACCGATCCCGGCACTCTCAAGCCATGGTTCACGCAGGGCGGTTTCGAACTGACCAGCCCGTATCCCCTATGGACCGAGCTTTTGTATCCCGTGGCGGCACTCGATGTTCAGGCCGCGGAGGGAACCGACTGGAATCCCGGTTATTCGGCGCGGGCAGGTGTCGAGTTTCGCAGCGCCTGGCTGGAGGGCAGGCGCTTGCAATGGCTGTTCGAGTACTTCAATGGACGCTCGCCGAACGGACAATTTTTCGAGAGGCATATCGAATATTTCGGAACCGGTCTCCATTTCTATTTCTAAGCACGAACTCGCTTCGGTCAATGCAGCCCGGCTCTCCCCGCAAGCCAATGGACGGCCTCCCGGGCGATATCCGAAGGGACATTGTGGCCGCCCTCGAACTCCCGGTACGAGACCTCATAACCGGCATCCAGCAGCTTCGGCACGATGCGGCGGCTGCATTTGTCGATCGGCAACACGGAATCGTCGGTTCCGTGGGAAATGAACACCCGGGGATTTCCGCGCTGTACCGTGGATATCATGAAGCCCGGCGAAAACGCGAGGATATGGCTGAACAAGTCGCCGTTCATGACGCCCAGGGAGAGTGCATAAGAGGCCCCGTCGGAAAAGCCGCCGATCGCGATTCGCGACGGATCGATCGCGTAATGGGCGAACACGTGGGATAGAAACCGATCGACCCGGGTCAGATCCACACCGTAGTCTTCGATGATCACGTCCCAGGTGAACGCGTGTGACGCGGGGGCCGCCAAAATCAAGCCGAATGGGTCCGCCAGCTTCAAGAGCGGCGCCAGCCCCAGCCTGGAGTTGCCGCCCGCACCGTGAAACATCAGTACTAGCGGAAGAGCGCGATCGCCCCGGTAGCGCTCGGGAACATAGATGTGTCCCTCGCGCATGGTCTCGATCCGTAGCGACTGCAGGCCGGTAGGCGCGGATTTGTTAATTCTTGTCCCGTCGGGACGGGCGCTCAGGTGTCCGAGTTTGCTCACTGCAACGCTTTCCATGAAAGAGGTATCAAGGCGGGTCACGTCCTGTTGTGGCCGTTCGCCGGGCAAAACTTATCTCAGAGGAAACCCGAGACTGACGCCGGTACGTACGTGAACCGGACCGTATCGGACTCCCGGCCCGGAAATGCCGATGCCGGCGTACGGTCTCACGCTGCTGCATGCGCCCAATAACGGTGTGAGGAGGGTCAAGACAATGATCAGAACGGTGGGCTTCTTGACGGCTTGCATGATCTGACCTCCTGTTTCACGGTGAAGGCGATATTTGCTGAATGCCGAATATCGCGCCTGAGGGATCGGCGATCACGGCTACCGTGCCGGAACGGATATCGGGGCTGGGAGCGATGAGCACCTTACCTCCGAGACTCCGTGCGCGGGAAACAGTTCCGGCAAGATGCGAGACGCGGACGTAAGGCAGCCATGCTGCCCGTCCGCCGGCAAGCGGCTGTCTGGTGGCGCCGGCCATCGGCACCTCGCCGTGCTTGAAAATCAGGTAGAGTTCCTTGTCGCTTCGGGGCGGCCACGAATCGATCCGGTAGCCCGCCAATTCGCGGTAGAACAGTGCCGTCTTGCCCGGTTCCTCGGTCCACAATTCGTTCCAGAACCAGTCGTTCTCCCGGGGTTCGGAGGGTTCGGGATCGCCCCATCGGGTGCGGATAACGGTCAGCGGGATGCCTTCGGGATCGCGGATGACGGCGAATCGCCCCCGCTCCGGAGCTGTGATCGGCTTCAGCGGCACCGTTCCTCCGGATCGCCTGGTTTGCCGTACCGCAAGGTCGACATCCTCGACCGATAGCAGGCTGAACCACTGATTTTCAGGGTGCGGCGGTTCGGTGTCTTTCGCCACGAAACCGGAGATCGGCCTTCCGTGGTTCCAGGCAATCGAATACTCGAAATCGGCCGAGGGGAATTCGGTGAACCGCCAGCCGAACAGGCTTCCGTAAAAACGCTTGGCGGAGGCCAAGTCGTCGGTCAGGAGATCGTGCCAGACGAAGCGGCCCGGTTGATGAAGCCCGGTTTCGGTTTGCGAAATCGGCGGCAATTCGACCTTGCGGTCGGCGCACCCGGCGAGCAGTGCAAGTGCGAGGATCAGCAGGGGAATGGCGAGACTCATGTGAGTCTGTCTGACCGGTTTGGACTCGATTGCGTGCATCACGACCTCCTATCGCATCAATCCACCCTGACCAACAAGGCCAGCGGAAAACCGGAAAACAATTCCGCCGCCAGCAGAGGGTCCGTTCCGCTCAGGTTGACCTGCTTCCGCGTGAAGCCATGGGCATAGGTGCCGACGACGGCGGGCGGCAAAGCCAGCCGGGTGTCGCCCCAGACCGTTTCGTCGTTCAGCGGCGGAAAAGTCCCGTTCCCGAGGCGCAGTAGCCAGCGAGACACCGCCACCAGCACGGCGCGCGAGCCGAATCGGCGGAGAAACGCGCACAAGTGTTCCGCTTTTTTCCCCTCCGCTTCCAGCGGGTGATAACCGCCCCGGCGGAACAGATCCGGATCCTGCTGCCGTACACGCAAGGTTTCCCGGGTGACGTAGAGCTTGATTCGTCCATCGCTCATGGATGCCAGCATTTCTGCGAGTTTCGGCGCGAGCTCCTCCGCGCTCATTCGGTCCCACGTCTTGAGCTCGTTCAACAGCGCCTGCCTCGTCGGGTAATCCACGGGCCGCCGATTGTCCGGGTCGACCAGGCTGAAATCCCACAGCTCGTTGCCCTGATAAATATCCGGTACCCCGGGAGCGGTCAGCTTGAGCAACACTTGAGCCAGGCTGTTATGCAAGCCGGCCCTGGACACGCCCGCCAGAAAATCGAGAAAATCGCGGATGAACTCGTCCTCGTCTTCGGGAATGACGAGTTTCCGCAGAAAGTCCGAGGTCGCGCGTTCATAGGCCAGGTTCGGATTCAGCCAACTGCTGAACAGCTTGGCTTCCCGCATGGCTTTGACCATATAGGCTTCCAGCCTCTCGACGTAGTTCGCCGCGCATTCCGGGCTCAGCGCCTCCGGCGGCCAGGTTCCGATAAGGGTTTGGTAGATTAGGTATTCGTCGTTTCTGGACGGGGCCGGATCACCGTCGACGATGCTCTTCTTTTTCCGGTTGAGCTCGCTCCAGTGACGTACCCGCGCAATCCATTCATCGGGCAGCTCCGACAGTACGTTGATGCGCGCTCTCACATCCTCCGATCGCTTGGTATCGTGGGTCGACGTGCTCAACAGCGCGTGCGGCCAGGATTGGCTGCGTTCTTGGTTACGGCCATGAAAGTCGGCCAAGAAGACCCCGAAATGCCGGGGATCGCCGCCCACCTCATTGAGGGATACGAAGCGGTTGTAACGGTAAAAAGCCGTGTCTTCCATGCCCTTCGCCATGGCCGGTCCGGTCAGCTGCTGAAACTTCATCGCGAACGAAACCACCTGTTCACGGTAGCGGTCGCTCTTGCCTTCCGCCAGAGTCGTGAGGAGTTCCTCCCGGACGAAGTCGAAGATCGTGAGATCTCCGACCAGGCTGCGTCTCTTGGCTTGCTCGACCGCGAGTTCGATGTAATTCCGATCCGTTTCCGACACGCCGCGACCGGTCACATAGGTTCTATAGATGGGAAAACAGGCGATGATTTCTCGCAAGGCCTCGCGCAGGCTGTTCAGGCTGTAATCGCGGGTGCGGCGATCGCTTTCCGCGATCCGGCTCAGGCGGTTGGCGAGCACGGTGAGCTCGCTGGACAGCGCCACCCTCAGGATCAGGCGCTTGGACTGATAAAGCAATTCGTCGAAATCGACGGGAAAACCGCAAAAGGAACGGTAGAACGCATCCAGCGGCTGCTCCGCCCCGGGCCAGATGAAAAGGCCGTTGGCCAGGTTGGCGAAATCGTAGCCGGTGGTGCCGTGGACCGGCCAGCGACCGGGGAGGCGTTCGTTAAGGGCCAGAATCTTTTCGATCACGATATAGAACATCTGCGCGTCCGGCATGGCGGCGGATTGACTTTCGAATTCCGCCGGTTCCGTGCGGGCCAGCGCCAGCACGCGGTCTTGCAGCATGCGGCAATAAGCCTCCGGATCGTAAAGTCCGTCCGGGTGATCGATTCTGAGTCCGTGGAGTTTCCCCTCGGCGATGAGATCGAGGACGAACCGGTGGGTGGCCTCGAAAACGTCTTCGTTTTCGATCGACAAGGCGGCCAGATCATTGGTATCGAAGAACCGGCGATAGTTGATCTCGTCGGCCGCGACCCGCCAATAAGCCAGCCGGTAGGCCTGGTGCTCCAGCAGTTCGTGAAGCCGGTCGAAACTCGCCGGAACCCCGGGCACGCCGTTGAACTCGCTGACATTCCTGGCGATGAACTGCGCAATGTCCCGGCTTGCGGCGCACAACCTGGCCAGTTGCTGTTTGTGGATTTCCTTGTCCCGGTTGCGTTCGCTGCGCTTGTCCTTGCCGGTTTGCCAGCGGCCGGGAAGATGGCTGAAAGCCGTGATCAGGCTCTGAAACTCCGCCAGATGAGAATCTTCCGGACTGAGCGGGGCGGCTTTCGGCTGATCCAGCCGATAGCCGAGGATGCGCGGATATTCCTTGGGATCGATCGGAAACCGGTGAGGGCCGTAGAAAACCGAGAAGGAACCGTCCTCCGAATCGAACGCCAGTTGCATCTCACCGCTTTCCAAGGCGGCTCCATACGGTGATCCCAGGGTCGGCAACAGGACTTTGCCGCGTAAATAATCTTTTACCGGCGACCAGTCGATATCGAAAAAATCGGCATAATCCGAAGCCGGTCCGTTTTCCAACACGTCCAGCCACCAGAAGTTATCGCTGCCCATGACGCCCATATGATTGGGCACCATGTCCAGGATCTGGCCCATGCCGCGCCGCGAGAGCTCGGTCACGAATCGTTCGAAGTCTTCGCGGCCGCCGATTTCCGGGTTCAGCTCGCCGTGATCGACGATGTCATAGCCGTGGGTGCTGCCGGGCCGCGCTTTCAAATACGGAGACGCGTAACAATGGCTGATTCCGAGTTCCTGAAGATAGGGCAGGATCTCCGTCGCCTGGCGAAAAGTGAAATCGCGGTTGAATTGCAGCCGATAAGTGGCGCGCGGGACGGTAAAACTGACGCCGGCCGCGGTTGCCGCCTTGGTCTTGACCTGGGTTTTCGGAATTCCGCTACGGTTTTCCGCCAGGTTCTGCAGCAGGAAGGCGACCGTATCTTCCTTGTGCCACTGCTCAAATTCCAGCGGCAGTTTTCGCCGCCAGTTCGGGAAATCTACCGGTGCGCCGGGAACCACCACGGGGTCGGCCTGCCCGAGCGCATCTTCCAGGCGAAGCAGCACGATTGCCGCTGCGGTTCGGGACAGCATCCGATAAATCGCGGATACCATGTCGGGTGTCATGTCCGGCACCGAGATCGGATGGATACTGATGTCGGACGGTAACAGATCCTCCTGCTCCAGCGTGATCAGAAGCCGGGCACGGGCGACGGCGCGAGTTACGACCGCTTCGCGGCGGTCATTCTCCGAGGCGAATAGCTTCAATGCGGTGCGTTCGTCCAGATCGCGGCCCAGCCAGAATCCACGCAGCGGCGGCTCGTCGGCCGCGGACGTAATGATCGCCGAATTCTGAATATTTTCCCGGACGGGTAGCGATTTCCCGGTTGTCCAGTAGGTGAATAGCGATTTGCAGGGCAGGACGCCCGAAGCTTTTAGCCGTTCCATGATTTCCGCCGGAACCTTTTCGCATTCGGTGGCCAGCACCAGGCAGCGATTGCGGTGGCTTTCCAGGGCGAGAATGCCCAGCAGGTCCTCGAACGGGAACGCGACATAACTTCCGTCCTCGGAACTCCCCCCGGCCGGAATCCAGTACTGCCGGGCCAGATCGGTCACCCGGTGCAGGAGCAGGGCGCCGGCATGCCGCATGGCCTGCCGCAGAGCGGCGGTGAAGGGACGATAGGCCGCCGCCCTGAGATGCGAGGGTACGAACGGCGAAATGGCCGAGATTTCACCGTCCGGACAGATTTCGGTCGGCGGCGAGCCGATCCGGATGCCGGGCGCGTGGCAGGCCTGCTGCGACCAGACTTCGCAGCCGTCCGTGGCGGCGTTGAAAACGAATTCCTGGCATAAGCCGATGCTCAAGCCGAGCGCAGCGGCGCGTTCGCACACCGCCTGGATTTGCAGTTCCGCCTGCCAGTAGAGATAGGCGTAGTAGTCGAGCCGGGCCGCGTTCTCGGCTGCGAAACCCTGCACTTCGGGAGAAAAAGGGTCCCTGAATTGGGGTGGCCAGTTGGTCCAGGATGAATGCGCAGCGCCTTCGCGGGCAAAGCGTTCGCACAACGCGTCGAACAGAGACTGGTAATAAAGAGCCGGCCCGCGCGCCGCCTGATAGGCACGAAACGCCTTTCCGCGCTTGGAAGGCTTGCGCAAGTGCCTATTCCGGAAATGAGCGTAGAGCGATTCCAGTATCCCGCTCTTTACCGCCGCCGTTTCCGGATAGTCGATCAGCTCCTCGGCGCGCAGAGCGCGAAGTCGGGCCTGGAATTCGGGGTCCGCAACGGCTTGCTGTACGGTCCCGGATTCGGCGAAATCGGGAATCGCCTCGACGTCGAGGAACAGCAGGTTGTAAAAGAAGCGGTTGCACGGCTCATAAGCATTGCAGATTGCGGGCATTGCCAGGTTCAGCGCTTGCAGCGGATTAACCCGGATCATTGCCGCCTCGTGCTCGGCCGCGTAATCGACCAGGCTTTTGAGATCGGTGAAATCGCCGATGCCCCAGTTGCGTTGCGAGCGCAAGGCGTGGAGGGACAGTGACAGGCCGAAGACCTTACGTTTCTCCTCCAGAACCGGCGAAAGAAAGCAACGCTCCGGCGTTACGATCAGGCTCATATGGCCTTTGAGGTTGCTCTCGGTGTACTCCACGGTCAGGCGGTGATAGCCGAGCGGTGGCTGAGTCGGCAAGGTGAAGGCGTAGCGTCGGCAGCACTGATCCCCTACCGAGAGCTCGCCGACCAGGGGCTGCTCGGCCGGGCAGAAGTTTCCTTCCCATCGCTGGCCGTCATCGAGATCCATGAGCCAGGTCAAAAGAACATGATCGAGCTGACGGGGCACGGTAACGCAAATGACGCGGGAATCCTCGCCTTCCCGAACGACCTTGACCGGCGGCAGAATCCGTAACCAATTCTCGGATTCGAGTTCGGCCATGATCGATGGCAGCCGCGCCTCGTCGGAGGCGTCGATACCCATGGCCGCCAGGAGTTCCCGCTTGGTATCTGTGGAAACGCGGACCGTTTCGCCCCATGTATCAACGAATTCCGTCTCGATTCCGCAAAGCCCGCAAAGCTGGTCCAGCGCTTTGACGACGGGCATCATTAATCTCCGGTTAGTATCAGAAACCAGGCTGTGGACCAGGCGGGCAGCCGTCCCGAGACCAGACTGTCGGGGATGTCCTGATCGCTGACGGCCAGCGGTGGAGCGGGCGGCGGGTTTGGATACGGCAGAGTCTCGCCGCTCAGGTTGGACAACATCATCAGGCCGTTGCCGTCGACCGGAGGCCAGACAACTGAAAGGCCTCGTTCGCCGAGAATCTCGAAGTGCGAACGGCCGAGGTCAATGCTTTTCAAAAGTGGAACGATTCGGTCGCGGCGGAGCGTCAATAGCGATCGGTAGAACGACCACCATTGCCGATGCCGTGGAGTTTCCAATGCGGCCCAGTCCAATTTGGAGGCGAAAAAGGTCGAAGGGGCCGAAGGGTCGGGAATCCCGCGTCTGAGCTCCGGATCGGCGAATCGCTCGAAACCGGCGAATTCGTTGCGCCGGCCTTCGGTCACCGCTCGCGCCAGGTCGGGTCCGAAATCGCAAAAATACTGGAACGGCGTCGGACAAGCGAATTCTTCGCCCATGAACAGCAACGGTGGGTTAGGCATCAGCAGCAGGAGGGTAACCGCGGCCCGAAGGGGGCGCGG
This sequence comes from Methylocaldum marinum, assembly GCF_003584645.1. Lineage (GTDB taxonomy): Bacteria > Pseudomonadota > Gammaproteobacteria > Methylococcales > Methylococcaceae > Methylocaldum > Methylocaldum marinum. Next base: position 5,129,937 of record NZ_AP017928.1, read on the forward strand.
ATCGGTCAGATCGGAAAGACGCTCGCCGAAGGCACGATTGCCGATCTGATCGTGGTTTTGCAGAAAAGTAACGAACGCCGTAGGGGGAAGATCGCGGCTGATCTCGCCGCGCCGCCGGCCATGGCGATAGGTCGAAGTTTCTCCCTGGTAGACGAAGCCCTCGGTCAGGGCGCGTCCCAAGTGTTTTACGGGCGCGTCGGCAAAATCGGCGTAATAGCCGTCGCTCTCGCCGGTGAGCAGGTGGTGCAGCACATGGTGCAGATCGTCGTTCCATTGTGCGTCGTAATGCCGGGGCGCACCGTCCGCCTTTCGAGTCAGGTAGCGTGCGGCGTTGTCGTCGTTTTCGAGTACCAGATGGATCTTCCGCTCGCGTCCGGGCCCGCTGCGCGCCCGCTCGGCCAATTCTTCGAGGAAGTCCGGGCTGGAATCGTCGAAGATGGCGTGCACGGCGTCCACGCGCAATCCGTCCAGGTGGTATTCCTCCAGCCAGTAAAGCGCGTTGTGGATGAAGAACTCGCGCACGTTGCGGCAGTTCTCGCCGTCGAAGTTGATGGCGTTGCCCCAGGGCGTGTGGTGCCGCTCGCTGAAGAACGGCTTGCCGTAGACATGCAGGTAATTGCCTTCCGGCCCGAAATGGTTGTAGACCACGTCCAGGAACACCATCAGGCCCTTGCCGTGCGCCGCCTGGATAAGTTCCTTGAGATCGTCCGGAGTTCCGTAGCCGGAATCCGGCGCGAACGGCAGTACGCCGTCGTAGCCCCAGTTCCGGCGGCCGGGAAAATCCGCCACCGGCATCAGTTCGATCGCCGTGATTCCGAGCGAAGCCAGGTAGTCCAGCTTGTCCTGTGCAGCCCGAAAACTGCCTTCCGGCGTGAAAGTGCCGACGTGCAGTTCGTAGATCACGGCTTGTTCCCAGGGGCGTCCCGTCCAGTCCCGGTCGGTCCAGCGGAACCGGGCCGGATCGATCACCTGGCTGGCGCCGTGTACATCCGAAGGATTGAAGCGCGAGGCCGGGTCGGGGACCGCCAATCCCCCGTCCAATCGAAACCGGTAACGGCTGCCGACCGCCGCTTCCGCAGTGACGAGTTCGAACCAGCCGCCGGCGTGCGATTGCATGGACAAACTGCGCTCGTCGCCGCCCGATTCGAGGATCAGTTCCGCCTTCTTCGTTTGCGGAGCCCAGAGTCTGAAGCGTACGCCTTCCTTCGTGATTTTTGTGCCGAACGGCATTGAGTGTTTTCGAATCATTGTTTCGACTGAGGTGTTTGGTTTTCGAGTAATCCGGTTGTCGGCCGGGATGGGCGAAGCGACCCCGGCCCTATGCCGCCGGAATTCCGAGCGGACATGGAAAGCGGCAAACGCCTACTGTCCTCTGACTCGTATGCCGCCCGCCAGCTCGATGCGTTCGCCCGCGGTGTACAGCACGCTGACCATCAGCGTCAGATATTCGCGAAGATGGCGGGTGATCAGGAAGTTTTCCCTCACGAACTCCCGCGCTTTATGGCCCATTTCCTCGATCTTGTGCCGGTCGTGCAGCAAATAGCGGATACGTAGCGCGGCACCTTCCGGGGTGTTGACCAGAAAACCGGTGTGGTGATCGATCACTTGCAGCCGAATCCCGCCGGTATCCCCGCCGATGACCGGTTTTCCCTTCCAGAGCGCTTCGGTCACGGTCAGGCCGAAGCCCTCGCGCAGCGATTTCTGCACCACCAGATCGGCGGCCCGCTGCAAGGCATTGATGGTGCGATGGGCATCGGGCGGGAGCAGCAGGATATGTACATCGGGATCGCCGTTTGCCGCCCGCCGGGCTTCCGCCAGAACCGCTTCTCCCTCGGGGTCGTCGGCCGCGGAGCCTCCGGCCAGGACCAGTTGAATGTCCGGCAGGAAATGCTTGGCGATGCGATACGCTTCGATGACGCCCACCGGGTCCTTGAACTGGTCGTAGCGCGATACCTGCACGATGACCGGGCGCGTCCGATCGATTCCGAAGCGCTCGCAGACACCGTCGATTTCGTGTTCCGGCAGATCGATATTCTTGTCGCTCAAGGGATCGATGCTGGGCGGGATCAGGTATTGCGCATGCGGCAGGGGTTGCACGAATGCGGCGAGCGAAAAAATGCTGGCGTCATAGCCGGCGACGAAGCCGCGCAGATAGCGCCAGATCACGCGGTTCGGACGATTGATGTCGATATGGCAGCGCCAGATCCATTTGCCCTTGCGCTCCGGAATGTATCTCAGCAGCGGTGCGGGCTGCGGATCGTGGATGAAAACGATGTCGGCATCGCTCAGAATCGGGCGCAGTTGTTCGGCGTTGAAGGCGTTGGTCTCTTCGAAATTTCGCAGCCAGTCGTTGGGCATGTTTACCGTCTTGCCCTGAAGCCCGTTGTGAAAGCTCTTGGTGCACTGGTAAAACGCCGCATTGCCCGTGATCACTTCCCAGTGGGTTTCGATTCCGAGTTCCCGCAGCAGCGGCACATGCTTTTCCAGGATTTCGGCCACGCCGCCGCCGAGCCGGGTCGAATTGACGTGGACCACCCGTTTGTCGCGCAATGTACCGGCAAGCTGATGCAGTTGGTCGATGACGTCCTGGCCGACGACCTCGGCGTAGGCGTCCAGCAGATTAACCATGATCCGCCTCGCACAGGCAACCGGAGAAAATCCGCGCCAAATCCTCGCGGAGACGGGTCAGCGTGGTGAAGTAGGGGTCGATCATGGCCAGGCACTGAATGAGACTTTCATAGCGTCCGCCGAAAGATTCCAGCCAATTTCGGAAATCGTCCAGCCGATTCTCGTTGCGCCGCTTCGCGTCGATGAAGTGATAAAAGATGCTGCTGACCGACATATGGCCGATCCGTGAGGCTAGCTTCTCGGGAGCGAAGAACTGCAGGTCTGTCCGGAAAACGACGGTAAGCGCGCGGATGAATTCGAACTGCTGGTCCGGCTGCGCCCACGCCAGTACCTCGCGCTCGTCCAGCCGTTGCTCGATGATCTCGATCAATTCCTGGCGCAGTTCGTCGAGCGTGCCGTAGCTGTTGGGGTCGACGACACTCAGGCGTTCGGCGAGCACCTTGTCGTGCAAGGCATGCCTGGACCAGGCGGCGAAGTCGTTGCTGTATTCGGGTTCGTCGAAACGGGGATGGAGCAGATTGCCCCAGAAATGGAAGTAAATGCTGCCCGGATGAATGATCAACAGCTGATCACGCAGTTCCTTGAGGTTCTGTGCCCGTCTGCCGGTGGCGATGGCCAGCAGGGCGCAATCATTGACGATGAAGGGCGTCGATCCACTGGTGTTGTTCTCCATGACAATTTCAGGCTTGCCTGTCGCTTGCATACATTAGGGGCACCATAGCCAGCTTGGCCGCGTTTGTAAATCCGTGAAAGCCGGGGTAGGTGGTTTCGGTGGAATCGCCTGCGGCTGTTCCCGGTTCCTTGTGTTAGAGTTTCAATCCTGCGTACCGGTTCGTTTACGAAGCCCGGGTTGGGGAATTCAGGCGCACGCTGGAGAGACGACACGATGTCGAATAAGACCGACAAGACTATTCCGGGAGAAATGACAGAAGGCGAGATCAAAGGGAAGCTCGAAACGCCGGCGTCCGCAGATGGGGACGTGCATGCCCCGAGGCCCGAGCATCGGTCGCAGCACGGGTTTCAGGCCCGTGTGCTGGAACTGGAGGACGAAAATCAGAAATTGAAGCGTTCTCTGGAGGCCCTGACAAAGTCCCGCGACCGCTATACCTACCTTTTCGATTTCGCGCCGGCAGGCTATCTGACCCTGGACGAGCATGGCGTGATCCAGAAGATCAATCTGACCGCTGCCGGCATGCTGGCTCGGGAGCGTTCCGCGCTGATCGGGCTTCCGTTCGTCCAGTTCATCGCCAAGGCCGATCAAAAAAAGTTTGCGGACCACCTTTCGGAAAGCCGGCGCGAGCGCCGTCGGCGCCTCACCGCGGAACTCCGTCTGGTCGGAAAGGGTGGTTGGCATCTTCCGGTTGAAATGCATACCGCGTCGATGCGGGATACCCGTCACTGTGTTTTCTATCGTTCGGTGCTGACCGACATCAGCGAGCGCCTGCTGGTGCGCACGGCGCTGGATCAATCGCGCCGGCAGCTGGAGCAGAAGGTCTCGGAACGGACGGCGGCCTTGCAGGAGAACCGGCAACTCGAGGCCGAGGTGGCCGAGCGAAAACGGCTGGAAGCCGAGTTGAGGCAACGCATGCAGGAACTTGCCGACGCGGACCGGCACAAGGACGAATTCATGGCGATGTTGGCTCATGAGCTGCGCAACCCCCTCGCGGCTATCGTCAATGCAACCGAGTTGATGAGACGCAAGGCTTCGGGCCACCAGCATCTGCAGGACTGGGCCTGCCGGGTGATCAAGGATCAGGCGTCCCATCTCGCGCATTTGTTGGACGACCTGCTGGATGTCGCGCGGGTGACCCAGGGCAAAATCGTGCTGGACCAATCGACGATCGACTTAAGGAAGATCGTTTCTCAGGCGATCGAGGCCAATCGCGCCTTGATCGAAGAGCGTCGTCATCGCCTGAACGTCCGTGTTCCGCCCGAACCGATCTGGATCCACGGCGACGGAACGCGGTGCGTACAGATCATCGGCAATCTGATTCACAACGCTGCCAAGTTCACCGAGGTCCAGGGAGATATCGAAGTGCTTCTCGAAACCGAGGCGGACGAAGCCGTGGTGCGGGTTCGTGATAATGGAACCGGAATTACTGCCGACCTTCTGCCGCGCATTTTCGAGCCGTTCACGCAGGAGGACCGATCGCTGGCCCGTTCTCGGGGAGGCCTCGGGATAGGCCTGTCGCTGGTCAAGAAACTGGTGGAGTTGCATCACGGCAGGGTTGAGGTTTTTAGCAAAGGACCCGGCGAGGGCAGTGAATTCGCGATCCGCCTGCCTACGGTAAAAGCAGCCGGCACCGGCCGCGAATCCGGCGAAAGCGTCGAAGGCGCGGGCTTGCCCGCGGCCGATCAATACATTCTGGTGGTCGATGACAATGTGTCTTCGGCGGATTCATTGTCGACCTTGCTCCAAGCGTACGGCTATCAGGTTCAGGTCGTTTACGACGGAAAGCTTGCCCTCGAGAGGGTTCAAGAGCGAGTGCCCGATGTCGTGCTGCTCGACATCGGAATGCCTCAGATGGACGGCTACGAGGTGGCTTTGCGGATGCGCGAGAACCCACGGCTCGCCGCGACGCGCCTGATCGCGGTTTCTGGATACGGGCAGGAAGAGGATCGGCAACGCTCACGCCAGGCCGGATTCAACCACCATCTGGTCAAGCCGGTGGATATCGATGTTTTGCTCGATCTGCTCGGCAGCAGGCCGTCATAGCTTTTCGGGTTCCATCATCCAGGGAAACGGCAGTTGACCGCTTGGATGGCGCAGAAACGCCGCATGGATTCCGGCCGTGGTTCTTCTACCGAGTTCAACGTCCGAGATTAACAGCCGCGGCTTGATAGGGCGGCTTATTCCAAATCGCTCTCGATAAGGCATTCATTTCGTGTGCGCCGTAACCCGCCAGAGCAATGAGCGCTAGCCTTGCCGGACTGCCGAACCCTCCACGATGCGCCCGCTGTCCAGCCGGATCAGGCGCTCGCAGCGGGACGCCAGGTTCTCGTCGTGGGTGACCAGAATCAGCGTGGTGCCTTTCTCCCGGTTCAGTTCGAACAGCAATTCGATGACGGTCCGGCCGGTGTTGCTGTCCAGATTGCCGGTGGGTTCGTCCGCGAACAGGATCTTGGGTTCGGTGACGAAAGCCCGCGCCAGCGCCACGCGCTGCTGTTCGCCCCCCGAGAGCTGTCGCGGATAGTGCTTGAACCGGTGGCTGAGACCGACGCGCTCGAGCATGGCGAGGCTGCGGAGGCGAGCCTCTTCGCCGGCTCCGGCCAGTTCCACGGGCAGCATCACGTTCTCCAGGGCGGTCAGATTCGGAAGCAGCTGGAAAGACTGGAACACGAAACCGACGTACTCGCTGCGGAGCGCCGCCCGGCCGTCTTCGTCCAGATCGGTAAGACACGAACCGGCCAGCCAGATACGGCCGGACGAGGGCAGATCCAGCCCGGCCAGGAGGCCCAGCAGGGTCGATTTGCCGGAACCCGACGCGCCGACGATCGCCAGCGTTTCGCCCGGTTTGATCGAAACATCGACTGCTGTCAATATATCGAGTCGACCATCCGCCGTCATGACGTGTTTGCCGAGATTCTCCGTTCGAATGACGAATCCTGCGTCACTATCTTCCAACGCACCGATCCGCTCCTGAGTTATGCGAAAATTGTTGATATCGTTCATCCTGCTCGTTTTGTCGGGCTTGTGTCAGGCCAAAACCGTTCTTGTTCTCGGCGATAGTATCAGTGCCGGCTACGGTTTGGAAAAGATAGACCATGGTTGGGTGGCCATGTTGCGGGATGCCGCGCGGCCGCTCGGCTTCGACGTCGTGAACGCCAGCATTTCCGGAGAGACGAGCGCCGGCGGTCTCGCCCGCATCGATGATCTTCTTAGCGGTCATCGGCCGTCCGTGGTGATTCTCGAACTCGGCGCCAACGACGGTTTGCGCGGACTTTCGCCAGCCCAGCTGGAATCCAATCTGAGTGAAATGACGGTCCGTTCCAAAGCTGCCGGTGCCAAGGTGTTGTTGCTCGGGATGAAGATTCCGCCGAATTATGGCAAGCGTTACGCCGACCTGTTCGGCCAGGTGTTTCAACGGGTCGCCGATACCCACGGCACGGCTTTCGTCCCTTTCCTCCTGGAGGGCGTGGGCGGCCGGGATCATCTCATGCAGGCCGACGGCCTGCATCCGAATCGCGACGCTCAGGCGATCCTGTTCCGGCAGGTTTGGGACAAACTCAAGCCGATACTTGCCCGCTGATTTCCGAATGTCCGGTTTACATCGGCCGCCGGCCGGCATTCATTCGAACCCATCTTTAAAATTTTTTCCGCAGACATGACGACATCGCTAGAAACTTTTATCGCCGAAATCAAGCAAGGCCGGTCCGTCGCCTTCAAAGAGACCATGGACCTTATCGCGCAGTATTACGATTACCGGCCAACCCGCTTTGTCAACGGCCTGGACGATGACCGGGTGGTCAACGAAGCGGGCAGCAACGAAGGCTCCTGCAAGATTTTCTATTTCGGCCGGCTGCACGAGTTATCCGAGAAAGCGACTCTGGCGCTGTTCGGCGAGCATTACGCCGAAGTGCTGTCGAACCCGAACGGAGACAGCCATAAGAACATCCGGGCATTCATGCGCTACGGATGGCGGGGAATCTCCTTCGACGGCGAGGCTTTGGCTCGGAGATCGCGGGACCGCGACACGCTCTGAACTGAGACGAGCAGCGGGCATGGCCGGATGAAACGAAGCGCAAATCGCGATGACCGGTGCGCGGAGGTGCCCGGCATCCCATTGTCTGGTTTCAGCGAACAATTTGTTGTTTAATCGCGAACGCTTTGCTGCCAAACTGGTCAAACGGCCCGTTTTTCTTACATTTTCTCCGGAAAAATCCGGTGCCATAACAAGAATATTTTTGGAGAGTCGTATGCTGATCTTTCTCAAGTGCCTGGTCGCCGTTTCGATTTTGATCTTCATCGTCGGCCTGATCAAACCGAAATGGATTCTGTTCTGGATGAAACAACCGGATCGCCTGACGGCCACCTCGCTCGGGTTACTGCTGTTCATGGCATCCTGGACCGGAATCGCCAAGTTGACCTTGAAGCCAAAACCGCCCGAACACGCTCGACCCTCGGAGCGTTCCGTCGACGACCAGAACACCTTGCAGTTGGATCGCCGCTGACGGCTCGACGCCTCGCTTTCGTACCGGCATGGCTTGTTTCCCGTCCGGCCGGGTGCCTGATTCCCATCGCCATTCGAACGGACATTCATCGTAGGATGGGTAGAGCGAAGCGAAACCCATCGAGGGTGGGTCAGCCCTTCGACGGAGCTCGGGACAGGCCCTTCGACAGGCTCCGCGTAATCCGCCAATTGAGGGCACTCTTGTGGGTTACGGCCTGGGGCCTAACCCACCCCGCAAACTGAATGCCTTATCGAAAGCGATTTTGAATAAAAGCATGTTGCGCGTCCCGGTGCGATTTGGCGGTACCGCAAATCCGGTTACCATTGCATTCGTTTCAACCCCTTACGGTGCAGTATGTTGGCGGAGATTTCTTCCACCGACATGGTTGAGGTATCCAGATAAGGGATTCCCGCCGACCGGAACAGCGCATCCGCGGCGCGGATTTCACTTCGGCATTGTTCGAGAGCGGCGTAGCGGCTCGCGGGTCTCCGTTCTTCCCTGAGCTGATGTAGGCGCTCAGGGGTCATGGTCAAACCGAACAAGCGCTTGCGATGCTTCCGCAGACCGGCCGGCAGCCCGGATAGATTCAAGTCCTCCTCGGTCAGCGGATAGTTGGCGGCCTTGATGCCATAGTGCAGTGCGAGAAACAGGCTGGCCGGGGTTTTGCCGGAGCGCGAAACGCCGATCAGGATGATGTCGGCTTTGTCATAGGCGTCGATACCGATGCCGTCATCGCAATCGATGGCGAATTTCAGCGCTTCCACGCGCCCTCGGCCGAGGGTCGCATCGCCCAGGCCGTGAGTTCGCCCGATCGCCTGTGCCGAGGATTGCCCCAGCGTCGTTTCCATGCGATCGAGAAAGGCTTCGAAAAGATCGAACACCACGGCTTCGCTGCGTTCCAGGATTTGCCGCAGGCGCTCGTCGGTCAGGGTGCTGAACACCAATGGCGCTTGGCCGTCCCGGGCGAATGCCTCGGCGATGTTCCGGCAGGTATCCATGGCTTTGGCTTCGCTATCGACGAAAGGAACGGTCACGCGTTCGAAAGTGACGGACTCGAACTGGCTCAGGAGGCTTCGTCCGAAGGTTTCGGCGGTGATGGCGGTGTGATCGGACACAAAGAAGGCAGTGCGCTTCATGCTTTCCTTACCATGCTGTTCGGATTCCCATAGAATACTGGATTTAACGGCAGCGGGCTTGCCGAGGAGCCGTTGCACGGCAGGTCTTTCGCAAGCTATCGGCAATTAAGACGGAGTACTCCGATGAACGAATACGTGGTTTGGTTCGAGGCCTTAGGAATCGACGATGTGGGGCGGGTAGGCGGCAAGAATGCCTCGCTGGGCGAAATGATCAGCCAGCTTTCCGAGGCGGGCGTCACGGTGCCCGACGGTTTCGCCACCACGGCGGAAGCCTATCGGGATTTCCTGGCCCAGAAAGGACTGGACCAACGCATCTGGGCCGAACTCGACCGGCTCGATGTCGATAACGTCACGGCGCTGGCCCGGGCGGGCGAAACGATCCGTCAGTGGATTCTGAACACACCTTTTACTCCCGGGCTGGAAAAGGCCATTACCGAAGCTTACGAGCGATTGGCCGGATTGTCGCCGAAGGAATTCTCCGTAGCCGTGCGCTCCTCGGCAACGGCGGAAGATCTTCCGACCGCATCGTTTGCCGGCCAGCAGGAGACCTACCTCAACGTTCATGGGCTGGAAGGCGTGCTGCGGGCGGTCAAGCAGGTTTTCGCCTCGCTCTTCAACGATCGGGCCATCGCCTATCGCGTGCACCAGGGATTCGAGCACCGCAAGGTACTGTTGTCCGCCGGCGTGCAGCGGATGGTACGCAGCGATCTCGCCGCGAGCGGGGTGATTTTTACCCTGGATACCGAATCCGGTTTCCGCGACGCCGTGTTCGTAACCTCGAGCTACGGCCTCGGTGAAATGGTGGTGCAGGGCGCGGTCGATCCGGACGAATTCTACGTCTACAAACCGTCGCTGGCTTCCGGTAAATCGGCGGTACTGCGGCGCAGCATCGGCAAAAAAGCGGTGAAGATGATTTACGATCCGGTGAAGTCGGTGATTACCATCGATACGCCCGAAGCGGACCGTCAGCGGTTTTCTATCACCGATCGGGAAGCGGAAGAGTTGGCGCGGCTCTCGGTGCGCATCGAACAGCATTACCAGCGGCCGATGGACATCGAATGGGCCAAGGACGGACTTGACGGCAAACTCTATATCCTCCAGGCCCGCCCGGAGACGGTGCAGAGCCGGGTCAAGCGCGAAATGGAGCGTTACCGGCTCACGCAGAAGGGCAAGGTGCTGGCCCAGGGCCGCAGCGTGGGCCATCGTATCGGCAAGGGCTGCGCCAAGGTCATCGCCAGCGTATCGCAGATGGATCTGGTGCAGCCCGGCGACGTCCTGGTGACGGACATGACCGATCCCGACTGGGAGCCGATCATGAAAAGAGCCAGCGCCATCGTCACCAATCGCGGCGGACGCACCTGCCATGCGGCGATCATTGCCCGCGAACTCGGCATCCCGGCCGTGGTCGGCTGCGGCGACGCTACCCGCAAGATTCAGCGCGACACCATGGTCACCGTGTCCTGTGCCGAAGGCGATGCCGGTTACATCTATCAGGGCGAGCTTCCGTACGAAGTTTCCAAGGTCAACCTGGACGAGATGCCCAAGCTGCCGGTCAAGCTCATGCTGAACGTGGCCAACCCGGAGCGCGCTTTCGCTTTCTCCGCCCTGCCTAACGATGGCGTCGGCCTGGCCCGGCTCGAATTCGTAATCGCCCGGACCATAGGCGTTCATCCCAAAGCCTTGCTCGAATACGAGCGTCAGTCCACCGAGTTGCAGCAGGCCATCCTCGAGCGCATGGCCGGTTATGCCGATCCGGTGAGTTTCTATGTCGACAAGCTGGCGGAAGGCATCGCCATGATCGCCGCCGCTTTCGCGCCCAAGCCGGTGATCGTCAGGACCTCGGACTTTAAAACCAACGAGTACGCCAATCTCTTGGGCGGCGAAGCCTACGAGCCCCGGGAAGAAAACCCCATGATCGGTTTCCGCGGCGCCTCGCGCTATGTGGACGAGTCGTTCCGGGACTGCTTCGAACTGGAGTGCCGCGCCTTGAAAAAAGTGCGCGAGGAGATGGGACTGGAAAACGTCTGGGTCATGATTCCCTTCGTGCGCACCCTGGAAGAAGCTCGGGGGGTTGCCGAGCTGTTGCAGCGCTTCGGTTTGCCGCGTGGGGTGAACGGGCTCAAATGGATCATGATGTGCGAAATCCCGTCCAATCCCTTACTGGCCGACGAGTTCCTGCAAATCTTCGACGGCTTCTCCATAGGGTCCAACGATCTGACCCAGCTCGCCCTCGGCATAGACCGCGACTCCGGGCTGGTCGCCGGCGGATTCGACGAGCGCAATCCGGCGGTCAAGGCGCTCATCGGCCAGGCCATTCAGGCCTGCCGCCGGCACGGCAAGTACATCGGCATTTGCGGGCAAGGGCCGTCCGACCATCCCGATCTGGCCCGCTGGCTATTGGACGAGGGTATCGAGAGCCTGTCCCTCAATCCGGACACCGTGGTCGAGACCTGGATGTTCTTGGCCGGGAAGGATGTCGGTTGAGTAACGGGGAGGCTGACAATCGCGACATTTTCGATTAGAATGCCGCGTTTTCGGAGAGATGGCCGAGTGGTCGAAGGCGCACGACTGGAAATCGTGTATACGGCAAAACCGTATCGAGGGTTCGAATCCCTCTCTCTCCGCCAATTCTGAGGCCGAAGGCGTTCGGCAGAATCCGGAAAACCCGCGGGTCACAAGGCTTGGCGGGTTTTTTGTTGGCCGTTGGAGTCCGAACCAGGCGAACGTTGCTTTTCGGTAGGTCCATCATCCGGACAGCATGCCTAGATTAGCCAGTGAAGCCCCTACGGAGCCCCCGAGAAACGGTGTCAACATGGCGATGACCTGGGGCAGCTGACGGATGGGGTCCCGTGAAATGCCGAAGCCCTCGAGATACTTCCAGAGGTCCGGATGTTCGGCGCTGGGGAAACTGCGATTGAACTCGTGCTTGGCACGAGTGTAGAGGGCCAAAGTGCAGGGAACATAGAAGGAGATGACCATCAGGGAAAAGACCGCTCCCCAATACATGCTTAAAGTGAACGACCAGTTGACGGCTTCTTCGGCCAGCTTTCCCTGGCCGAGAAAGACGACCGGCCATCGCAGCCAGGTGAGCATATGCATGACCCCTATCAACAGCATTGCAGAACCCAGGTTGACGGCGTTCTTCAAATGGCTGAAACGTCCTTCGAGCAAGTGGAGGACTTGATCCGGGGGCAAATCCTTAAATGGCGTCATGGAACTGCTTCCGGCCAGGATGATCGCGAAAGGTGCCAAGGCGGTGATCAGATTGACCAGGGTCACCAGTCCCAGAATGACCGCGAGCTGCGAAGGTGAAAAATAGCCTGATGCCTCCAACATGCCGTAGGTCAGGTGGAAGATCGCGTTTACGCTGTTTTCGCGCACCGTGCCGAAAGCGCAGTAGGCAATGGATGCTATTTCCCAGCAGAACCATGATCAAGATGAAATACGGAAAACTCTGGCGGCTTATGTTGAGGCGAATCATCCGAATACTGACGATCGCCACTGCGATCGAGATGACGTAATAAGATAAGAACGGCCGTCAGCCAAACCAATCGCGCGCGCAGTTCGGACAACTCCATGGAAATGTTGCGATCCACCAGGGAAATCTGGTGGGCCAACTTGGCCGGAATCGTCGCCAGTCCGAATCCCCCCAAGTCGAATACCATGATAGCCGCCAGCAATATCCCGATCGGCGCCAGGGTGAAAACCAGGCATCCGAGTTCCTGCCTGATGGCATGATCGGGAAGAAAAAAACGCTTGTTCATACCCTAACCCCCCGGAGATCCCCGATGCTGCAAAACATTGAGGCGCGACGTTTTGCGGCTGCAGGTTACGTCTATATGCGCGGGGCAGATGCCGGCTCGGGTTTTCGGTCCGGGCACGTATCCTTCAGACCCGGACCCGCCCTTCGGGCCGATTCGTGCACCGGTATCAAAGGTACCGGCCGGAAAAGGCCCGGTGCTGCGACCATCCCCAGCGCATTAGCGCATTTCTATCAACCCCGTTTGTTACTGAAGATGATAATGGGGGATTTTCACTGAACCGTCCATGGAGTTTTACCGATGGCTCAAACCGGACGGCGGTCGTGGGAAGCTGATCTGAGTCTACGACCGGCGAATCGAAGGGGTCGGCCAATTCCAGTCGGCATTCGAGTGGACATTCATCGGATGGGTAGAGCGAAGCGAAACCCATCGATGGCGGGTCAGCCCCTCGGCTCCGCTCAGGACGGGGCTCAGCGTAACCCACCGACCCTTCGACTTGGCTCAGGACAGGTCCGAGGTTGCTCGGCGGGTTACGGCCTCGCGGCCTAACCCGCCATCTACAAAGAATTGATGCCTTATTGAAAGCGATTTGGAATAAAGGCCCGTTTGCGTCGGGGATCAGCGCAAATTCTCGGCCGCGAATTCCCAGTTGATCAGCTTGTCGAGCAGGGCATTCACGTAGTCGGCGCGGCGATTCTGGTAGTCGAGATAATAGGCGTGCTCCCAGACGTCGATCGTCAACAGCGGTTTTAGCGTCGAAGGGGTCGGCTGGTTCGCGTTCGAGGTCTTGACCACCCTGAGATTGTCGCCGTCCTGAACCAGCCAGCCCCAGCCGCTGCCGAACTGGGTCACGGCCGCGTCGGCGAGTTCCTTTTTGCACGCGTCCACGCTGCCGAAGGACTGCTCGATCTTCTGTCTTAAAGCGGCGGGAGGCGTGCCGCCGCCCTTGGGCCTGAGGCTTCGCCAATAAAATGTGTGATTCCAGGCTTGCGCGGCATTGTTGAAGATCGCTTTCCGGTCCGGTTTGTCGGCAGTGGCGGCAATGATCTCCTCCAGCGGGAGATCGGCGAGCTCGGTCCCCGCCACGAGCTTGTTCAGGTTGTCGACATAGCCTTTGTGGTGCTTGCCGTAGTGGAAGCCGAGCGTTCGCGCCGAGATTACGGGTGCCAGGGCATTTTCCCGGTAGGGCAGTGGCGGCAAGGTCAGCGCGGCTGCCGCGGCGGCGAAACGGGGCAGGCCGGCGGCGCCGGCCAAAGCCAGGCTTCCGGCGGCGATCAGAAAGTTTCGGCGGGTGAGGCCGGGATATGACAAGGGATCCGCGTGGTTCATGAAAGCGCTCCATGGGTCGAAGATTTGGCGATGAGTGGCGGAGGGTGCCGTACCGGTCGGATTGAATGAACCCGCTTTTCCGACGGCGACCGAAAACGGCCTTACTATCTTCTAAGACGTTTGAACGGCACGAAACCCTCACGCGGCAGAGAAATTTTTTGCCGGAGCCACGAAAAAGCGCCCTTCGGCTTCCGGTCCGCGAAGTTCGAGGCTTGCTCCGGAATTTCGGAACGATGGCTCAGCGAATGACGGTTACCCAGGGCGTATAGCGGTGTACTTCGATGGGGAGCGTTTTCGCCAGAGCATCGAGGATGCGGTCCGGTTCGTCGAGTTCGAAGCGCCCGCTGATCCTGAAATCGCGGAGCTTGGGGTTTCGCAGGAGCACGATGCCGCGCCGATAGCTCTGAATCCTTTCGATCGCGTCGGCCAGCGGGGTCTGTTCGAAGACCAGACTGCCGCGGGTCCAGGCCAGGATCGGCTGCGCCCGCGTCTTGACCACGGCCCCGAATCGGTCGGTGTAGGCGGTGGTTTGTTCATCGGCGTAAAGGACCCGCGCATCTTCCGGTGTTGCGTTACGGGTTACCCGGACAGAGCCCTGGGCGACGGTTACGGTATCCGCTCCGTGTTCGGTGCGCACGCTGAAACGGGTGCCGAGAACACGGGCCGCGGTGTTGCGGGTGGTGACCACGAACGGATGGACGGGGTCGGGGCTGACCTCGCAATAAACTGCGCCTTTCAAGAGCCGTATTCGGCGGGTCTCGCCCAACTCCACGGCCACGGCGGTTGCGGTATCCAGCGTCAGGGTGGAGCCGTCGGCCAGAACGATGGTGCTTCGCTCGCCGGTCGCGGTGACGTGATCCGCCTGCACGCGGGTCAGAGGATCGAAGCGGTAGCCGATCAGGAGCAGCAGCACTAGCGCAACCGCAACCGCAACCGTTGGCCATGGCCACCCTGCGATGCGCCGCCGCGTGGTTTCGGCCGGTCGCGTGCGGCGCAGGGCTTCGAGCAGGTCGGTGTTCCGCCAGAGCCTCCGTGCTTCCTCGAACGCTCGGCGGTGCACCGGTGCTTCGGCGATCCAGTGTTCGAATTCGGCCCGCTCGGTTGCGGAGAGATTGCCCGATTCGAGACGAATGAGCCAGGCGTAAGCCCGCTCGATGACGGATTCATCGTCCGATTCGGACGAAGACGGCTGGGAGGAACGTTCGTTCATGGGGCGATTGTAGCCGGAATAAGATGTTCGAACCGAGCGCCTATTCTCGGTAGATGACTTGGAACACCGTAGTCCCGCCGAGATGTTCAGTCTTCTTCCAGAACCTTGCGGCAATCGAGCATGGCCTTGAGGAGTTGGCGCTCGACCTGGCGTTCGGACAGATTCAACCGCAACGCCGTTTCGCGGTAACTCAAGCCATCCAGCTTGATCAGGCAGAACACTTCGCGGGCCAGCGGAGGCAGGTTTTCCAAAGTTGCGGCGAAGCGCTCGATCTGCTTATCGGCGGTTACCGCCCGCTCGGCGGAATAGAAGGCTTCTTCCTGACGGACATCCGCTTCCACGGCATATTGTTCCACGACCTTTTGGTGCCTGAGGTAATCCAGGGCGAGATTCTTCGCGGTGCGATACAAAAAGCCGCGCGGTTGGGCGATGGTTTCCTCCGTCGCCTGGCGGGCCAGGATCAAATAGGTTTCCTGTACCAGGTCCTTGGCGGTTTCGTGGCAGCGGACGAAGCGGGCAATCCAGCTTACCAATTCTTGGCGGTACAAACGGAACCAATCGTCGATTTGTGAACTCATCCGAACTATGCCGTGCGGGATGTGACTTCCGCGAGACAGCAAAGTTTGGGCCATTTGCTTTTTGGCTCTTTGGATTAATGGTTTAGCGCCTGAGCGAGTTGCCGCACCTTCGAAGATGTGTGGCAAATGGCGCACCTGGATTTGGGTAGGGTGCGGATTCGAAACTGGGCGGTTCTCCCGGTTTCGCTTCGTTTCATCCGGGCTACGCCGACTTTAATACTCTAGCCGGAGCGATCCGAGTACGGTTAGCGGTGCGCCCGGATAGACCCCGAGACGGGGCGCGACGTTGGAGTCGGGATCTGTGGATTCATAATAGGTTTTGTCGAGCAGGTTGCGGATGTTCACCTGGGTGGTCAGTCGGGTGGGACCAATATTCCAGCGGTATGCGGCAAACGCGTCTAGCCGCACGTAGCCGGGCAATTGAAAACTGTTGTGCGGATCGCCGTGGCGTTGTCCGGCCAGGTAGGTGCCGAGACCGAAACTCAATCCGTCGAGCGCAGCGATTTCCTTTACGTCGTACCTGAGCCACAAGCTCCCGGCATGTTCGGGCACGTTGCTCAATCGCTTTCCCTGCAGCCCGGAATGGTCGCGAGTGACCCGGGTATCGGTGTAGGCATAGCTTCCGATCAGGCTCAGGCTATCGGTGATCCGTCCGCTCACGTCCAGTTCCAGACCCCGGCTTCGCGCCTCGCCGATCGCAATCCTGGCGTTCTGGTCGGGTGCGGATAGGTCCTGGGTCAGGACGTTCTCCTTGGTGAGGTGATAGAACGCGAAAGTCGCGGTGAGCCGCCGGTCGAACAGTTCGGTCTTGATGCCGGCTTCGAATTGCTCGCTGATCTCCGGAGGCTGCGGCGCGCCGCCGGCGGAGATGCCGTTGTTGGCGCCCAGCGAGTTGGTCCAGTTGCCGTAAACGCTCAGCCAGGTCCAGGGTTGGTAGAGGATGCCCACGCGCGGACTGAATTCCTCGTCCTTACGGATGGTGGACGGCAGGGCCTTCTCGGCGGCATTGAACGAAGAACCCCGGCCGCGACCGTTCTCCGCCCAGTCATAGCGTCCGCCGCCCAGAATATGGAGCTTGTCCCATAGGGTAATGTGATCCTGGAAGTACAAACCGTACCATTCGGTCTTGGCCACGGAATAATGCAAGGGCGCGTTGACGGCCGTTGCCAGCGTCTCTTTGTACATGGCGCGCGGTATGCCGTAGCTCGCCCTGGGATTGAAGATGTCGATGGCCAGGGCCGGGTTCGGGTCGATCCAGTTGCCCTGAGTGTGATACTCGGAGAACCCGCGGGTGAAATCGAATCCCACGAGAACCTCATGCCGGGTTTCCCAAAGCCGGAACTTGCCCGTAAGGTCCAGATTGGTGGTATAGGCCTCCGTGCTGCCTTCCTGAAAGAAGATATTGCGGTCCATGATCCCGGTATTTTCGTTCAGGGCGTTGCCGAAAGCCGGTGCCGGATTGACGAAGGTCGATTCGTTGCTCGAGAAGGTGGCCAGAAACCGGTTCCGAACCGCCCAGTCGTCGTTGAAGCGATGTACGAAATCCGTACCGACCAGCGCATGGGAGAGGTTTCCTTGGGGGGTGTTGGGATCGTCCAGCGAGCGGCTGATCGGTATGGAGGCCGGCCGTTTCCCGATGGCGGGAAGGCCGAAATCCGCCCGGAAATCCTGGTTGAATCCCTCGACGTTGAGCGTCAGTTCCGTCCTGTCGCCGATCCGCCAGGTCACGCTCGGATTGACGATCACGCGGTCTAGCGAAACGAAGTCCCGGAACGAATTGTTGCTTTGGTACGCTCCGGAGAAGCGGTAAAGCAGGGAACGGTCCTGAGTGACGGGACCGCCTGCGTCCCATAAGGTGCGGTAATAATCATACGAGCCGAACTGTTGTTCCAGTGCGTAGTAGGGGTCGTCCAGGGGGCGCTTGGTGGTGACGTTGATCAGGCCTCCCGGCTCGATCCGGCCGAATAGTACGGCAGCCGGGCCTTTGAGGACCTCGATGCTTTCCAGGTTTGCGGTGTCGAACTCGCCAGGCGAACCGCCGAAACCGTTGATCAGCCCCAACCCGTTGCGGTAGATACGGGAGCGATTGGAAAATCCGCGGATGATAAATGCATTTCCCTGGCCCAGGCTCGGCTGCGGCCGCACGCCGCTGACATTCTCGAGCGCATCCTTGATTCTAGGCGTTTTCTGGTCGTTTATGACCGCCCACGGCACGACCTGTATCGATACCGGCGTTTCCATCAAGGGCGTATCGGTCTTGGTGGCGGCAGTGGCACGGCGGACGGCGTAATCTTCACTGTACGGATCGCTCGGATCGGATTCCTCCGCTTCGGCGCTGACGGTCATTTTGTCGAGCGCAATCGCATCGGCTGCGGGTTGCGGCTCTGACGAATTCACCGCCAGCCTTTCCAGGGTCACGCTGCCGGTGCTGGTCGCGCGGTAGCCGAGGCCGGAGCCGGACAACAGACGTCGCAGGGCCTGCTGCGAATCGAACTGTCCCTGCAGGCCGCGGCTATCGAGGCCGCGTACCAGGTCGGTGCTGAACACGACCTTTCGGCCGCTTTGTTCGGAGTACCGGAGCAGGGCGGAGGACAGAGAACCCGCCGGGATGGCGTAACCGGCGGTCGTATCGGCGGTGGCGGTTGCATCGGTTGCCGCTGTCGCCGTCGCGCCGGTCAGCACGAGCAGGACTGCATACCAGGGAGAGACTTTGGTTCCGTTGCCGTGCGCTTTCGTCATATTTTCCCCGAAGTGTCGTTTGTGATTGGAATCGGACTCGCTTCGATTCGGGCGCGGCGTGGATCTCATCCGATCCGTTCGAATTCGTTCCGAAAGAATGCTTTGGTTTGTAGCTTCCAAGCGGGAAGCGGGACCCCTTTAATGACAAAGACGCTGCGGGGTAGGGCGGACATCCATTCCTGATGAAAAAGTTCTCGGCGGGATTTCGTCGGGAACGGCCGGCTCCGCGGGTATACGTGCGCCCATTGCGGTATGGGAGGCGTGGATGGCGATTGGTGCTTTCCTCAATCGCAAACGGCGCTTCGGAAGGCGCCGTTTGCGAACGGGAGAAGGTTTCGGACCGAATGACGGCCGTTAGGCCGGCACCGCTTTTGTTTTGTCCGGACCCGCGGCCCGCCCCGCCGGCGGGCGCGGCCGAAGGCCGGAATACGGCGACGCCGTCTCCGGCGTCACATCAGCCAATCTCTAGAACGAAATTCTGACGCCGGCTTCCACGATATGGCTGGAAATCGCCTGTTGGCCCAATCGAGTTTCATAGCGCAGAAAGGCGGCATTGCCGCCGGGGAAGGTGGCGGCCAGGGATCCACCCAGATTGAAATAATCGCGGTCCGGGACCGAATTGGAGATGGTAAAACCGCCGGTGCCGGGAGCGGCATCCACAAAACGGCCTTTAATGTCGCGCGAACCGTTCTGGTACTGATGTTCCCACTCAAAGCGGATGGACGGCGTCAGCACGGCCCAGGGCAGGCTGAAGCTGCGGCCGATCTGCGCGCCCAGGTCGGTGGTCAGCGAATGATCGTCCTGACTGGCGAAAGCCAGGCCGAGGCCGCCACCGCCCCGCTCCCGGTAGGCGTCGATCTGCAATTTGGCGTACTCCATGCGGATGTACGGGTTAAGGTTCCATTCGCTGATCGCGAGGTCCTTGCCGAAGCTGACGGCGAAGCCGTACTGATTGCCTTCCGGATTGCTGCGCGCCCGCGACGAAAAGCCGGAATAGCGGATGTTGCGCTTCATGTCGTAGTCGTGGCGCGTGAAATTCCCTATCCAATCCAGGTAAAAGTCTTGCGGCAGGTAATAGCTGCCGTAGAAGGAGCCGTGGTAGGAATCGGTATCCATGGCGCCGGAATCCCGGCTGAAAACCGCCGAACTGCCGTCATAGCCGAATGCGAGTCCCAGGATCAGCCTGTCGGTCAGCCGGTAATCGGCTCCGACGGTCAGGCCGCCGCTGGTGAACCGATAGCCGCGCTCCTCGCCGGTATTGTCCCGGTTGCCGCCGTTGAAGCGGCCCTGCACGAAAAACCCGAGGGGGCTGTCACGCAAAGGATCGTCGATCCCGTCGCCCGCCGCGCCGCCGGAGTCTTTTCCGAGCGCCCGGGCGATTTGGGCATAGGAAAGGTTTCGGCCGTCGATGTTCATGGCCAGATCGAGACCGCCGCCGCCCTGGCGCAGCAGTGTCAGGCGCTGTCTTAGGTTGGCCGTGCGCCCGGTGCCTATGCGCATCGGCATGGAGGTTTGGGAGGCCACCTGCTCGGGGGTGATCTGGCTCAGGGCGGCAATCTTTTCGCTGTCGCTCAAATTCGATCCCAGCATGTCCGAGCAGCGCAGCGACAATTCGCCGGAGGCTCCGCCGCAGGCGTTTTCGAGGGCCGTGGCCACGGCGCGCTGGTTTTCGGTGAGTCCGGGGAGGGCGCTGAGCGGTGTCGTCTCGGACGGTGGAGGCTCGGTGGGCGGTGGAGCCACCGGCGTGATGGTGATCGTGACGGAACTGGTCTGAAACTGGGAGGGACTGCAGGAGCTTTCGTTAAAGGTATCGAAACAGTCGAAATTGAGACTGAATGTCCTGGACGAGGTCAAGTCCGGATTGTTGACGATGGGGATGGTGATGGTCTGAGTTTGCGTCAGCGGCCCTTCAAGCCGGTCGAAGCTGGTTTGCCCGCTCACCCCGCTATAGTCCGCCGGCGCGGTCGCGGAGCCGTCTGCGGTTATCCAGGTGACATCCAGCGTCCCTAACACGTTCTCGTTCGGACCTCGCGAATAAGTGAGCGTGATGTCCACCGATCCGGCATCCGCGGGCACCGAAGGCGCCGCGGGACTGACCGTGACGGTATCGCCCACCGCCAGGTCCTGATGTCCGGCCAGGGCGATCGCCACAGCCGCGAGCGACCATCGCAAAGCGATGGCGAGAAAGGAAAAGAGGCCGCCGAAATTCAATGCCCCCCCGGCGGAGCCTCCACCCCAATTGTTGCCTGCGGACAGGCAAGGAAAAACCCTGTTCATCAGATGTACCCGGTGATGAATATGAAGCCGTCGATTCGCACGACAGCCTTATTAGTTATAGCTCGCCCACGCCGTAAAGCCTGAACCGGCGTTGCGGATGACCGCCGCGAATCGTCGGCGACGGAAACGGAACGGCAGCCGATTCGCTCGGCTTGTCGACGCGGGACGGTCCGACGAGAATTGCGACGTGATTTCGAGAATATCTACGAAAATCGGGTTCAAGTAAACCGATATGTCGGTATACGTCGGCCGGGTATCCGCCGAACGGCTGATGTCCTGCCGCGGCGAGCTAGGCGCCGCCCTGGGCAAAGGCCTCCGACTCGCGCGAGGCATCCAGCTTGTAACCGTAGCCCCTGACCGTCTTGAGCAGCTTGTGCTCGTAGCCTTCGTCGATCTTGCGCCGCAGCTGGCGGACGTAAACGTCGACCACGTTGGTCATGGGATCGGCGCTATAGCCCCAAACCTGTTCCAGAATTCGGGTTCGGCTCAGGACCTTTCCGGGAGCCCGCATAAAACTTTCGAGCAGGGCGAATTCCTTGGGGGTCAGGTCGATCACCTGATTGCCGCGGCGGACTTCATGGGTCTCCTGGTTCAGCACCAGATCGGCGATCCGGAGTTCCCTGGACTCGGTCTTGAGTCCGCCCCCGGTGCGGCGGGTCAGCGCTTCGATGCGCGCCAGCAACTCTTCGAACGAAAAAGGTTTGGTCATGTAATCGTCCGCCCCGGAACGGAGTCCGGTCACCTTGTCCTGTACGGTGTCCATGGCCGTTAGCATAAGTATGGGGGTCTCGACGCGATCGGCGCGCAGACGCTCGCACACTTCGACGCCGGTGATGTCGGGCAGCTTCCGGTCCAGGATGATCAAACGATAAGCCCCTGCAGTTCCGAGCGCGGCTGCTTCCTGTCCCGTACGGGCGACATCCACCGTATAGCCCTCGGCTTTCAGCCCCCGTCTGACGAATTCGACGATACGTTCGTCGTCTTCTACCAACAGAATGTCCAAGTTCTTGTTACCTCGACGAAAAAGCGTTTCGGATGCTATGCGGTCGATACCCGCGCATACTCCCGCCGGACTGCGAAATCATCGGCATCCGCATCGGGAGCGCTTTCGGCCGATCCGACCTGTGGCAATGAAATTGCAAATGTCGTTCCAGCTTCGTCGCTGCTGTCCACGGAAATCTGCCCGCCGTGCGCGGCCACGATGGCTTTGGCGACGGGCAGCCCGAGCCCGCTGCCGTCGTCGCTGGAGCGGCGGGCGTTGGTGCTGCGGTAGTAGCGGTCGAAAATCATCTCCATATCCTGAGCCGGGATGCCGATGCCGCGATCGTTGACACGCAAGACGGCGTCCGCGCCGTCGGCTTCCAAACAAATGGCGATCCGGCTGCCGGCCCTGGAGTAACGGCAGGCATTGTCCCCCAAAATGAAAACCACCTGGCGTAGCCGCTGTTTGTCGCCGCGCACCCAAACCGGCGCATCCGCGAGGTTCAGCGTCACCTCGATCGCCTTGTCCTGCGCCAGCACGCGGATGTCCTCGGATGCGTTGACCACCAGTTCGGCCAGGTCCAGTGTCTCCCACTCATATTGCAGATTGGCGGTCTCGGCCCGGGCGAGGAACAACAGATCGTTGACCAGCTTGCCCAATTGCAGGGACAGCTCGAGGATGCGCTGCAGCGATTCCTTATATTCCTCGGCATCCTTGTTTCGCCCCCGCAGCGTCACTTCCGCCTCGCCGCGGATCACGGTGATCGGCGTGCGCAGCTCGTGGCTGATATCGGCGAAGAATTGCCGCCGCGCATGGTCCAGGCGTTGCAGCTCGCCATTGAGGTGGTTCAGTTCCAGCGTTCGTTCGGCGACCTTGTGCTCCAGCGCGGTCTGCGCCTCGCCGATCTTGCGCCGCTGGGCTTCCAGTTCCTGCGCCATTTGATTGAAGTGATTGGCGAGATAGCCGAATTCGTCGCGGCTGTCGATGGCGATGCGGTAAGGCAGATTGCCCGCGGCGATTTCGTCGGTACCGCGCATCAAGGCCTCGATCGGCTTGCGGATGCTTCTGAACAGCATGGCGCCCGCGGCAATGCTGAAGATGACGGAGACCAGCGCCGTGCTAACGGCAATCCAGCTGGAAAGGCCGACCAGGCCCATCATTCGCTCCCTCGCCACTAGCGCCCGCTCCCGCTCGCGGTTGATCGCGCCGTCGATCAGCGGATCGAATTTGCGGTCGATGTCTTCTTCCAGAACTTCGGACAGCAGAACCAATGCGGCTTCGCGCCGGCCTTCCTGGCGCAGGCGGTCGACCTGGTCGAACCGGTGCATGCCGGCTTCGAGCGAGGCGCTCAGGCGGGCGATGCTGTCCAGTTCGCTCTGGCCGGATTGCCAGGCTTCGATATCGTCGGTTGCGGCCGAGTCGGTTGCCGCGGCCTTTTTCAGGCGCTCGACCGCATCATGCAGACGCTGGCGGGACATTTCCACGTCGGCCGCGGTGCCTTGCTGGTCGACCAGCAGCAAATCCATGCGCTGCTTGAAGTAGCGATAGGCTTCCCGATAGAGCTGCTGATAGCGGTCGAAAGCCTCGTAAGCCGCCTGGCTGCGGGACGAATACTGAGCGATTTTGTGAGACCCCCAATACAGCGTAAAGCCGAGCACGAAGACAAAACACAGTGAGATGGCGACAACCAGCGCCAATCGGATACGCAGCATGAGCTATTCCGCCGGAACAGCGAGGCAGCACGTGCCCCGCACAGTGTTGCAATCGAATCCGGATTCCGTTTCGCCCGTTTTGGTCGAACAGCGAGCGAAGACGGCCGTTTTATTTGTCGGGGGATAGTAATACGAAAAACGGCGAATGCCGAATCCGGGCGCGGGTGCCGGCTCGGCAACGCCGGCCCGTTTCTTGGAAACGGCATGGGCGGGAGGCGGGTTTTAGAGCATTTTTCATTTCTTTTGAATAGAACTTTACTTTACGCGCAGTACACGCGGAGCGAAGTGGCCATGGAGCCGCCGGCCGGGAAGACGCCTTAGCGCGTGTAGATAAACACCCAGCGTTGGGCGACACTCCGGCTGGCGACCGGCAGGCTTTCTACGAGGCTCTGCAGCGCCAGGTCCGGGGTGCGGATGTCGATGTTGCCGGTGACGCGCTGCCGGGCCGCGTCCGCGTCGAGGATGGTGATCCGGCCGGGCCGATAGCGGTTCAGTTCGCGAACGACCTCGGCCAGGGGGAGATCCTCGAATACCAGCTGGCGATGGCGCCAGGCGCCTTGCCGACGGAGATCGGCGGGCTGCGGGAGGTCGAGTGAGGTTTCGGTGAAGCGGACCTGCCGGCCTTGTCCCAGGCGGGACAGCGTCGTGCCGTTCTGGGCTGTGACCGAAACCGAGTGTTCGTATACGGTCACCTCCGCGGAACCGTCTCCGGCGCGCACGCTGAAGGCCGTCCCCAGTGCACGGACGGTTCCGAAGTCGGTGGCCACCTCGAAGGGGCGTCGGGCACCGGCGGCGACCTGGAAATAGGCCTCGCCCCGGTGCAGGACCAGCCGGCGCGCTTCCGATGCGAAGTCCAGCGAAACTGCGGTGTCGGTATTAAGCTGTACGGTCGAGCCGTCTGAGAGCGTCACATTCCGCTGTTCGCCGACCCGGGTATAGTGATCCGCATAGAAGGCCGGATCGTTTTGAACCCACAAGCTCAGGGCCAGGAACAGGGAGGCTGCGAGCGCGATACCGAGCCGTCGGCGTGCGGGAGAGCGCCAGATCGTCGATCGATCCCGGCGGCCGGGGGAGTCGACCGTGGCCGCTCGGGTATCGGCAGGCGGGGAGTCTTCATGAAGGCGGGGAACCACGGCACTGCTTGCGGCGGTATCCGCGGAAGCGGATTCGCCCATGGCGAGAATGTCGGCAATGTCTTCGACGGGCAGGCGGTCGAGTCCGGACCAGAACGCTTGTGTCTTTTCCCAGGCGGCCCGGTGCGCGGGATTTTCATGCAGCCAGAGCCTGAACGCGCGCAAGCATTCTTCGGAGACCTGCTTCGATTCCAGGATGGCTAGCCACTCGAGTGCCTGTTCGGAGGGGGCTGTAGACTGTCCGGAGGCTTCAGGGTTTTGCATAACCGTAGGGAGAGTTGGGGCATTCTATCAAATAAGACGAATCGACCGACTTCCGGCATCCATTATCCGGGAAACGACCGTTGATCACTGAGATGGTGTCGAAACGCCGCACGGATTCCGGCCCGGTGTCCCTTTTACCGATTTCAACGCTTGGGTGAAGCGGCTACGTACGCGATTGCACGGCGGGCCGGCTTTTTGGTGGCGTTGCTCCGTTCAAGTACATTCGGGAAAGTCCTACGGCATACGAACCGCTCATCGAGTGGACTTGCCCGGGCTTCGATTAGATTGGTCGAAATACGCCGGGCGACGTGAAGTCATGCGCCCATGGTTTCGGAAAATCTATGTCGGTCGACAATCCATTGCCGACGAACCCGTGGCTCGACAGCACCGTTCGGAATGGAGTACCGTGGGAATTCAGGCTTATTCCTCTTTTTCCTCTTTCCCGTAAACCTGGCGTTTGCAATGTGCGCGTGCCTTGATCATCTGCTTGACGACTGTACTTTCGGAGATCTGGAGCCGGGCCGCGATTTCGGCGTAGCTGAGGTGGCGGAATTTATGCAGGATAAAGACTTCCCGGCACCGGGGCGGCAATTCCCTCAGCGCCTGTTTGAGCAGGTCGATCTGCTGACGGGAAAAAACCATGGCTTCCATGTCCGGTGCCGGATCGTGAACTTCGAGCGCGTCGTCTTCCAACGCCGCGAAATCGAACCGGCGTTGCCGGTGGCGGAGGTGGTCTACGATCAGGTTGGCGGAAATTCGGTAGAGGTACCCTAGCGGGTTTTCAATGGGGCGTTCCGGAACCGCCTCCGCCATGCGCAAAAAAGCGTTCTGGACCAGGTCCTCGGCGTCCTGGACGTCCATGCGTCGGTTGACAAAGCCGAGCAGGCTATCGGCATTGTCCCGATAGAGCTGTTCCAGGATAGTGTGTTGTCGACGAGTCATCTCGAAGATTTCGAAGGGAAGGACGCTGCAGAATCCGTGAGTGCGATCGAAAGATAAGAGAGGCAGCATCCGTGCCACGCGGTTTACGCGCCTCGTTCGTCCCGTATCGGGGAGCTTTCGGCGTGTGGGGGAATTGGATTTGCGTTTGTTCGGAGGCCGTAAACCGATGAAATGGCGCAAAAGCCGGCGCCGGATCTGCCTTTTGGTTCGGGATGGTACCCGGCTTCGTTTGCGGTATTTCACACGGTAGTGAGGCATATTGCTCACCACCGAACGACTCCGAATGGATGAATCGTCAAGGCGGTAATCCCGGTTTCCGTGGATTCTTACCCGCAGGATAATTTTTTCGTCCAGGGGGTGGGGAAATGCGTTCCTCAAACGTCTTATACGATAGAAGGGCAGGCGAATGTGCCGCGACCGCAAGGTAGGGTGATCGAATTCCCCCTTGACCGGCACCCAAAGGACGCTCCGATCAGCTTTCAGTCGGAGCAGAAGATTTTCGTGAACATTCGGACGAAAAGGCCTTCACCTGCCTTTCTTCCAATCGCAAACGGTGTCTCCGGGAAGAAAACGCCCGCGGTTCAATGGCGTTCCGGCGGAAACGCGTTTCCGGTTTACGGTCCGACGACCCGGTAGCGCCGGACCGCGATCGACGCCAGCCATCCCATGAGCAGCGCGGGAACGGCCAGTCCGAGCAGATCCGTCCCGACCCGTCCCGCGAGATCGCCGGCGGACTCCTCCCGGTATTCGAAGCGGGGAATCTCGTCGAACGCATCGAAAGCGAAATCCCCGCGGATCAGCTTGGGATTGAAGAAATCCCGCAGTTCGGCGTGGTAGGCATCGATCTGGGCGAGAAATTGGCGGTGCCGGGCCAGGCCGGTACCGGTCAGCTCCAGAAATGCACTCTGCGTCAGCAGAGCCGGCGAGAAAAACTTGAGGCGCTCGGCGAGATCCTGCTGGTGCTGCAGCGCATCGGTGAATTCGGCGACCGCCGCCTGCATGCGCCGATCCAGTTCGAGCTGGCCCAGAACCCATTTCGATTCGTCTTCCGTGCTTTCCGCGCCCGGCCGCAGCTCCGGGTGGTCTGCGAAAAAGCCCTCGGCGATCTCGTCCTTGGCTTTGCGGATGTCGTCGGTCGCATCCCGCAGATGCTCGATATAGCCCATTCGATTCGGCATCGGGTATGCCGCGGCGAGGAACACGTTCACGCCGGCCGGCAGGAGAATCACCGCCGTCAGCCACGAGGCGGCGAGGACCACGGCATTGGTGGCGGAGCGCCAGCCGAGGCTGACGACGAGCATCGCCAGCGCGAACCAGAATCCGCAATAGGCGAACACGATCCCGAACCAGCCGACGAGGCGCCAGCCGACTCCGGGCTGGCGCGGGTCGATGCCCGCCACCGCCACGGAGACGAGCAGCAGACCCGCCGTCAGGACCAGAAGAAACGCCAGACGAAAGCCGATCTTGAAGGACAGGAGACGCCGCAGGGAAACCGGCTGGGCCGCGAGCAGGCCGAGAATGCCGGCTTCCTTCTCGGAGGCCAGCAGGTCGTGGCTGAGCGCCAGAATGAACAGGGGCAGCAGATAGACGATCACGAAGGCGGAGTCGAACGGCCCCAGCAGCAGCTTGCGCGGATTCACGGTTTCATGGGTGTCGGCGAAACCGGCCTTGGCGTTGATGTTCAGCTTCACCAAATACGGGTAGAGATCGCTCTGTCCCACCGCGAGCGGTGCCAGGGGAGCCGGCGGTTTGACCGCGTAGCGTACCAGGTGCGCCCAGGTGAAGCCGCGTACGTCGACCGGGCTGTTCCAGTAAGAAACCTGCTCCTCGCCCTTGCGGACGCGCTCGGCCTGGCGTTTCGACGCCACGATGGCTTCGCTTTCCTCGGCGCGGGCGGAGGCGATGGCCCGTTCCTGGAAACGTGCCCAGGACACGCCGTTGTAAAGCCCGTAGGCGATCAGCCCGGCCAGCACCGCCGCCAGTCCGAAAACCAGCCGGTCCGCCGCCATAAGTTTCAGTTCATGCTTCCACTGGACGATCCACATCGGACTCTTCCTTTTTCCATACGAAATCGGTTATCGAAGGCGCAAGCCGGCGGACGATGCGGGCTCCCCAGACGGCGCAGCCGACCGACCAAGCCAGCAGCAAGAACGCGGCGGTCCGATAGCGGCCGGCCAGATCGCGGAATGGAGACGGTTCGTAGCGGAACTCGGGTATCCGCCCCCAGAGCTCCGGGCCGGCCTGGTATTCGCCCCAGTCCTTTTCGAGATGCCGGCTCAAATCTTCATTGAGGATCCACTGTATGCGGCGTCGGTGGTCTTCGGCGGCGCGCACGAAATCGCGGTGGTGCTCGAAGTCGGTACCGGCCAGCGCCATGGACAGGGTTTGCAGGGCGAGCAGGGGAGAAATCAGGGCGCCCCATTGATACACTTCGTCCTGCCGCCGAATCTGATCGAAGATCCGGCCGAAATGGCGGTCGAACACCTCGTTGCTCCCTTCTTCGTTCCGCTGGATCAGGATTCCGCGCCAGTTCACCGGCAAATCCTCGACCTGGTCGACCCCGTGGCGCCGCATCAAGTCGGCCTTGATCGTTTGTTCGCTCAGATGTCCGGCTTTCAGATCCGCCCTGAGCGCCGCCCTCCATTCGTTCGCGGCGGGCAGCGGGTAAAGTGATTCGGCGATACTCGCCACGGCGCGGGGCGCCAAAATGCACGAGAAGGCCCACAGGCTCAGGAGGATGGCGAGGGACGTGCGGGCCGATTCGGTTCGGGCCGACACCGCCAGGGTGAGGCCGGCGAATATGGCGAGATACAGGAAGTAGACCGCCGCGTACGGCAGCGCACGGCTCCAAAGGAAGGGCAGGCCGTCGTCTCCGGCGAAGGCCGACACGATTCCGGCGGGCGTCAGAACGACCAGCGCCGCGGCCAGCAACAGAGCGGCCTTGCCCAGAACCCAGCCGCGCAAGTCGGCACCCTGACTCAATACCTGGCGCAGCGTTCCTTGCTCGCGTTCGCCGGCGACAGCGTTGAAACCGAGCAGGATGATCAGCAGCGGCCCGAAAAGCTGCAAGGCCATGGCCGCCGTCAGCGGCGCGAAACGCTGCACGGCGGTGGTGTCCTGGGCCGGGCGGTAGACCGATTCGTTCTGGCGGTGGGCTTCCAGCCACACGCTCTGTCCGACGAAATCGACGATGCCGGGGTCCAGTGTCGCCAGCGCGCTCAGCGGGCGGAATACATAGACGCCGTAATGGGCCGCGTTGTGCGGGTTGTTTTCGCCCTGGCCCAGCCAGCGCGCGCGTTCCGCTTGCGTCGCCGCGAGCCGCTGCCGCTCCAGGTCCCGGCCGTGCTGCCAGCCGGCCGCGCCGGCGGCGGCGACCAGGGCGAACACGATCAGTATGCAAGCCAGGAGACGCCCGTCGCGTCGGACTTCCTTGAATTCTTTCACCAGGGTCGCACGGAACGCGGTGTTCATTGCACGTGCTCCAGGTAAAGGCTTTCGAGATCGGCGTGGCTGAGTTCGCCGGGAGCCTGGACCGTCAGCAGCCGGCCCTGTTTCATGATGCCCACCCGCGACGCCACGTCCTGGGCGCGGTAGAGATCGTGCGTGGTCATGAGAACGGCAACGCCGCGCTCGGCCAGTTTGCGCAGCGATTGCGAAAATTCGTGCGAGGCGGCGGGATCGAGGCCCGAGGTGGGTTCGTCCAGAAGCAGCGCCCGCGCGTCCTTGGCCAGTGCTGCGGCGATCCCGACCTTCTGGCGCATGCCCTTGGAATAAGTGTGGGCCGGCCGCATTGCAACGGCCTCGGTCAATCCGGCCTCGATCAGAAAATCCAGGAGTTCGCGGCGAGAGTAGGCGTGTCCGGCGAGGGCGCTGAAATAAGCCAGGTTCTCGAGGCCGGACAGATTTCGGTAAAGATTCACCTGTTCCGGAATATAGGCCAGATACCGCTTGGTCTCGAGAAGATGACGGCTCACTTCGAGTCCGTTGATTTCGGCTGTTCCGCCGTCCGGAGCAAGGAATCCGAGAAACAGGTTGATGGTGGTGGTCTTGCCGGCGCCGTTGGGGCCGAGAAGACAGAAAATTTCTCCGCGGCCTACGTGCAGGTCCAGGGCATGCAGTGCCGTGATGCCGTCGTAGCGCTTGCTCAGTTGAGTGGCTTTGATCATTGGAAGGCTCCCTTTCTTTGCGGCGAAAGAGCCGATTCGCAACCCGAATACGGCAAAACATCGATGTTGTGGGCGAGGGGGCGACGACGCTAGGCAACGATGCTAAGTCAACTCCGGCCTCGTCGTTTCGGCAAGAAACGCCGAAACCCGAAAGCCAAGGTTGGCATTGGCCGGGACCACATCACTGTGCGCTTGGCTGTCGGCAGTTCTGACAAGCAATCCGTCGCTTCAAACGCGACCCTTGCTGCCGACATGACGGTTTGACTTAGGGACCGGGCGTAGGGGGTAATCCGTTGACAGCCACCCGGTTCCGACGTTTCGCCGCTCCCTCACTGTAATAAGACGAATCACGGAGGCGTTCCCCCCATGGTCGGATGAAAATTTTTTTCCGGACCGGCGTAGTTGTTTCGAGCGGGGATGAAAAAATGCGTGCACTATTGCCGCTGAGCCGGGAGAAGCGACGGGACTGGCGCTCGTCCGCAAGATAGGGCTGAACCGGGAACCCGGGTTGCCGAACGCGGCCGGAATCCTTGCCGGATCCGGGACGGTAACCCGGATGAAACGAGTGAAAGCCGGCAATGCGGCGATTTCGATTTTTCCGGATTTCGTTACACGCCATCCGGACTCGGTTGGCCTGGACGGCGCCTCAGTACTCCAGGCGCACCAAACCCATGAAGGTTAACGGTTCGCCCGGGAAATTGTTGTTGGCGGTCGCGCCGAACAACTGCGCGTCACCATTGAAGAAATAACGTTTGTCGAGAATGTTGTTCACATTGAACTGCGTGGTGAGCCTGGTCGCGCCGATATTGAAGGTATAAGCGGCGTAGGCGTCCCATCGCACATATCCCGGCAGGGTCACGGTATTGCCGGTATCGGCCTGGCGAGCGGAAGCCAAATACACGCCCGTGCCCAGACTGAGTCCCCGCAGTTCGTTCTGCTGAAAGGTGTATTTGCCCCAAAAGCTTGCTGCATGCTCGGGCACGTTGGGGAGGCGGTTGCCTTCGTTGCCGTCGTTGTTCTCGGTGATGCGGGCATCGGTGTAGGCGTAGGTCGCTATCAGGCTCAGGCCATCGTAAACCTCGCCCGCGATGTCCAGTTCGATGCCCTGGCTCCGAGCCTTCCCGATGGTAGAGAGAATGGGTACGTCCACGGCCTTTCGGGTCAGAATGTTCTCCTTCGTCAAATGGTAATAAGCCAAGTTCGACACCAGTTTTCCACCGAACCACTCGGTCTTGATCCCGGCCTCGTAATTCGTCGCGGTTTCGGGATCCAGCGGCTTATTGTTTTCCGAGCGGCCGTTGTTGAGGCCGAAAGACTCAACGAAGTTTCCGTAAATCGACAGCCAGGACCAGGGTTGATATACGATCCCGACGCGGGGACTGAAGAATTCAGTGTTCACGATATTGATGTCACTGTCCTGGATCGGCTGGTTGGAAAAGGCATTCTTGACCCGGGTCCAGTCATGACGTCCGCCACCGAGAATATGGAGTTTTTCCCATAAGGTGATCTGATCCTGGAAATAAAGGCCGTACCAGGATTCTTCCCTGAACCCAAAATCGTTAGGCGCCGTTTTTCGTAAGTGTTCGGCGGCGGCAAGGTCGATGGGCGGTTTAAGGGTAGAGCGGTCGAATACGTTCACGAAGGTGAAGAACCGCTCTCTTTGTTCGTCCGTCCCGGCAAAGGCGGCAAACCCTTTCGAGTTGGTTTCCTTGTCGTAATAGTCCCCTCCCAGCAAGACTTTATGGCGGATGCCCCAGGTTTCGAACTCTCCGGTGAGATTCAAATAAACCGTATGCATGTCGCGGCTGAAATCCTCGAAATATAGTCCCCGGCGCAGAAATGGATCTTCGGGAGAAAAACGTGTCTGGAATTCGGCAGTCGGCAGTTCGCGGAACTCATAGTCCACCACCTGCGCGACCACGCCGTTCTGGATTTTCCAGTGCTCGCCGAATCTGTGCGACCAATTGAAATCGACGAGTTTGCTTTCGATATGGTCCTGCCGCATCGGCTGATTCAGGTTCCGGCTGATCGGTACGTCGATCACACGCCCGTTGAGAGCGGGCAGGCCGGAATCATAGGGTACGTTTTCCGAGCGATATTCGAAGCTCAGATTGAGTTCGGTGTCCTCGGTCGGTCGCCAGCTCAGGCTAGGAGCGATAAAAATGCGATCACGGTTGACGGCATCACGGAACGAGCCCGCGTCGAGATATGACAAATTGAACCGGTAAGCTAACTCTCCGTTGTCCGTGAGCGGTCCCGTGGCATCGACGGTGGTCCTGTACAGATCATAGGAGCCAAATTGTTGCTGGATCGAGTAATACGGGGTCGCCAGCGGGCGCTTGGTCACGACGCTGATCATTCCGCCCGGATCGATACGGCCATAAAGCATGGCCGAAGGTCCCTTGAGCACCTCGACGCGTTCCACATTCGCCAGATCGATGGCATGTTCGGGCAGACGGACGCCGTTGCGGAAGTGTTCGAGGGTGGGGAAGCCCCTGAGGATGAATGAATCGTAAAAGTTTCCGCCACCCCAGAGCTGTTGCACGCCGCTGATGTTTTTTAGAACGTTCTCCAGGCCTATCGCTTGCTGATCCCTCAACACTTGCTGCGGCAGCATCTGAATCGACACCGGCGTTTCCATGATCGGCGTATCGGTTTTGGTGGCCGTAGTGGCATTGGAGACGGCATAGTCTTTGTTGTACGGATCGTTTTGATCGTATTCCGCCGTGTCGCTCACGGTCACTTTCCCGAGGGTGATGGTATCCCCCGAGTTGCTGCCCGATGAGACGGGTAACGCCTTGCGCTCCAGCGTGATCGTATGCGAACGGCTGAAGCGGTAGCCGAGACCCGAGCCTTCCAATATCCGCTTCAGCGCTTCCTCGATGGTGAACTGCCCGGTTACGCCGGGCGAGGTGAGTCCCTTGACCATCTCGGCGGTGTATACGAACTGAATGCCGCCTTGTTCGGCCAGGGCGCCGAGGGCGGAATAGAGCGGTTGCCGGGCGATGTTGAAACGGTGCAGGCCGGTTTCGGCCGCAGCGGCGCTCGTGGATTCCCCGGCCGGAACCGTCGGCGGCAAGATCAGTGCGAGCAAGGCTGTGACGGCTACGAATCGGGCGGTTCCCGCTGCGGTTCTCTCCCGGCGGGGGAGAGAATCGGCGAGAGGGAGTGGCTGCCGGTGGGGTCCTGCAGTAACGGTGCGTTTAACCGACGCAACTGGTTTGTTTTTCTTCATTGGGCGTTCTCGTTATGGGGGCTTCCAATGACAAGAACGCCCGGGAAAATGCCGAGCCTCAAAAAAGCGCCTGCGGCAGATTGTCGCAGGCGCGGCGCCGGTTTTCGCTTCGGATGATCCGAGCGGGCAGAAGTAGGTCGGGAATCCTTTCCCGACACCTACGGTCCGGCCAACGGCTTCGTCGGCAAGGAATTGCCGACCTACGACCGTGGCACCCGGTAGGTCGGGAATCCTTTCCCGACGCAACGAGCCGCGTTGACCGGAATCAGGATTCCAGCAGGACGATGGGACCTACGCGGAGGATGCGGACCGGGAGTGTCTCTCCGAGCGCGTCCAGCCAGGCATCGATATTCCGGATGTCGATGGCGACGTTGATTTCACGCCCGGCAAGACCGTCGTTCAACAGGGCGACCTGCCGCCGCCGGTAG
Organism: Methylocaldum marinum; assembly: GCF_003584645.1. Lineage (GTDB taxonomy): Bacteria > Pseudomonadota > Gammaproteobacteria > Methylococcales > Methylococcaceae > Methylocaldum > Methylocaldum marinum. Next base: position 5,163,629 of record NZ_AP017928.1, read on the forward strand.
CGGTTGATTTCGGCTATCACGTCTGTCAGCGCCACGAAATTCATGATCAGACGTCCGCGGCGCCAGGCATCGGCGGATACCGGGTCGACGGCTTGAATTTCGCCCAGGGTCCGCTCGTCGAAGGCTACCCGCTCGCCGGGCTTGAGATCGACGGCGCCGACGAATTCGCCGTTCGGTGAAACGCGGCCGGTGCGGACTTTCCCGTCCAGCAGCGTGACCGTTCCCCGCGAGCCGTCGTAACGAACGACGAAGCGGGTGCCCAGCGCTTCGGTGACGGTGTTGCCGGCCTTCACCCGAAAGGGTCGAAGGCTGTCGCGCGCGACTTCGAATTCCGCTTCTCCCCGAAGTAGAGCGACGAGCCTTTCCTCATCGTCGAGACTGACGTTCAGGGCGGTATCGGTGTTGAGATGGGCGGTGCTGCCGTCGGCAAGACGGACCGCGGTTTGTTCGCCGATGCGGGTGCGGTAATCGGCCAGCGGATGCTGCAGATAATCCGGGAAAAAGGCGAATCCGATCGCGAGCAACAGCGATGCCGCGGCGGCGAGCCCGAAGTGCCGGCGGCGCGAACTCTCCTTGCGAGTGACGGATTTCCGGGAAGTTCGCGAGGTTTTCGCATCAGTGCAACCGAAAGCCAATGCCGTAATTTTCGCGTTGAAGGGTTCTACCGCCTTTCCCTTTGCCAGGCGGCGTTCACGGTCGGCAGCGAGAGGAGCCTCCAGCATTTGCCAGAGCTCTGCGATCTTGCGGTAAGCTTCGTCATGGGCCGGGCTCAGGGCGCGCCATTCTTGGAAATGGTCACGCTCGTCGGCTTTCATCTCTCCCGACATCTGACGGGCGTACCAGGCGACAGCCTCCTGCTCCAGGCGTTCGCGTGCTTCCGCTGCGGATTCGTTCATCGGCGTGCTCATACGATTACGGGCGGGCAATATAACAATAACGAATGGGCTGGTGTCCGGCCACACGGATCGGGCGGAATCGAGGCGTCAATCTTGGTTTTCTTGGTCTCGTGCACGTCGACAGTGATCGAGTGCTCGCGCGATTTCCTTTTCCACCAAACTCGTGGAAATACCGAGGCGTTTGGCGATTTCGGGGTAGGTCAAAGCTTCGAGCCGGCTTAGGTAAAGAATCGTGGCGCAACGGTCGGGAAGCTCGGAGAGCGCCGCCTGGAGCGCCCGGAGTTGTTCGAAGGCCGACGCGGCTTGCTCCGGGGTTGGCGCATCGTCGGTCTCGGTGTCCCCGCCGTAATATTCCTCGAGCAGGCCGGCGTGCCGTTGTTCGGTTCGGAGATGATCCACCGCAAGGTTGGCGGCGACCCGGAAAAGCCAGTTACGCACTTCCTGGCCGGTACACGGTGCGGGTTCCAGTTTGGGAAGGCGCAGATAGAGATCCTGTACCAGGTCGGCTGCGGTATCGGGACACCGCAGCCGGCGTCTGAAGAACTCATGCAGGCGAGTGCGGGTGTGCAGGTAAATGCGTTGGATTTCGTCGTCCGAGAGCGGCATGGTGAAAGCATCGAACAAGAGCAATTGTGTCCAGCGATACTCGTGCCAGTCATGATGCACTGCTGTATCCGACGTTTACGCCGATGTATCCGTGGCGGATTGTGGCAATTCGCTCGATTCATGAGTCATATCGCTCACCGGAAGCCGTGTGCCGGAAAAGCCGAATGAATCCCGGCGACCGGTGTGACTCGAGCAAGCGATAAAGCAGCGGTAGCACCAGCAGGGTCAGCAGTGTGCTGGAGATCAATCCGCCGATGACCACCGTGGCCAGGGGTTTCTGCACTTCGGCGCCGGTGCCGGTGGCGAGTGCCATGGGCAGGAAGCCCAGGGATGCGACCAAGGCGGTGGTGAGGACCGGGCGCAGCCGGGTGAGGGTGCCCTGTGTGATTGCCTGCTCGAGCGGCAGTCCCTCCTTGCGCAATTGTTCTATGAAGCTCACCAGCACCAGGCCATTAAGCACGGCGACGCCGGACAGGGCGATGAAGCCCACCGCCGCCGTTACCGAGAACGGCATCCCGCGCAGCCATAACGACAACACGCCGCCGACGAGCGCGAACGGTACGCCGCTGAAGATCAGGACGGCGTGGCCGGCGGAATTGAAGGCGCTGAACAGCATCAGGAAAATCAGGAAGAGGCACGCCGGAACCACGATTTGCAGCCGTTCCTTCGCCTTGACCAGATTCTCGTATTGACCGCCCCAGTCCAGCCAGTATCCGGCCGGCAATTGCAGTTCCGCAGCAATCCGCTGCCGCGCCTCGGCCACGAACGAGCCGAGATCGCGTCCGCGGACGTTGGCTTGGACCACGATGCGGCGTTTGCCGTTTTCCCGGCTCACCTGGTTGAACCCTTCGGTCGTCTCTACGCGGGCGATTTCGCCCAGCGGGATGACGAGTCCCCCGCTAGCGGCAACAGTGCTCGACGAGAGCGGACCGAAGGCTTTTGGCTTCGGCCGCGGCCGTTCCCGGCCGGGCGGTAGCGGAACCGGGAGTTGCCGGAGCGCCGCGACATCGGTGCGCAGAGTTTCCGGCAGACGCACCACCAGGGCGTAGCGGCGGTCTCCCTCGAACACCTGGCCGGCGTCGCGCCCGCCCACGGCGGCGATGACCTCGTGCACGTCGGCGATGTCGATACCGTAGCGGGCAATCGCAGCACGATCGACGATGATGTCGAGGCTGGGCAATCCGCTGGTCTGCTCGACCTTGACGTCCGCCGCGCCGGGCACATCCCCGAGCAGGCGCGCGATGCGCCGGGCCAGCGGCTGCATGACGGCGAAGTCGTCGCCGTAGAGTTTGATGCCCACGTCGCTGCGCACTCCGGCGATCAATTCGTTGAAACGCATCTCGATGGGCTGGGTGAATTCATATTGGTTGCCCGGCAGCTCTTTCAGCGCCGCTTCCATTTGCTCTATCAGCTTCGCCTTGGGCTTGTCCGGCTCCGGCCAGTCGTGGCGCGGCCTGAGGATCACGAATGTATCGGAGATATTGGGCGGCATGGGGTCCGTGGCCATTTCCGCGGTGCCGGTCTTGCCGAACGCGTAAGCCACCTCCGGCAATCGGGCGATGGTCTTTTCCACTTCCGCCTGCATTGCCAACGATTGGGTCAGGCCGGTGCCCGGAATGCGCATTGCCTGTACGGCGAGATTGCCTTCATCCAGGGGGGGCACGAATTCCTGACCCAGCCGGGTGAACAGCCACAGGGTTCCGGCAAAGATGGCCGCCGCCACCGCCAAGACCCTCCCGGGGTGCTTGAGGGCGGCTGTCAGCAGGGGCGTATAGGCGGTTCTTGCCGCGTGTATGAATCGGTTGTCCTTTTCCGTAACGGTGCCCCGGAACGCCAGGGCCACCATGGCCGGCACGAAGGTCAGCGACAGTACGAAGGCCGAGAGCAGCGCGATGATCACCGTTGCCGCCATGGGGTGGAACATCTTGCCCTCGATTCCGGTCAGGCTCAGCACCGGTATATACACGACGATGATGATCGCCTCGCCGAATACCGAGGCCTTGCGCACCTGCCGAGTGGCGACGAAGACCTGGTGCAGGCGTTCGTCCCGGGTCAGCGGCCGTCCCTTGGCGCGCTGCGCGTCGTTCAGGTGGCGCAGGCAGTTTTCGACGATGATGACGGCGCCGTCGACGATCAGGCCGAAATCCAGGGCTCCGAGGCTCATGAGGTTGCCGGTGATGCCGGCTTGCACCATGCCGGTCGCCGTCATCAGCATGGCGACGGGGATGACCAGGGCCGTGATCAGGGCGGCGCGCAGGTTGCCGAGGATCCAGAACAGCACGGCGATGACCAGCAGGGCGCCTTCCACCAGATTGTTACGCACCGTCTCGATCGTGGCGTCCACCAGTTCGGTGCGGTTCAGCACCGGCTCGATGTGGACATCAGGGGGCAGGGACCGGCCGATCTCTTCCAGCCTGGCGCCGACGGCCGCCGCGACTTCGCGGCTGTTTTCGCCGATCCGCATGAGCGCCGTGCCCACCACGACTTCCTCGCCGTTCCTGGAAGCGGCGCCGGACCTGAGGGCCCTGCCGATACCGATCTCGGCCACGTCCGAAACGTAGATCGGAATGCCGCCGCGCGTGTCGACGACAACGTCGCCGATCTGGCCGGCATTCGCGAGACGACCGTCGGAGAGGACCTGGAACGCTTCACCGCCGCTTTCGATGTAGCCCGCGCCGATGCCGGCGTTGTTGCGTTCGAGCGCAGCGATCACATCATGGAAGGTCAACCCGTAGGCGAGCAGCCGGGTGGGATCGGGCCGCACATGGTATTGCTTGACATAGCCGCCGATGACATCCACGTCCGCCACGCCCGGGACGGTCTTGATCTGCGGACGCACGATCCAGTCCTGGACGGTGCGCAGGTAAGCGGCCTGTTCCAAGGGCCGCCCGAGGTATTGTCCTTCCGGGGTCAGGTAGCGTCCGTCGCTTTGCCGGCCCGGCGAACCGTCGGCGAGAGGGCCGGCGCGTCCGTCCGGGTGATGGTATTCCACGGTCCACATGTGGATTTCGCCGAGGCCGGTGGCGATCGGCCCCATGCTGGGTTCGGCGCCGGCCGGCAGCGTCCCGCGCGCTGCCAGCAGGCGTTCGTTCACCTGCTGGCGGGCGAAGTAGATGTCCACGTCGTCGTGAAATACGGCGGTTACCTGCGAAAAGCCGTTGCGCGACAGCGAACGGGTGTAATCGAGCCCCGGGATGCCGGCGAGGGCGGTTTCGATGGGGAAGGTGACCTGCTTTTCTATGTCCGTGGGGGAGAGGCCGGGCGCCTGGGTATTGATCTGGACTTGCCGGTTGGTGATGTCGGGCACCGCGTCGATCGACAGATGCCTGAGCGAGACGCCGCCCAGCACGGCCGCCGCGAGTGTCAGCATCACCACCAGCGCGCGGTGGCGGATGGACAAGTCGAGGATGCGTTCAATCATCATGCCGCTCCTTTCCTGTCCGGATACCGAGGAAACGCGGGCTAATGTTCATGGGTCGCCTCGCCTTTTTCCAATTCGGCTTTGAGGATGAAGCTGCCGGTCTCGGCGTAGAGCTCGCCGGGTTCGAGCCCGCCGACGACCTCCACGTAGCGGTCGTCGCCGCGGCCGATGACGACCGGACGCGGTTCGAAACCTTCATCCTCCCGCACGAACACCACGGTTTGCAGCAGTCCCTTCACGGTTTGCCCGGGTCCGGCGTGGGCCGGTTCAAAGCCGGTGCCGGCGAACTCGTGGCTTTTGATGCTTTGCAAGGCGGTACGGGCGACTCTCACCGGCACTTCGACACTGCCGGTTTCCAGCCTCCCGGTGACGAACAGGCCGGGCTGCCAGCGGCCGTCGCGATTGTCGATCTCGGCGCGGGCGAAGGTCCGCCGGGTTTCCTCGTTGATCAGCGGCTGGACATGGATAATTTTCCCCCGGGTGTCCGGCCCTTCGTCGCCAATGCCGATGGTCACGGTCTGGCCGCTTCGCACCCGTGGCAGGTCCTTGGGATAGACGTTCAAATCCACCCAGACGGTGCTCAGATCCCCGAGCAGAAAGATCGGGGCATCGGGCTGTACCGCTTCACCCAGGGTGATGTGCCGCTCGAGGATGGTGCCGGCGAATGGCGCGGCGATCTCGTAGCGGCTCAATTCTTCGTGAGGATGAAGCGATTCCAGGGGTTCGCGGCGCAGCACGTGCAGTTGTTGCAGGGAAATCCCCATCGCCAGGAGCTTTTGCTCTACCGTGTGTTCCTCGACCCGGGCGACCGCCAGAGCAAGCTTCGCTTCCTGATAAACCTGTTTCGGGATGATTTCCTCCTTCCACAGGATTTCCTTGCGCCGGAAGGTTGCGGAGGCCAGTTCCGCTTGCTTGCACGCCGCGAGATAAGCGGCCCTGGACTCCGCCAGTTCGCGGCTGTCGATTACTGCCATGACCTCGCCGGCCTCGACGCTGTCGCCGAGCGTTTTCCTGACTTCCGCCACCACACCGGCCACGCGCGGTACCACGTGGGCGAGCCGGTCGGCGTTGATCGCAATCTGACCGGGCAGATTCAGCGTCATCGCCAGTCGCCCGGGCTGCGCGGCAACGACGCGAATGCCGACGAGCTCGAGCTGCGATGCACTCAGCCGAACGAGGTGTTCCTCATCGTGATCGTGTTCGTGGGCATGACCCGGTTCGTGTCTGTGCACCGGTTGCTCCTCCGCGTGCGGGGATGTCCGGACGGCGGCGGTGAGCGGCAGGAACGCCAGGGCGAGCGCCAAGGTGGCGAAAAGCGGATGGCTCGCGAACCGGGATCGCGGACAGGGGGCAATCCCGCGTCGAAGGGGGGGGCGTTTTGGGCGGGTTTCTGCGCCCGGTTTAAACAAGCGGGGTAAGCGCATGGCGAAAGTCTCGATAGCCGTAAAACATCGTGCCGCGACGAGTGGACCGGCACGGAGTGTAATGGGGCATATCCGCGTTGCCGCGGATGTAGCGGCGGTAAAGACCTAGATCAGCAGCACGACGGTGCGGCGGAGAAGAACCCGGGCGTCTGCGGGTGGAGGCCTGTGAGGACGGAAACCGGCGGCGACCGTTCCGACCGAGGGAAGCAGAATGAAACAAAGCGCAACGAGCGCGAGCCATTCCAATCCGCCGAAACCGGTTCCGATTTCGGGGAAGGGCGCATGCGAGCCGTGATCGTTGCCTGCGACGGGAATGTCGATACAGGAACCGTCGCCTGAAAACGGCGCGGAAATTTCAGTATGATGTCCGGCAGATCTGCCCGGATCTGGCGCGCGATGATCGTGCCCGCCCGGTTCCACCGCAACGTGTCCGTCCGCTCCGAAGCAGAGGACGTAGGCAGCTCGTTCCGGAATGCCCGGCGCGAAGTGTCCCAGCACTGCCAGGATGAGCAACAGGCTCAGCCCGAGCTTCAAGTGTCGGTGATGCCTAAGAGGAAACATTTTCACGGTGGATGGATGGTAACAAGTTTTTCTTCGAGTGACCAATATCCACCACGGCAGTCGCCTGAGCCATCGCTCATGTCGGCAGGCCCTCGCGCGCCGCTCTTGCGAGGCGGAACAATCCCGGATGGCTGCGTTTGCGACGTCTATTGCCCGGGGCGATGCCCCTTATTCCCGAATGTCACGGTGTTTCATCGGGGTCTGAACCGATTCCCGGTCGGCGATCCGGCCGACCTATCCTAGAGCAGCTCCCGAATGACCGGGTAATCCGAATAAAGCCGCTGGCGAAATATTTCTATGGCGGATTCGTTTCTTTCCGTGCGCGGGACGTCGACGGGTATATCGCAAATGACGGAGGCGGGGTGCGAGGACAGAAATATCAGGCGGTCCGCGAGTTCGATCGCTTCCCGCAGGTCGTGGGTGACGAACAGAACGGTGTGCGGTCGTTCCTGCCAGAGCGCCACGACCAGTTCGCGCACGCGGCGGGCGGTCGGAGGATCGAGCGAGACGAAGGGTTCGTCCATGAGTAAAAGGTCCGGATTGACGGCGAAGGCACGTACCAGGGCCACGCGCCGGCTCATGCCCAGCGACAGTCGTTCCGGGTAAACATCTTGGGCGCCGGCGAGTCCGACCACCTCGAAAAGATGGTCGAGGTAGGCGGGTTCGGCTCGTTCCGGAAGCGCCAGTTCGATGTTTTCCCGCACCGTGCGCCAGGGAATCAGGCGCGGATTCTGAAACACATACCCGATGTGCGGCGGGCCGGTTTCGGTCCCGATTCGCACCGTGCCTTCATAATCCCGGTCCAGCCCGGCTGCTATATTTAACAGCGTGGTCTTACCGCAACCCGAGGGGCCGACCAGGCAGGCAAATTCCCCCGATCCGAGTATGATGGACAAATCCCGGAGTATGACGGGCGAGCCGGGTTCTCCCTTGGGGCGATAGGTTTTTCGGACGATTTCGATCTTGACCGCGGTCATCGGCGCCACCGTTGCGCATGACGATCGAGCGGTTTGAGCAGCCCTATCTCGATCAACTGAATCACGACGACGAAGGCGATGGTATAGGCGAGTATGGCGGAGACGTTGAACATCTGGAAAAACAGGTGCAACTGGAAACCCATGCCGTTGCTGCGTCCGAGCAGTTCCACGACCAGAATGATCTTCCAGATCAGCGCCAGCCCGGTGCGCGAGGCGGCGATGAAAAATGGATACAGCTGCGGCCAGATAATATGGCGCAAGGTCTTGTACCGGCCGAACCGATACGCTTCCGCCATTTCCAAGAGATCCCGATCCAGCGTCCGCGCGCCTTCCCGCAAAGTCACGATGACGTTGGGCAGCTTGTTGATGACCACGGCGGCGATCGCGGCGCTTTCCACCAATCCGAACCATACGTAGCACAGGATAATGATGACGAGGGCCGGAATGTTCAGAAAGAATACCAGCCAACTGTCGAAAAACCGGTCCAGCCTTTCGTGTCGGCCCAGAAAAATTCCCAGGGCGGTTCCCATGCTCATGGCCAGGCCGAAGCTGACCGCCAGCCGCGCCAGGGTGACGCCCAGGTGGTAGGGCAGCGCTCCGGAGCGGACTTCCGAAAGAAACACTTCGGATACCTCCAGGGGCGACGGCAGCAACGGCGTTCCGAAGGCGGTCGCCGCAGCTTGCCAAAGGGTGAGCAACGCCGCGATCGAGATTAACGGGTAGAAAAGAGCGGCGTGCATATCGGAAGTAGACGGCAAATGGACGAGACGGACGACTGTATACGTATGACATGTTATTTTAAGGGTTCGGCGGTGTAAGTGGTAAACAATCCGTCCTACAAATAAAAAATTAGAGTTTTTTCGAAAATGATTGCTGAAACATGACCCAAGCGGCATCCGACTCCGAAGCGCCGGCTTCCCCGGTTTCCGATTTTCACGACCAGCACGTCGGCCATCGGCTCAAGTTGCGCCGTATCGCTATCGATACCTACCGGGAAAACGTGGCTTATCTCCATCGGGAGTGCTCGGTTTACCGTGCCGAAGGTTTTCAGGCGCTCGCGAAGATCGTGGTGTCTTGCAACGGCGAACGTATCGAGGCCGTGTTGAACGTGGTGGACGATGACAAAATCGTCACTCCGGACGAACTCGGCCTATCCGAGCAGGCCTTCAGCCAGTTGTGCGCCGACGAGGGGCACGACGTCCGGGTCGCGCAGGCGGAACCGCCGGCCTCCATGGATGCGGTGCGCCGGAAGATCGGCGGCGAACGGCTGAGTTACGACGACTATATCGCCATCACGCGCGATATCGCCGATCGCCGTTATTCGAAGATGGAAATGGCGGCTTTTCTGGTGGCGACCGGGCAGAACGGTCTGGACAGGGACGAAGTGCTGCTTCTGACCAAGTCCATGCTGGCGACCGGGAATAGGATAGACTGGAACGAACCTTTGGTCGCCGACAAACACTGCATCGGCGGTATTCCGGGCAACCGGACGTCCATGCTGGTCGTGCCCATCGTGGCGGCGCACGGCACCTTGATCCCGAAAACCTCGAGCCGAGCCATAACCTCGCCGGCCGGTACCGCGGATACCATGGAAGTACTGGCGCGAGTGGATCTCTTGCCGGAAACCTTGGACAAGCTGGTTCGCCTCGAGCGAGGCTGCCTGGTCTGGGGCGGAACGACGTCCCTGGCGCCGGTGGACGATATGCTGATCTCGGTCGAGCGGCCTTTGGGCATCGACTCGCAAGGCCAGATGGTGGCTTCGATTCTGTCCAAGAAGCTTGCGGCGGGTGCTACGCATCTCCTGCTCGACATTCCGGTGGGGCCGACGGCAAAAGTTCGGCACATGCGCGATGCGATGCAGTTGCGAAAACTATTCGAGTACGTCGGTGATCGCCTGGGGCTTTATCTGGAAGTGATGATCACCGACGGCCGGCAGCCCGTCGGTCTCGGCATCGGGCCGGTTCTGGAGGTGCGCGACGTGATGCGGGTACTGGAAAACGATCCCGGCGCTCCCACCGATCTACGGGAGAAATCCCTGCGCCTAGCCGGGCGGATCATCGAATTCGACCCGGACGTGCGCGGCGGGCAGGGTTATGCCATTGCCCGGGAAATTCTGGAATCGGGGCGAGCCTTGGAAAAGATGAACCGTATTGTTATGGCACAAGGTGTGCAGGAGCAGAAAATCGAGCTGGGCAAGCTGACCTACGAAGTCTGTGCGGAGCGCGCGGGTTCCGTGACCCATATCGATAATTTCTTCCTCGCCCGCATTGCACGACTGGCCGGGGCGCCGATTTCGAAAGGGGCCGGCGTCGATCTGCTCAAGAAGCTGGGCGACAAAGTGGAACAAGGCGAAGCGTTGTACCGGATTCATGCCGAGTTTCCGTCGAATTACGATTTCGCCTGCGATTTCGTTCGTCAGCGTACCGGTTACGAATTGGGCGAGTTCGACAAGATACCCAGGGGCTACGTGGAATTTTGACCATGATTTTAGGATTTCCCGATTCTCGCCGTCAGGCCTTGGCGGTGGTGGAGGCTCTGGATGCCCGGTACGGCGAAGTCGACGCGCACCGTTTCCCGGATGGCGAAAGCAAGCTGACCTTGCCCGAAATCAGGGGCGAGCATGTCGTCGTATTCCGCAGTCTTCATGATCCGGACCGGAAACTGGTCGAACTGCTCCTGGTGACTCGCGCCCTGCGGAACCATGGCGTCAAAAGACTGTCACTAGTAGCACCGTATTTGTGTTACATGCGTCAAGATTGCGCCTTTCGCCCGGGCGAAATCGTCAGTCAGAAGATTATCGGGGGGTTTCTTGCCGAGTTGTTCGATGACGTCGTCACCGTCGATCCTCATTTGCATCGTATAAGCCGACTCGAAGAGGCGGTCCCGGCGAAAAATCCTATCGTCGTGCCGGCTGCCCCGCTGTTCGCGCGTTTTCTAGCGTACAGGCCCGATCAGCCATTACTGATAGGGCCGGATGCCGAATCTGAACAATGGGTGAGCGCCATCGCCAAGGATTCCGGGCTTTCGTTCGCCATCGCGCTGAAACAGCGTTTCGGCGACCGGCAGGTATCGGTGGAGACGCCGGATGTGCCGGTGAGAGGACGCAGCGTCGTTCTTATCGATGACGTGGCCAGCACCGGGACGACCTTGATGGAAGTCGCCGCCAGGTTGCGCGAGCAGGGTGCCGAGAAGATCGATGCGCTGGTGACGCATCCCTTGTTTGTCGAGAATGCCGTCAACAAGCTGTTACACGGCGGTATTTCGGAGATCGGCAGCAGCGACAGTATTCCTCATGCCACGAACGTTGTGTTCCTGGCTCCGGTTCTGGCGGAAACCATAAGAAACGGTCTCGACTACAATCCGAATTGCGATTAAGTCTCCATGGTGATTCTCTTTAACCTTCTGCGAAGGATATCCCTCAGGAAGCTGATTCTCGTCGGTTTTGCGATGGCGATACTGCCCCTGGTGCTCGCCCTGATGTTCGCGGTCACGGCGGTCAAGGAACTGGCGGTATCCTCGCAGAAAACGGCTTACCGCGTGGCTCAGATCAGCCAAAAAAAGGAATTGCTGCGCGAAAAGCTCACCGATTTTGAGCGCAAGGTCAAGCGCTACCTGGTCCTCGAGGACGAGGAAAGCCGTCTCGCTTTTGAAACGGTTCATCGCGACCTCAGCGAGGTGATCGGAAATCTCTTGAGTCTGACCGAAGAACCGGCGCTGATTGCCGGACTCCGGCAGTTTGCCCTGGAGGAAGACGGCGTCTATCAACATGTTTCGAACATGTCGTTCGAGCCGGTGGCGAAAGTCGAAAAAGTCAACGTCCGCCGCTCCGCTTCTTCCACGCGCGAGCAGCGCGACAGCCCTAGGAAGGAGCGGGTGGAAGCGACCGATGAGATGTTTTCGACGCTCAATCATAGGGCACGGGAACTTGCCCGCGCTTTCTCGGGTATCGTGGATTCCGAAGTCGATAATCTGGAGCATCGGTCCGATGTGGTTCAGCGCCGGATGCTTCAGGAGTCTTCGGTCCTGCTCCCGATTTCGGCGGTTTTGATTTCGTTTGTCACGTTTTTCATCATTCGCTCCGTGCGGCAGATGGATCACGCCATACGCAAGCTCGGGGCCGGCGATTTCATTCAGCCGGTTCAAGTAACCGGTCCCAAGGATCTGGAATACCTGGGCGAGCGGTTGGACTGGCTGCGCAGCCGGCTCCGGGCGCTCGAGGAAGGCAAGCAGCAATTCATCCGTCATGTGTCCCACGAAATCAAGACTCCGCTGGCGACCATCCATGAAGGCACCGAGTTGCTGGCCGATGAGGTCGTCGGGGAACTCAATACCGAGCAAAGGGAAATCGCTCAAATCGTGGTCAGCAACACTCAAAAGCTGGATACCTTGATTGCCGAATTGATCAATTACAGTCAGGTCAATGCCCGTCCCGGCGCCATGCTTAGAGAGACGGTGAATATGGCGCGGCTGGTGTCGGAATTGATCGAGGACTACCAGATTCGACTGCGTACCAAGTCCATCGGCTTGATCGAACACCTGCGTCCGGTCGAGCTCGACGGCAACCCGGACCAATTGCGTACGGTTGTTGATAATCTGCTGTCAAATGCAGTTAAATACTCGCCCATCGGCGGCGAAATCCGGGTCTCCCTCCGTCAGAACGGGGGCCACATGGAGTTGGAGGTTGAAGATGACGGTCCCGGAATAGAAGCCGATGAGCGTAAGCACGTTTTCGAGCCGTTCTTTCAGGGAAAGGCCGCCCGAAAGGAGGGTGTTGCCGGCTCCGGCATGGGACTGGCCATAGTTGGCGAATGCGTTTCCGGTCACCACGGCAAAGTCGAAGCTTTGGAGCCCCGCCCGAACAAAACCGGCGCCCGAATTCGGGTGCAAATTCCTTTACGTCTAGATTAAGTGATACATGAAATTCCCCTCCCGCGCTGCTGCTCTGGTCGTGTTGTTCGCTATCACGGGTTGTGCAGATTTCAGGAGCAAGGTTCATGGTGATACTGCATCTCAAACATCCGAGCAGAAATACGCGAGCTATGCGCTTGAGGATCTCCTCGGATTTGCTGCCGACATTGCCCGTATGCCCCCGGCCGAGCGGCTTTCCGAATGCCAGCAGCTATTGCAGGACTACCGGGTGGACCGCAGCTTGGGCGTACGTCTGCACGTTTTCTTTGCCCAGGCGGTCACCGAGGCCTGCGGCGATATCCGCAATGCCATAGGAATCGCCGACGCCTCTTTGGCCGAACTCCATGATGAGCGACTCAAGTCGCTGCTGATTTATCAGAAAGAAATTTTGAGCCGGATCGACACGGAGATCGAGAGGCGGAAAAGCTCGGAGCGCCAGGTGTCCCATACCGTTTCGAAAGAAAAGAAGGTGCACCGGCAGCTGAAAACGCAAGAGAGCGAACTGAAAGAGCTTCAAGAGAAGCTGGACGCGCTCAAAGCCATCGAGCAGCGTTTGGACGAGCCAAAAATCGGACAATAATCCTATGAATACTGCACGTAAACGTGTCCTATTAGTCGACGACGATCCGGATCTGTTGCGTCTCGTGGCCTTGCGCCTCACCTCGGCGGGATTCGAGCTGGAAACCGTGAATAGCGGCGCGGCGGCTATTTCGCGGGTTTCCGTGTTCCGTCCCCATGTGGTCGTGACGGACCTGCGCATGGAAGGCATGGACGGCCTGGCGCTGTTCGACGTACTCCACGAGCAATATCCCACCTTGCCCTTCATCATCATGACGGCTCACGGCACGATTAGCGATGCCGTCAGTGCAACCAAGCGGGGCGTGTTCGGTTTCGTGTCCAAGCCCGTGGACAAGAACGAGCTGGTCAAGATGGTCAATCAGGCCATGCGCATTGGACTTACCAGCGGCGTTACGATCGACCAGGACGACTGGCGGCAACATATCGTCACCCAGAGTCCGCTCATGGAAGAGCTTCTGAACCAGGCCAATCGCGTCGCCCAGAGTAAGGCGAGCATCTTTATCGGCGGGGAAAGCGGTACCGGAAAGGAACTGCTCGCACGCGCCATTCACGAGGCCAGTACGCGGGCCGATGGGCCGTTCGTGGCGGTGAATTGTAGTGCGATTCCGGAGAATCTGTTCGAGTCCGAGCTTTTCGGCCATCGCAGAGGCGCCTTTACCGGCGCTACCCGGGACCACAAGGGACTCTTCCGTGCCGCCGACGGCGGCACCTTGTTTCTGGACGAAATCGGCGATATGCCCAAATCGTTTCAGGCGAAGCTGTTGCGCGCGCTTCAGGAAATGAAGGTGCGGCCGGTGGGTGCCACCGACGACGAACCGGTGGATGTGCGCATCATTTCCGCGACCCATGCGGATTTGGACAAGGCCATGGCGGAAGGGAATTTCCGCGAAGACCTTTATTATCGGCTCAATGTCGTCACCTTGATGCTGCCGCCCCTATCCAAGCGTCCGGAGGATATTCCCTTGCTGGCGATGCATTTCCTGAGGGATCTGGCGGAAACCTACGGCAATCGGGTCAAGGGATTCTCGCCGGAAGCCATGGAATGTTTCGTCAATTTCGAATGGCCCGGTAACGTGCGGCAACTCCGCAACGTCGTGGAGCAGTGCGTGGCGCTGTCCTCGACACCGCTGATTCCGGTAACGCTGGTGCAGCGGGCACTGCGGGACGAACCGTCGTCTTTCCTGTCCTTGCAGGAGGCCCGCGAACAGTTCGAGCGGAATTATCTGATCCGCTTGCTGCAGATGACCAATGGCAACGTGACCCAGGCCGCCAAGCTGGCCAAGCGCAATCGAACCGAGTTCTACCGCTTGCTCAGCCGCTACGGCATGAATCCCTCGCTCTTCAAGAGCTCCGACGCCGCCGCACCGTAGGATGGGTAGAGCGAAGCGAAACCCATCGATCGCGATCTCAAACAGCATAACAGGCTTGGTGGAAGTCGTTGGCGCCTTCGGCCAGGTAGATCGACTCAAGTATTCGTCGGCAAAGGATTGCCGACCTACGACCGCGCCGCCGTAGGTCGCGAATCCGTTCTTGGCATTACGTCGCTCGTCGCGAGGCTTGCGTCTCGATTTCCAAAACGGTGTCTACTCGCGAGCTTCCGTACGGTAGAAATGAAAATGTTCTAGCGCAGCACCAAAACCGGCGGCGTGGCGTTGGTGAGCATGCTCGTCGTGGTGCTGCCCACCAGAAACTCGCGTATTCTGGAATGGCCGTAAGCGCCCATGATCAACAAATCTATGTCGTGTTCCTGCCGGTATTGCTCGGTCACCTTGAGCACATCGCCGTCACGGATCTCCGCGGTTACATCGAAGCCGGCCCGCGCCAATGCGGCCCTCGCCCAGTTGAGGTGTTCGCGCGTGCCGGAACTTTCCTTGCCGGCGGTGAGAATATGACAGGACAGTCCCCTGAATAGCGGACTGTTGGCCACCATCTCGATGCCCTTGCGCGTGGTCGCGCTGCCGTCGAAGGCGAACATGACCCGCTTGGGCTCGCGGAATTGATGGGGTGTTACCAGTATCGGCCTGTGCATCGTTCGGATAATCGTCTCCAGGTGACTGCCGATATGATGGTTGGCGCCATTGGTGGTTTCGCCCTGCTTGCCCATTACCAGCAGGCGAATATCCTCCTCGAACTCCAAGAGCGTATCCACCAGGCTGCCGTGACGCTGAACGCAGGACGGCGATTCGATGCCGTCGGCGACGGCCCGCGCTTTTGCTTCCGCCAGCATCAGCCGGCCCTGTTCGCGTGCGAGCTTCCCGCGCTTTTCATCCAGGGCCGTCAGCTCTTCCAATAAGGACTCGCGGCTGCCCAAACCGATATTGCCGCTCAGATTGCCGTCCACCGGGTACTGCGACTTGTCCAGTACATGGATGAAGGTGAGCGGGGCGCGAAGCCGGCGGCTTGCCCAGGCGGCGTAGTCGCAAACCGCCGTAGCCGCCCTCGAGCCATCGATACAAGCCATTACCTTAGTCATACTGAAACCTTTTGTCAGTGGGCCATCAATTTTTCCACGGCTTCCGGTTTATCGTGAACCGCAAACCGGTCCACGATAGTCGCACTGGCTTGGTTCAGACCGACGATCTCGACTTCGATACCCTCGCGCCGGAACTTGATGACGACTTTATCCAGAGCGCTTACCGAGGTGATGTCCCAGAAGTGGGCGCGGGTCAGATCGATCACGACCTTATCGATATCCTCCTTGAAATCGAAAGCGGCGGTGAACTTGCCGGCCGAGGTGAAAAACACCTGGCCGACCACGAGATAAGTCCGCACCGAACCGTCCTCGCCGGCCTTGGAACGGATCTCGAGAAATTGGCCGACCTTGTTCGCAAAGAACAACGAGGCCAGCAACACGCCGACGAAAACGCCGAGCGCGAGGTTGTGCGTTGCGACGACGACCGCCACGGTCGTAATCATAACGATATTGGTGCTCAAGGGATATTTGCTCAGATTACGAATCGAGTCCCAGCTGAAGGTTCCGATCGAAACCATGATCATCACGGCAACGAGCGCGGCCATGGGGATGCGCGATACCCAGGGCCCCAGGAACACGACCATGATCAACAGGAAAACGCCCGCCGTAAGGGTGGACAGTCGCGTCCGCCCGCCGGATTTCACATTGATCACGGACTGTCCGATCATGGCGCATCCGGCCATGCCGCCGAACAACCCGGCTGCGATATTGGCGATGCCCTGGCCCTTGCACTCCCGGTTCTTGTCGCTGGGCGAATCGGTAAGATCGTCGACGATGGTGGCCGTCATCATCGACTCCAGCAGTCCTACGGTGGCCATCGTGATGGCATAGGGAAATACGATTTTAAGGGTTTCGAAACTCAGCGGTACATCGGGCCAGGAAAAAACCGGCAAATTGTCGGGCAACTGCCCCATATCGCCCACGGTGCGGATATCCAGGTCCAGGGCTATGGCGATGGCGGTCAGGACGATGATGCAGACCAGGGGGGAAGGGACCGCCCTGGTCAGCAGCGGGAAGAGATAAATGATGGCCAGTCCGCCGGCAGTCATCGCATAGACATGCCAGCTCACATTGGTAAGTTCGGGCAGTTGCGCCATGAAGATGAGTATGGCCAGGGCATTGACGAAACCCGTCACCACCGATCGCGATACGAACCGCATCAGATCGCCCAGCCTGAGATAGCCGGCGATGATCTGAAAGAAGCCGGTCAGGAGCGTGGCGCCGAACAGATATTGCAACCCGTGCTCTTTTACCAGCGTGATCATGAGCAGCGCCATGGCGCCGGTGGCAGCGGAGATCATCCCGGGCCGCCCGCCCGCGAAAGCGGTGACGACCGCGATGCAAAACGAGGCGTACAGGCCGACCTTGGGATCGACTCCGGCGATGATCGAAAACGCGATCGCTTCCGGAATCAGCGCGAGTGCCACCACGGTTCCCGACAACAGATCGCCGCGAATATTGGAAAACCAGTTCCGGCGGACGGACATTAGCATTTGACGCTCCAATCAAAATACAAGGAAGACACCTATCGCGACGAACCCACGATCCGGCGGAGACGGCTCGACCCCAGCCGGGGATTGCAAACTGGATTTGTTCGCGGAAGCTCTGATAGAGGCGTTCGGCAGTCTAAGGGCGATAGGCCGGTAATCCTTTGCCGGCGAATCCATCCGGGCACGCAATGGCCTGCGGAACGCATCGAGTTCTACAGGGTATGGCGCGGTGGGCCGTGGGGCGGATCAGATGTCGTTTTATTTTTGTTTACGATTTTCGAGTAATTTAGTGAGTTGCGTCAGGTTTGTCGACGAAATGAATTGTTTCTGCGAAATGATGTAAGCGCCTGACGAACGCTCAGAGGGCCGGCGTCAAGCCGGTAACGGCAGCACCGGCTTCTTGCATCTTCCGGCGTGCCTCCTCGCCGCCTCGAGGCGTAACGGGGCGGGTGGCTTCCCGAATCAGAATGGCCTCGAAGCCTTCCCGGCGCGCATCCAGCACCGTTGCCAGCACGCAGATATCCTCCGCGAGACCGCCTATCCAGAGGCGTTTGATGCCGGCCTTGCGTAGATGCCGGGCAAGTCCGGTCTGGTCAAATGCCGAATTCTGATCCCGGTCGAAACGAACGCCCTTGGTCACGATAACGGTCGAATCGGGCAGCTTTAGGTCGGGGTGAAAGCGGGCGCCCTCGCTGTCCTGTAAACAATGGGGCGGCCAGGGGCCGCCGCTTTGCCGGAAGCTGACGTGGCCCGCGGGATGCCAGTCGCGCGAGGCATAGACCGGCACGTTCCGGCTCACGGCGGCCGCGATCCAGCGGTTGAGAATCGGTACCACCGCATTGCCGTTTTCGATCGGCAGGGCTCCGCCCGGACAAAAGTCGTTCTGCACGTCGACGATGATCAAAGCGTCGCCGGGTGCGAGTGCATCTTCAAGTTCCGTCATCCTGATTCCGCTTCATCGGCGCTTCGAATCGTGCATGAAAGCTCAGCCTCCGGGTACGCGATTCGAAACGGCTTCGAGGACACTTGCATGGATCTGCTGGTCTTTCGCCCGGAACAATACGAAGCGAATGTGTTTCACGGACGAAAGTTCGGGCGCCTGGGTCAAAATGGTCTCGAAGGCCACCGCTGCCGCCGCCTCCATCGGATAGCCGAAAGCCCCGGTCGAGAGCGCCGGAAAGGCGATGGACCGGATATGGTTTTGCTCGGCCAGGCGCAGAGCGTTACGGTAGCCGTCGGCGAGCAATTTGTCGGCGGGTTCGTCGACACCGTAGATCGGCCCTAGGCAGTGGATTACGTAATGGTTGGGCAAGCCATGAGCGCCGGTGATGACTGCCTGGCCGGGACGAATCGGCGCGTATTGCCGGCATTCCCGTTCGAGTCCGGGCCCCGCGGCCCCGTGAATCGCGCCGGCAACGCCTCCTCCCGTCAGAAGCTGGGCATTGGCAGCGTTGACGACGGCTTCCATGTCGGGCTGATCGGCGATATTCTCCTGTATGCATTCGATCGTTATAGTGCCGAAGACCTTTTCGTTCATACGTGCCTACCCGCTTGGCCTCGTTTCGGCAGCGGACCAGCCGTTTGCCGGACCGATTGTCGCCGTGTTCGCAAACCGCCCGTTTGCCCTGCCGGCGGTAGATTTTGACCGCCGGCAGCTGTGAAATGTCCTGCAAATTCCGAATCGGGCCGCCTATTCGAATATGAGTTCCGTTTCCGAGTGGATGTCCGACTTCAGAGCCGGATTGGAGCTTGCCGGAATGTACGTCTTGGGTCGATCTTCGTCTGCCTTATGGTCAAGCGGCCCTCGTGCCCGTAGGATAATGCCCCGATTCTTCCCATATCCGGATTCGACCCATCGATGAACGACCCAGTAAACATCCGAAAGCTCAATAACGTACATCTTTCCGCCGTCTGTCTGCTGCGCGGACTCCGGTTGCTCGCAAAGCCGGGGCTGCGCCATCTGGTCGGCATTCCTCTGTTGATCAACCTGGTGCTTTATTCAATCGCCATGGCAGGGGGCATTTACTATTTTTCAGCTTTCATAGACTGGCTGCTCCCCGCCTGGCTGGATTTCCTGCGCTGGCTGCTGTGGCCCATTTTCGGCCTGAGCTTTTTGCTCATCGTATATTTCACGTTCACGCTGCTGGCCAATCTGATCGGAGCGCCGTTCTACGGACGCCTGGCGGAGAAAACCATCGTCCTGCAGACGGGCCGCCCGCTCCCGGAAGCGGGAGACTCTTTGAGCAAGGCGCTGGTGAGCGACTCGCTGTCCGAGGCCAAGCGGTTGATCTATTTCCTGACCCGTGCCGTTCCCCTGCTCATCCTGTTTCTGATTCCGGGCCTGAACCTGTTCGCACCGTTCATCTGGCTGACGTTCAGCGCCTGGTTCCTGGCGATCGAATACCTGGCCTATCCGCTCGAGGTCCACGGTTACCGCTTCGATGAGCAGCGCCGCATTGCCAAGAAACTGCCGTTCGGCGTGTTCAGCTTCGGCGGGCTGGTTACGCTGGCATTAACCATACCGGTGCTGAACGTGCTGATCCCGCCGGCTGCGGTGATCGGGGCTACGCTTTATCTCCTGGAGGGGCAGCTCGGAGAGCTATCGGATACCGACTCGGCCAATACATGATCGCCCGAATCGGCGACGGCCATTAGCCGGGCCGGGGTGATGCGGTTGCCCAAGGCGCATCCCGGTTCGGCTCGCGCGGCTACACGCAGATAATTCGGGGTATAACCGAAAACCTCTAGGCGATGGTCCTGGGCCGCTTTTTCCGTTTCCCAGAGAACCGGCAATGCGCGGCCCAGGAAACGCTCGAAGTTCGCCCGCTTCAGCCGTTCCGAGACCTCGTGCAGCGCACGGCTTCGTGCCTTTTTGAGCTCGGCCGGGACATGGGCCGGCATTTCGGCGGCCTTGGTGCCGGAGCGGGGCGAATAGGCGAAGATGTGGATGTGGCCGAACGCGATGGACTCGATAAACGCGAGGCTTGCTTGCCATTCCGCTTCGGTTTCGCCGGGAAAGCCGACGATCACGTCGGTGGTGATATTGATGTCCGGCACGTCCTTCCGCAACTGCTCCACCAGCCGTGCGAAATCGGCCGTCTTGCAGCGCCGTGCCATGCGCTTCAGCACCGAGTCGGAGCCGCTTTGCAGCGGCAAGTGCAGGTGCGGCATGAACCTCGGGTTCTCGAAAAGCTCGCTGAAGGCATCCGGCAAATCCCAGGGTTCCAGGGAGCCCAGGCGCAGGCGCGGGATGCCGGTGCGTTCGAGCACGGCGCGGATCAGCCGATCGAGGCCGTAGCCGAGATCGCTGCCGTACCCGCCCAGATGAACGCCGGTGAGCACCGCCTCCTGGATCCCTTGCGCGTGCAAGTCGTCGATCTCGGCGACAATGTCGTCTATGCTGCGGCTCCGTTCCTCGCCCCGCGCGACGGTGACGATGCAGAAGGTGCAGCGATACCGGCAGCCGTCCTGGACCTTGATGAAAGCGCGCTGCCGGCCGAGCCGAAACAGCGCCGATTCGCCGGGATCGGTCGAAAACGCCGGCATCACCGGCAGTTCGAGTTCGTCCCTGGCGATATCGATCAGCTGCGCCTTGTTCTCGTTGGCAACCACCAGATCGACGCCCAGTCCTTCCGCTTCCTCCCGGTTCAGGGTGGCATAACAGCCGCTCAGCACCAGCTTCGCCTTGGGATTTTCCCGTGCCGCGCGGCGTATCAAATGCCGCGACTTGCGCACAGCCTCTTGTGTGACCGCACAGGAATTGAGCACGACCAGATCGGCTTCCTCGGAGTCGTCGACGATGCGATGCCCCTCACGCTGGAGCTGCCGCGCCCAGGTTTCGAGTTCCGCCTCGTTGAGGCGGCAGCCCAAGGCTTTCAAGTTAACGCGCATGGTTCTTAACCAAAAAATCGATAGGTAATCGCAATGGCCGCGACCACCCCGGCCATATCCGCCAGAAGCCCGCAGCCTACTGCATATTTCACATTTTTGACACCGACCGCTCCGAAATACACCGCCAGCACGTAAAAAGTCGTCTCGGTGCTGCCCTGAATGACGGTGGCGAGCCGTGCCGCGAAGGAATCGACGCCGTAGGCGCGCATGCTGTCCAGCATCATCGCGCGCGCTCCGCTGCCGCTGAACGGCTTGATCAGCGCGGTCGGCAGGGCATCGACGAAGCGCACGTCGAGCCGAACGGCATCGCCGACGAAACGCATTCCGGACATGATCGCTTCCAGCAGCCCGCTCGCCCGCAGCACGCCGATGGCGACCAGCATCGCCACCAGATAGGGCAGGATGGTGATCGCCGTAGTGAACCCCTCTTTGGCGCCTTCGACAAAGGCGTCGTAAGCGTTGACCCGCCGGCGAACCGCACCGGCCAGGAACAGGGCAATCAGCGAAAACAGCAGCAGATTGCTGAAAGCCGCCGAGTTCCTCTGCATCTCGTCCTGAGGCAGACCGCCGAAATAGAGCGCCAGGCCGGCTACCGCCAGAACGAATCCACTCAAATAGACGAGGATTACCGGATCGCGTAGAGCGATCCGCTGCCGCAGCGCGACGCTTGTAAATCCGACAAAGGTGGAGCAGAAGGTCGCCATCAGAATGGGAATCACGACGTCTGCCGGATGGGCCGCGCCCATTTGTGCCCGAAACACCAGGATCGATACCGGAAACAAGGTTATGGAGGAGGCATTGATCACGAAGAACAGGATCTGGGCGTCGCTCGCCGTGTCCGGCTTCGGGTTCAGGCTTTGCAGTTCCTGCATGGCCTTGATGCCCAGCGGCGTGGCGGCATTGTCGAGCCCGAGGACATTGGCCGAAAGATTCATCACCATCGCCCCCATGGCCGGATGGTCCGGGGGAACCTGGGGCATCACGCGGCGCAGTAAAGGGCTCAGTCCTCGTGTAAGCAGCCCGAGAAAGCCACCGCGCTCGCCGACCCGGAGCATGCCCAGCCAAAACGCCAGGGCGCCGGTCAGCCCCAGGGAAATCTCGAAAGCCGCCTTGGCGCTGTCGAACACCGCCTGCATCAGCCGGGCGAAAATCTCGGCATCGCCCAACCATAGCCACTGGACCAGCCCGGAAACGAAGGCTGCCAGGAAAAAGCCGACCCAGAGATAATTCAATAACAAAACGTAAGTGTTGTAGGATCGGTAGAGCGAAGCGAAACCCACCGGTTCCGCGGCTTTTCCCGGTGGGTTACGGCGCCCGGAGAATCCAGCAGCGACGGCATGGTTGATGGCTGCGCGCGCCTAACCCACCCTACATCTGACACATGCATCGGACTCTGGTTTAGGCGAGGTGCTCAGACATCGGGCGGCGGCGGGGCCAGGACCTCGCGGCTTCCGTTGGTTTCGGCGGGACCCACGACACCGGCCTTCTCCATGTCCTCGATCATCCGCGCCGCGCGGTTATAACCTACCTTGAACCGACGCTGTACGCTGGAGATGGACGCTTTGCGCGATTCGGTGACGAAGCGGACGGCCTCGTCGTACAGCGCGTCGAGCTCTTCTCCGTCTCCGCCGCCGGAAGATTTGCCGCCGGAAAAATCCCCGCTGTCCTCGGAGAAGCGGGTAATTTCGTCGATGTAGTCGGCGCGTCCGGTCCGTTTCAGGAACTCGACCACGTTATGGACTTCCTGGTCGGACACGAAGGCGCCGTGCGCGCGCATGGGAAGCCCGGTGCCGGGAGGCAGATAGAGCATGTCGCCGTTGCCCAGTAAGGCCTCGGCGCCGCCCTGGTCGATGATGGTGCGCGAGTCGATGCGCGAGGACACCTGGAAAGCGATGCGGGTCGGAATGTTGGCCTTGATCAGACCGGTGAGCACGTCCACGGACGGCCGTTGGGTGGCCAGAATCAAATGCAGCCCGGCGGCGCGCGCCTTCTGCGCCAGGCGGGCGATCAATTCTTCCACCTTCTTGCCGACGATCATCATCATGTCGGCCAGTTCGTCGATGACGATGACGATATAGGGCAGGGGCGACAGGGGAGGGGGCTCTTCGCCCTCCAGCGCTTGATCGGCGGACCACATGGGATCGTGGATAGGCTGGCCGGCTTCGATCGCGTCGGTTACCTTCTGATTGAAACCCGCGAGATTGCGGACCCCGAGCATGGACATCAGCTTATAGCGCCGCTCCATTTCCGCCACACACCAGCGCAAGGCGTTGGCGGCCTCCTTCATGTCGGTGACCACCGGGGTCAGCAGATGGGGGATACCTTCGTATACCGAAAGTTCCAGCATCTTGGGGTCAATCATGATCAGGCGGACCTCGTCGGGCCGCGCCTTGAACAGCATGCTGAGGATCATGACGTTGACCGCGACCGACTTGCCGGAGCCGGTGGTGCCCGCTACCAGCAAGTGGGGCATGCGGGCCAGATTCGCCACTACCGGCTGTCCGCCGATGTCTTTTCCGAGCACCAGGGTCAGCGCCGAGCCGGAGTGTTGGTAAGGCTCGGACGAGAGCACCGAATGGAGCAATACGGTTTCCCGCTCTTCATTGGGGATTTCCAGGCCGATCACCGATTTGCCGGGGATAATCTCGACCACGCGCACGCTGGTGACGGACAGCGCGCGCGCCAGGTCCTTCGCCAATCCGCTGATCCGGCTCACTTTCACGCCCGCCGCCGGCTGAATTTCGAAGCGCGTGATGACGGGGCCGGGATGAACCTCGGTAACCTGAACCTCCACGCCGAAATCCGCGAGGATAGTCTCGACCAGCTGCGACATCTCCTCCAGGGCCGCGTTGGAGTAGCCTTTGATCCTCGGCGCGGTACTGTTGAGCAGAGCGAGGGCGGGTAGTTCTCCCTCGTTCGGCAGAGGTGCGTTGACCGGCTTCGCGGCTTTTCGGAACCGGAACGGTTCTTTGGGTTCCTTGGCCTCCTTGGGTTCTTTTGAATCCTTGATCTCGGGAGGCTGCGGCTTTCTCTTGACTGTGGGCTCGATGCGCTTGGGTTTGATCTTCGTTCGCGGGGCGTCGGCCCGGGTTTCGGGTTCTTCGTCATGCCGCGCCGGCCCGGAGGGTCCGGCCAGCCGCCGGAATGCGGCGAAAAAACCGTTTGCGATCGTCAAGCCCCCTTTCCCCACTGTGTCCAGCAAACCCAGCCAGGACAGGCTGGTATAAAGCGAAACCCCCGCCAGGAAAAACGCGATCAGCAATACGGAGGCGCCGGTCGTGCCGAAAGCTCCGGCCAAGAGTCCGGCCGCTTCCTGGCCGAGGATGCCGCCGCTGGTTTCCGGAAGCGGAAAAGGGGGACGCAGCAGGTGCATATCGGCCAAGGCGGCGCCCGCTGCCATCGCGGTCCCGAAGCCGAACCAGCGAAGCAGGTAATTGAAGGCGCCATAAGGTTCTTGCGAAGCCGGGCCCTTATAGATGGAATATCCGTAGCCGGATAGCAAAAAGGGAAACAGGAAAGCCGGCAATCCGAGCAGGGAAAGGGCGAAATCCGCGAGCCAGGCCCCGACCGCGCCGCCGGCGTTGGCGATCGGATGGCCCACGCCGGTATGAGACCAACCCGGATCGCTCGAGTCGAAAGTCATCAAGGAGATCAGGAAAAACAACGAAATAGCCAGGTAAATCAAAAAGGCTGCTTCGCGCAGCCCTCTGACCAGTACCGAGCCCAGATCCTGACCGATCGTGAGCTTTTTGTAAAACTGCGACAAAATTCTCACCAAATCAAATAAATAAATGACCGGGGTATTGTTCAAAATCGGCGTGATTTAATCAAGAGCCGGGGTTTACGCTGTAAAAACTTATCGTCATACTTGGTATTTTGTTGTTGCAATCACCCAACCGAGGAGCACATGACCGAACAAAGACATTGCCGGTTGTTGATCTTGGGATCCGGCCCGGCGGGATACACCGCCGCGGTTTATGCCGCGCGAGCCAATCTGAAGCCGGTGCTCGTCACCGGTATCCAGATGGGCGGACAATTGACCACGACCACCGAAGTGGATAACTGGCCGGGCGATCCCGAGGGACTACAAGGCCCCGATCTCATGGAGCGCATGCGCCGTCATGCCGAACGTTTCGAAACCGAGATCGTGTTCGACCACATTCATACCGCCGATCTGTCGTCGAGACCGTTCCGACTCACCGGCGATTCCGGCGTCTATACCTGTGATGCGCTGATCATAGCCACGGGCGCATCCGCGCGTTACCTCGGGCTGCCGTCCGAGGAGGCGTTCAAGGGCCGGGGCGTCTCCGCCTGCGCGACCTGCGACGGCTTTTTCTACCGCAAGAAGCCCGTGGCGGTAATCGGCGGCGGGAATACGGCGGTGGAGGAAGCCCTCTATCTCGCCAATATCGCGTCCCAAGTCACCGTCGTGCACAGACGCGACAAGTTCAGGTCGGAGAAGATTCTTTCGGAAAAACTGCTGGAGCGTGCGCGGTCCGGCAACGTGGTCATCGAATGGAATCACGTGGTGGACGAAGTTCTGGGCGACGACTCGGGAGTTACCGGGTTGCGCATCAAGCGCGTGGAGGATGGCTCGACCAAGGAACTGACGCTGGACGGGGTGTTCATCGCGATCGGCCATTCCCCCAATACCGAAATTTTCGCCGGGCAGTTGGAGATGCGCGACGGTTACATCATCGTGAAGAGCGGACTCGACGGCAATGCGACGGCGACCAGCGTGCCGGGCGTATTCGCGGCCGGCGACGTAGCCGATTCGGTTTACCGCCAGGCGGTTACCTCGGCGGGTTCCGGATGCATGGCGGCGCTCGATGCCGAAAAATACCTGGACGGTATTGGAGGCGGCTGATTCCAAATCGCTTTCAATTAGACATTCATTTTCGTAGGGTGGATTAGGCGCACGTCAGCACTGACCGATGATCGATCACGGCGCTTTGCGTGCGTCGTAACCCACCAAGCGACCTCGACTCGGCGGGTTACGCGGAGCCGAAGGGCCTGTCCTGAGCCCAGTCGAAGGGCTAATCCACCATCGATGGGTTTCGCTTCGCTCTACCCATCCTACGATGAATGTCCACTCGAATGCCGAATGGAATGATACCGCCTTACTTGACGATCGAGGACGGAGAGCGGCCGGATAAACCTCCGACCGCGGGGTTGCTTGTATAAGAATAACGAGAGGAGCTTTTGCCCTATGGCCCAATATCGAAAATTCATTTGTTCCGCCTGTGGTTATGTTTACGACGAGGAACTGGGCGATCCCGATTCCGGGATCGATCCCGGTACGCGCTGGGAAGACGTTCCGGACGACTGGGTATGTCCGGAATGCGGAGTGGACAAAAGTTATTTCGATCTCATGGAATAGGTCGAGCGCATTCCGCCACGTTCGTCGGCAATCCCGTGCCGGCTTGCGTGTGTCTTGCGCCGTTGTCGGCAAGGGATTGCCGACCTACGAACTTGCGGACCGGGAATCCTTTCCCGACGGAACGAGTTGGCCAACCGCCTGCATCGGCAAAGGAATCGCCGACCGCATCCGGGCGCGCCGGCCTCGATCACTCCCCGCAATCTCGCGGTGAAAAGCACTAGCCCGCGGTTTTCTGACGCTTGCGGGCGGATGCCGGAAGCACGCGTTCCAGCAGCTTCGATCCCTGATCCGCTTCGAGGGCCTCGGCCGGGGAAGAAAGGCTGGCGATTCGTTTCCCTTCTTCGATCAAGGCCTGCCGTTCCTGCTCCATCTCCCCGAGTTGTTCCGTTACCCGGTCGCCGCTCTGGTCCAATGCCAGCCCGATGCCTT
Source organism: Methylocaldum marinum (assembly GCF_003584645.1). GTDB lineage: Bacteria > Pseudomonadota > Gammaproteobacteria > Methylococcales > Methylococcaceae > Methylocaldum > Methylocaldum marinum. The sequence goes on from NZ_AP017928.1 coordinate 5,190,664, forward strand.
CGCGCAATCCCTTGACGGCGGTGCGTTCGGCCGAGGGTTTCAGTTTTCGGTATAGAAAATAGGGCAACAGCCAGGACAGGACGATCAGCAATACGCTGTGTATCGCGAAATCGGTTCCGAGGTAGCCCAGGTGATAAAGCGCGCTTTCGTAATAGCCTTTGACGACCTGGTAGGACACCCAGCCGATCGCGATCAGGGGCAGGAAAACCGTCAGAAAGCCGGAAAGTTTCAGGAAAAAACGCTGCAGTGCATTTCCCGGGTTGGCCAGTGCCAGCCGCAGCGAGCGCTGTCCTTCCGTTAGAACGCTGCGGCTCATTCCGCGCGCCAACCGATCCAGCCGGGCCTTGAGCGGGACCACCGCGAGTCCCCGTTCGCCGGCTTCGACGATCAAGCGGTCCAGTGCGTCCCGATAGCGGCTTTCGGCCCACTCATCCCACAAGATGGAGTCCGGCGGGGCGTTTTTTGCTCCAGTGTTTTCGTCGGGGGATTGGGTCAAGTCTATGCGGCGGCGCAACACACTCGTTTCATAGGTTACGAACGCGCGGGCAACCTCTTGAATCGGCCATTCCAGCCCTTTCATCAAATCGTCTCGCGTCTCCTGCCAGATCGCGGACCAATTCGGTTCCAGCCCGGCGTAACCGTCGCGGTCGCCGAGTTTCTCCAGACAGTCGTGCAAAGCGTCCCGAAGGGCGTCCAGGCGCAGGGTTTCCGCGCGAATTTCCAGCTGATGAATGACATGGCGGTCGGCCATGTCCTGGAGGATGGCCTGCAGGGTCTCGAAATCGTCGGGTTTTCGCTCGACTTCGATGTCGCGGCTGTCGGTGCGGAGCAGAATGGGATTTCTGAAGCCGGCCTTGGTCAGCAGCTTGGCGAAATCCTCGGTCTGGGCGGGATGGCCGCGGTCCCATTGATTCATGACGAACAGCCAGGCATGTTCGCCGCCATGGGCCTGCAGCAGGCGCCAGCCCTTGTCGTCGCGATAGCGTTCGGGGCTCACCACGTAAATCAGGACATCGATGTGGGGCAGCCAATCCAGTACCAGTTCCCGGTTGCTCTGTTCGGTGCTGTCGATGTCCGGCATGTCGATCCAGAGGATCTGTCGGCGCCTGTCGTCGTGATGATAGGCCGTGCGCACCCGGTCAATGGGGAAGTTTTTCGGGAGGTGCTGGATCTTCACCGAATCGTGGAGATAAAGAGAGACCTCCCGCGACGTCGGCCGCTCGACGCCGGTGCGCGCGATCGCCTGGCCGGCAAGCCGGTTCAGCAAGGTGCTCTTGCCCACGCCGGTGCCGCCGAAAAAAGCGGCCACCAGGGGGCGATGCGTGCCGGCATCGAACAAGGCTGCCGGCGTTCGCGTGTCAACCTCGTTGAGGCCGTGGATGTCTCCCGGCGTCAGCCAGCCTTCGGCGCGGGCTTTTTCTGCCCAGTTCCTCGCGGTCGTCAGTAATCGTTCGAACGGTATCTGCATGGCTCACCCCAGTTGCGCTTCGGCCGACTCTAGGGTCTCCGGGGGAATATTGAACTGGCGGGAAGTGTCCATCTGTCCCGGCAGACCGATCAAATAGGCGTGAACGGTTCTGGCGAACAATTCTTCCACGGCCTTGAACTGCTTCTGTTTGAGATCGGCCGCCGCCTTGCCCATGTAGTGCCCGATGGCGCTCTCGGCGAGCATCGTGGTCAGCGACAGCATGGCCGGCGCGATGATGAAATCCTGCACGCCGATACCCCCGGTGTGCAGGGCCACGGCCAATGCCGCGGCATCGGTGGTGACGCGCGTGGCCCGGATGCCGTTCAATACCGCGGGGTGTTCCCGAAGGCGGTCGTACAGGCCGTGAGCCGTTTTCTCGATTTCGGGTTGGAACGCCAGGATGTATTGGTCGACGGCCGACGCGTAGCGGTTGGTCAGTACGGGTCTTGCGCTCCTCAGCAACCCGGCCATTTCTTTCCACCAGGCTTGCCGGGACGGATCGTCATCGCGCTTCAGAAGAATGGTCTCGCTGATGCGGATGAACAGGTGTTCGGCAACCTGGTGCAGAATCGCCGCTTCGCCGCTGACGCTCCGTTGCCTGCGGCCGCCGACCGCCTGACCGAGCTTGACGATTTGACGCACCGGCCAGGTGACGATTTTGCGTGTGGTGAGCAGCGCGCCGGCGAGCCCCGGAATTTCGAGCAAAGTCAGGAGTTCCGCCAGTGCACGTTGAAACGTCTCGTAATGATGGGGATGGTTGAGGTAGTCCCGCTTGTAGATATTCAAACTGTCGCGGACGGCCTCGTCGATCAGGCTGTGCCATTCGGCATTCAGGCTGTTTTCGGCTTTGACCGGCGCCAGCCAGTCGCGCCAGTGGATCTGGACGAAACGCCCGGCGTTCTTCGCGTGCGGCTCGCGGCGGACCGACCGGATTGCCCTGTCCACCGCGCCGAGCAGTTGCGCGCGTTCGCTGCTCAGCTGGGCGAAATCGTCGACCTGCATATCTTCGAGATAGGGGACGGTAACGATGGGCGGTGGAGAGTCGCGCCGGGCATTCCGCCATTTTTCCTGTAGCGATACGACCAACGTTTGGTAAGAAGCTCTCTCGATCTTGTTCAAACAAATGACGGTGGGCTGGGACAGCGGCTCCAGCAAGCCGATCAGTTCCCAGACCGACAAATCGGCGTACTTGTCCTTGCTCAAAATCAGCAGAACCACGTCGGCCAGGGCGGCCACGCGAAGTACGGCCTGTCGGTAATCTTCCGCATCGACGGAGTCGAAATCCGGCGTGTCCCAGAGAACCGTCCCGCTCAGGGGATGCCGCGCGCCGGCGGCGGTCTCCAGCAGAGAAAAGCAGTCGTAGTGCTCGGACGGCAGGGTTTCGCGGGGGCAGCGCCAATAATGATGGAAATACCCATCGATCCAGTCCAAACGGTCGGCCTGGAGATCTATGCAGAAACCCTGCGGATGAACGGTAAAACCGGCGAGCGGACTCACTTCGGCGAGCTTCTTTTCGAGCAGCCAGTTGACGACCGAACTCTTTCCGGCCTGGGTGGGGCCGAGAACGGCGATCTGTAGCGGATGATCCTTTCTCGACCGGTTCAACTCGCTTTTTTCCAGGACCGCCTCGCCGAAACTGAGCGTCTGCAAATTCCGCCGCAGTTCGAGAAAGCGCGTCTCATCGTCCGGCGAAACATGCTCCAAGACGCGTTCATAACTCTGCTTCAAGCGGCGGATAAAGGAAAGCATGGTCTGGGGTGCTGGAGAGACATCCACATTGCTGAAAGGCAGATTGTACACGATGGCATTGCGCACGCGTTGCTCGGGAAACTGGGTGGCCGGACCTTTCCGATTGCTGAAAGACATGGACTGTGCCTGGAAGTTGTCGATTTAAGCGGTGAAGACCTTGCATTTCCGCACTTTATTTTTGGACGGGGAATTCGGCGAGAGTTCGGTTTCAGCTGTGCGGAGCCACGTCTCTTAAACATCCGATTCTACACGTAATTTCGGATGCAATGAGATACGCTTTCCAACGTATCGTCGGAGTCCGGCCGGGCGCGCCTGAGCAAAGGCGAGTTTGAGAAAAAGGCTCCGAACGCGCCGCATCAGAAGGACGTGGATTACTTTTGCGTACAAACATTGCTGCGGTTTTAATCCGACGCGTTTGTCGGCAAAAAATATTTGGCCACGTCGTATTCGGGGCTATCTCTTGATTCATGGAAGCCTTGTGCGGAGCGGCCCCCGGCTCTAAAGTCATTACTGCGGCGGTCTAACTGACCGTTAAGGAACGGCAGTCACGGTGGAGCAAGGAATGCGAATACCGAGCGGAAAACACCGATCAGGCCGGAATGGCCGATCCCACCGAACCCGGTTCCCCGGTCGAACGGTCAAGGACGGATCTTCGATATCCCCAATGAAGCCGCGACGCGGGATGTTTCTGCGAGTGCTGGCCATCGCCGGCATCGTCGCGGCGATCGGCATTGCGGTTTGGCAAGGACCGCCCGATTACACCGTGCCGGAACAGCCGAGAAAACCCGCAGAAGAGACCGCCCCGCCGACATATGTCGGGGGCGGGGCCTGCGCGGAATGCCACCGTGAGGAGAATCGGCTCTGGCGGGGCTCTCATCACGAGCTGGCCATGTGTCCCGCCAGCGAAGAGACGTTTGCCGGCGACTTCGGCAACGCCTCGTTCACCTATGCCGGAATTACCACCATCTTCTTTCGCCGCGACGGGCGCTTCATGGTCCGCACCGATGGACCCGACGGGCTGCTTCGCGACTATGAAATCCGGTACACCTTCGGCACGGTGCCGCTGCAGCAGTATCTGATTCCTCTGCCGGGCGGCCGCCTGCAGGCTTTAGGGATCGCCTGGGATACCCGCCCCGAGGCGGAAGGCGGGCAGCGCTGGTTCCGCCTCTATCCGGACCAGAACGTGACCCATAGCCATCCGTTGCACTGGACCGGCCTCAACCAGAACTGGAATTACATGTGCGCCGAGTGCCATTCGACGAACGTGAAGAAGAATTACGATCTCAAGGCGCGGCGCTATTCAACCAAGTTCTCTGAAATCAACGTGTCATGCGAAGCCTGTCACGGCCCCGGCTCGAATCACGTGGCTTGGGTAAAGAAAGAGGGCGACGGGCGGCGCCGGGATGGGCGCAAGGGCCTGGCCATCGCGCTCGACGAGCGCAAGTCCGTTCAATGGATGCCGAATCCGGAGAGCGGCAATGCCGCGCGCTCGGCACCGCGCCGGTCTAGGCGGGAGATCGACATGTGCGCGCGCTGCCATTCGCGGCGCGGTCCGATTTCCGAAGATTATCGCCACGGCTATCCGCTGGGCGATACCCATCGGCTGGCGCTGTTGGAGGATGGCCTTTATTACCCGGACGGGCAGATGCGCGATGAGGTGTACGTCTACGGCTCCTTTCTGCAAAGCAAGATGTTTCGGCAGGGCGTGACCTGCAGCGATTGCCACGAGCCGCACAGCCTTGGTCTGCGTGCTCCGGGGGATAAAGTCTGCCTCCAGTGCCACGCAGCCCAAAAATACGAACGCCCCGAGCACCATTTTCATCCGCTGAATTCCCGCGGCGCGGACTGCATCGAATGCCATATGCCGGCGACCACGTACATGATCGTGGATCCGCGGCACGATCACAGCTTTCGTGTGCCGAGGCCGGATCTGTCCGTCAAATTGGGAACGCCGAACGCCTGCAACCGATGCCATGCGGACCATTCGCCCGCTTGGGCGGCGAAGCGGGTCGAGCAGTGGTACGGGCATACGCCCGAGGGCTATCAGCGATATGCCGAAATGCTGCATGACGATTCCACGGGAGCGCCCGGCGCGGTCGAGCGCTTGCTCGGCCTCGCCGAGGATAAACGTCAGCCGGCGATCGCCAGGGCGAGTGCGCTGGCTCGACTGGACCGTGTTCCGAATTCCCGCTCCCTCTCGGTGATCGGCAGGCAGTTGCGCGACGACGACCCGCTGGTACGCGAGGCGGCGGCCGGTGCGTTGGAAGGCGCGGAACCACAAACCCGTTTCCGGCTCCTGGCGCGTTAACTCCGGGACCCGGTCCGCGCTGTGCGCATCGAGGCGGCACGGGCGCTGGCCGACGTTCCGGCGGAGCGCCTGACACCCGATCAGCGGACTACGTTCACGCGGGGTATCGCCGAATACATGACGGCGCAGCGGCTCAATGCGGATCGTCCCGAGGCGCACCTCAATCTCGCGCAGGTGCATGCGGCCCAGCGCCGGTTCGATCGGGCCGAGGCGGCCTTGCGCACCGCCTTGGAGCTGGTCCCGGGCTTCGTGCCGGCATCGGTCAACCTGGCGGATCTTCATCGCGCGCTGGGCCGCGATACGGAGGGGGAGTCGGTGTTGCGGGAGGCGTTGCGACGCAGTCCCGAAAGCGCCGCGCTGCACCATGCGCTCGGGCTGCTGCGCGTGCGCCAGAAGCGCATGTCCGAAGCCTTGGCGGAGTTGAAGCAGGCGGTCAATCTTGACCGAAGCAACGCCCGTTATGCCTATGTCTATGGCGTAGCCCTGAACGGCGTCGGGCAGGCGCAAAAGGCCATTGCGATCCTCCAAAGCGCATTCCGGCAACACCCTTTCGATCGGGATTTGCTTTTTGCGCTCGCGAGCATCTACCGAGACAACGGGCAGCCGCACAAGGCGCTCTCCTACGCCAGAGCTCTCGCCGAATTGGAACCCGAGAATCCGGAGAGGGCAGCCCTGGTAGCGGAGCTCCAAGAACAGGGGCGTCGCAAGTCGAGGGATTAAGCGGTGGCTTGTTTTTACACACTTTAGGAATATATCGAGACGCTTCCGTCGACAAAGTATTGCCGAGCTACGCCGCTGGTGGCGGTGTTGCGAAAACAGTCCTAGGATGGGCAAAGCATAGCGCGCCCATCAAACCCGGAGATGATGGTTTGGCCGGCCAACGCATTTGACAAGGGATGCGGACAACGATTCACATTTGAATCACATTGTCGAACTTCGAAGGCGAAATCCTCCTTGAGAGGAACGCACAGGATCTTTTTTCCGGGGCAATTCCTGTCTAATTGAGGAAGGAAAGGAAGCGAAACCACGAAAGGAGATCGAAATGGACACACCCCGTTTTCGGAAACAGCGCTTAGGGATGTCCCCTGGCTTGCTGCTCAAGGTGGTTGCGTTGCTGGCGCTCTCGCTTGCCGCCGCATGGGCGGAGACCCCGCGCGGCACGGTGCTGCCCGCGCCGGAGCCTGCCTTCAAGGGCAAGATCGGACGCACTTACAAACACTCCCAGCCGGACAAGATTTCGGTCGCCAAAGCGCCGGCCGGGGCACCGAACGTCCTGGTGGTCCTGATCGACGATTCCGGATTCGGCCAGTGGGGCACCTTCGGCGGGCAGATTCCGACGCCCAACCTCGACCGGCTGGCGAAGGCCGGGTTGAGCTACACGCGTTTCCACACCACGGCCCTCTGTTCGCCCACTCGCGCGGCTCTCTTGACCGGACGCAACCACCACTCGGTCGGTACCGGCACGGTCACGGAGACGGGCACCGCCTATCCCGGCTACACCGGCCAGATTCCCAAGAGCGCCGCGATGGTCTCCGAGATTCTGCGCCAGAACGGCTACAGCACCGCCTTCTTCGGCAAGAACCATAATGTCCCGGACTGGGAGACCAGCGTATCGGGCCCCTATGACCGCTGGCCGGGGTTGCAAGGCTTCGACCATTTCTACGGCTTCCTCGGCGGAGAGGCCAACCAGTGGGCGCCGGCGGTCTACCGCGACCATCAGCGGGTGGAGATGCAGGTTCCGAGAGGCCGAGAAGGGCGCTACACGCTCAACGACGCGCTGGCGGACGAGGCCATCGACTACATCTTTCAGCAAAAGTCGGTTACGCCCGACCGGCCGTTCTTCGTCTATTACGCTCCGGGTGCGACGCACGCCCCGCATCACGTGCCGAAGGAATGGATGGACAAGTTCAAGGGGCAGTTCGACCAGGGCTGGGACAAGTACCGCGAAGAGACCTACCAGCGCCAGCTCAAGCTGGGCGTCATCCCACCGGATACCAAGCTCACGCCCAGACCCAGGGAAATACCGGCCTACGACTCGCTGACACCCGACCAGAAGCGGGTGGCCGCTCGGCTGATGGAAGCGTTCGCGGCCTACACCGCCCAGACCGACTACGAGGTGGGCCGCGTACTCGACGCCATCGAGCAGGTCGGCCAACTGCACAACACGGTCGTTTTTTGGATCATCGGCGATAATGGCGCCTCCATGGAAGGTACTCTCTACGGCGCTTTCAACGAAATGGCGGCCATCGGCGGTTTATCCGAAGATCCGGCTTTGCTGGTGCAGCACCTGGACGAAATCGGAGGGCCCAACGCTTACAACCACTTCCCGGTGGGCTGGGCCTGGGCGGTGAACACGCCGTTTCAATGGGGCAAGCAGGTCGCCTCTCACCTGGGCGGCGTACGCAATCCGATGGTGGTCGCCTGGCCGGATCGCATCAAGGACAAAGGCGGCATGCGCACGCAATTCCACCACGTCATCGACATCGTGCCGACCATTTTGGAAGCGGTCAAAATCCCGATGCCCACGGAGGTGAACGGCGTCAAGCAGAAGCCGATGGAAGGCGTCAGCATGCTGTACAGCTTCGATAATGCGAACGCAAAAGGCGCGCGTCAGGTGCAGTACTTCGAAATGTTCGGCAACCGGGCGCTATACAGGGACGGCTGGATCGCCGCCGCCCGGCATGGCCGGCTGCCGTGGACCACCGGGACCTTTGATTTCGACGCGGATCAATGGGAGCTTTACGACCTGGATCGTGATTTCAGCGAAGCGGACGATCTGGCCGCGAAACATCCCGACAAGCTCAAGAAGCTTCAGGACGACTTTTGGGTGGAAGCCAAGAAGTTCCAGGTTCTCCCTTTGGACGATCGCTTGGCCGAGCGTACCGACCCGAGCTTGCGGCCGAGTCTGATCGAGGGACGGTCAAGGTTCACCTATTACCCGGGCGGCGTGCGCATTCCGGAGGGCTCGGCCGCCCCGGTCAAGAACCGCTCGCACATCATTACGGCAGAGATAGAAGTACCCCGGGGCGGAGCGGACGGCGTACTCGTTGCCGAGGGCGGAGTGGTGGGAGGTTTCGCCCTCTACATCAACGACGGACGGCCGGTTTACGAGTACAACTACGTCACCCAGGCCCGTTACACGGTAACCGGCTCGGAGGCGCTGTCTCCGGGACCGAACAACATACGCATGGAGTTCCGCTACGACGGCGGCGGCATCGGCAAGGGCGCCACGGCGGCGCTTTTCGTCAACGACAAGAAGGCCGGCGAGGGCCGGATCGAACATACCACCTGGGGACGCTTTTCCGCCGACGAAACCTTCGACATCGGCGAAGACTCGGGATCCCCGGTAAGCGCCGCTTACGCTTCGCCCAATCGGTTCACCGGCACCTTGAAGAAGGTGGAAATCGATGTCCAGCCCGCGAACCTGAGCGCGGAAGATCGACAAAGACTTCGGAGCATCGCGTTAAGAGCCAGGCAAGTCATGGACTAATTCCAAATCGCTTTCAATAAGGCATTCATTTTTGTAGGGTGGTTTAGGCCGCGAGGGCGTAACCCACCGAGCGGCCTCGGATGGGTGGGTTACGCGGAGCCTGTCCTGAGCCTGTCGAAGGGCCTGTCCCGAGTGGAGCCGAGGGGTTGTCCGCCATCGATTGGTTTCGCTGCGCTCTACCCATCCTACGATTAAGGGGCACTTAAGGGGCACTCGAATGGCGGGTGGGGCGGTATCCCCCGGAAAGCCGTCCCGGTCCTTGCTGATTCGCCTGGTTTTTTACCTTTTCGCGGTGATGGGCAAAAATAGCCGAGACCTGGACGGTGTCCGTCCGGGAACGCGGTTGCGTTTTCGATCGGCGCTTCGTTATAAGGATTGAATATGCCAAGAAGAATGCTTTCCTTCCTGATCGGTTTGCTCCTCTCGGCCGTTTTTGCCCCCTCGGGTATGGCCGAGCAGGTTCTCAAAATGGCGACCACCACGAGTACCGAGAACACAGGTCTCTTGCCGGTACTCGACGCGCCGTTCGAAAAAAAGCACAAGGCCAGGATAGATGTGATCGCCGTGGGCAGCGGCAAGGCCTTGAAACTGGGGGAAAACGGCGATGTCGACATCGTCTTCGTGCACGATCCCGAGGCCGAACAGAAATTCGTGGCGGCGGGATACGGCGTGGACCGCAAGGCGGTGATGCATAACGACTTCATCATTGTCGGCCCGGAAGCGGACCCCGCCGGCATCAGGGCGGCAAAGACCGCGGACGAAGCATTCAAGATAATCGCCGAGGCCAAGGCGGGGTTCGTTTCCCGCGGCGACGAATCGGGGACCCATGTCAAGGAAAAGAATCTTTGGGAAAAGGCAGGTCTGCAGCCGGAAGACGGATGGTATTTGTCGGTCGGTCAAGGCATGGGAGCGGTGCTGCGGATGGCGGACGACAAAGCCTATTACACGCTGACCGATCGGGGAACCTTTCTCGCAAGCCGGGATAAATTGACCGTGAAGCTGTTATTCGAGGGCGATCCGGTCTTGTTTAATCCTTATCATGTGATGGCCGTGAACCCCGAGAAGCACAAACACGTGAATTACCGGCTGGCGAAGGAATACATCGACTATGTCACCGGACCGAAAGGGCAAAAAGCCATCGGCGACTTCAAGGTCGGTGGCCAGCAATTGTTCTTTCCTGATGCCCCGTTCAGATAAGAAGAAGTCGGCGGAACAGCCGGCATGGAACCAAGGACCTGAAAAACTTGCCCAAACTGTAGGCGTATTTGTTTCAGAATAGGGATGCCGAAGGCGTGGCGCTGTCCCGAATTTGTTATCGTAACAGGGAGAGATCGAAATGTTGCTTTGGATTATATTCGGCGGGATCGCCGGCTGGGTAGCCAGCATGATCGTCGGTCGGGCAGACGAGATGGGGCTCTTGAGCAATATCGCGGTGGGCATTATCGGCGCTTTCATCGGTGGTTGGATTGCCGATCGCCTTGGATTCGGGGGAGAACCGGGTGTAGAGCGTCCGACATCTTTGATAAGCTTCGCGACAGCGGTGCTCGGGGCCATAATTCTCTTGGTCATTCTCAATGCGTTGACCTAGAGCTGGTACCAGGACGACCAGGGCTATCTTTGTTGTCAGCGGCGTGCCGTTTCGGCCGATAATATGCGGCCGATTTCTCGTCGGAAACTTGGACAAGTGGATGTCGTTCGTTTTCTTTTTCGAAGTGTAAACTCGCATAATCTTTTCGCGGGGGATGATGGTGAACAATTGGTCAATTAGGGCATTTGGGGGACTCCTCGCCATATGGGCGTTTTCCGCGCCGGCCGTGGCCCAGAAGTTCAGTCCCCTGCCGGATGACGAAGAAATCGAAGAAGCGAGTTCGGGCGCCGAGGGCGACGCCGATCTCGAATTCAGCGAGGACGAGCGGGTTACGCTGAATGAACTGAGGGCCTGGTTGCGTCAGCGCAGTTTCGAAAGAGCGCAAGCCGCGGCATTCGGTCCCGATCGAGCAGACGGCGCCGGTTCGGATGCCGTGTACCGGGAAGTGCGCCCGCCGCAGCTCCTGCACGATGCACGGAATTGGCAAGGCCGGCCCAAGCCTCGGCTGCACATCGGCCGGATGCCCGAGGACCGGGTTCGCAATAGCTACGCGACCCGCGATCCGAAAAGTATCGGATCTCCGCGTAAGCAGCTGATTCTGGATTCCTCCGCTGGACACTCCGGGGGCACCGCAACGCCGGTCGAGACCAAAACGAAAAGCCGCGTTAGGCTGGTATGGTCCGCCGACCCGGCTCGGCAAAAATCGAATTCGCGCCCATCCGCTTCCGAGCGGCACTGACGTATAGGCGCTACTACCGGCGGAGCAGCTTTCTGCGCCGCTCGTCGTCCGGGGCGGGGCGAGAGCGTTTCATCTCGCTCGCACGGCAAAACAGGCTTGGCGGGTGTCGTCGGCGCCTTCGGTTCCGGTGAATGGATTCACGCATTTGTAGGTCGGCAATCCTTTGCCGACAAAGCCGTTGGTCGGGCAGCCCACGCGCGAATGCTCTAAACCTCGTTAGCCTGCGCTTCCTCCGTTTTCGCCAGCTTGCTGTGGCGTACCGAATAGACGAAATAGACGATCAAACCCAGACCCAGCCAGATCACGAATCGGTACCAGGTCGTCGTCGGTAGAAAGACCATCAGCGCGCCGCACGAGAGGACGCCGAGGATCGGAAGCACCGGATTGGCGGGCGCTTTGAACGGGCGGTGCATGTGGGGCTCGGTGATGCGGAGAATCATCACGCCGAGACAGACCAGCACGAAGGCGAACAGGGTACCGATATTGACCAGTTCGGCGAGTTCGCTCAGCGGCACGAGACCCGCAACGGACGCGATTAGGAAACCGCACAGAATGATGACTCTCACGGGGGTCTGGGTTTTCCGGTTGACGGTCGAAAACCACGGAGACAAAAGACCGTCCCGCGCCATGGCGAAGATGATGCGGGTAAGAGCGTAATAAAGCACCAGCATGACCGTGGTCAGCCCGGTAATGACGCCGGTCGCCACCAGGGCGGACGCCCAGTTCAAACCCAGAAGTCCGAGCGCGTGGGCCACGGGAGAGGATACGTTGAGGTCGGTATAGGGGACCACCGCTGTCAACAATCCGGCAACCAGAATATAGATCAAGGTGCAGAAAACCAGCGCCGCGACGATGCCTATGGGTACGTCCTTTTTCGGATTTTGTGCTTCTTCGGTTGCGGTCGACACCGCGTCGAATCCGACATAGGCGAAGAAAACGATGGAAGCACCCGCGAAAATGCCGATTGGTTTACCTTCGGCGGTGTGATTGAACCAGCCGAAAGGCATGAAGGGCTCCCAGTTGGCCGGATCGACATTGAACATCGCGACCGAGACGAACACGCCTATGGTCAGCAGCTTGATGAAAACCATCAGAGAATTGAGCTTGGCGCTTTCCTTGACGCCGATGATCAACAGAATCATGAGGATCATCACGATACCCGCGGCGGGAAGATTGATGATTCCTCCCAGTTCCGGCGCTCGGGTCAGGTAATCGGGGAGCGGTAGACCGATAGCCGTAAGGGCGTTGTTGAAATAGCCTGACCAGCCGTTAGCCACGGCCGCTACCGAGAGCCCGTATTCCAGAATCAAATCCCAGCCGATGATCCAGGCCGCCAGCTCGCCGAATGCCGCGTAGCTGTATCCGTAGGCACTGCCGCATCCGCCCACGCTCGAAGCCAGTTCGGCGTAGGACAGCGCGGCGAACGTGCAGGCCAGGCCGGCGAGGACGAAGGAAATGATCACGGCGGGTCCCGCCTGCGTCGCGGCCGCGATGCCGGTCAGTACGAAGATTCCGGTGCCGATGATGGCCCCGATGCCGAGCAGGGTCAGATCCATCGCGCCCAGGCAACGCCTCAGTCCGCTGTCCTGAATGTCGTCCGTGGTGGTTCTCTTGGTTCGGAAAATCTGCATGGTGGCGTTCTCGCGGGCTGGTTTTGATTGTCCGCATTATGCCCGATACGATCGGCCGGTGACGATTTCTGCCGATCGGGTGACGCGAACGGATCGTGATGCCGATTCCGTACCCGAGTGTGTCATTCGAGAGCTCCTTAGCCCGGCTGCGGGCCGCTTTATTCGGAGCGGCGGCGAACCGCGCGGGGCATGCTTAAGCGTGTACCGCCGTGGGGCAGGCCTGTCGAAGGACTTAAGCAGAGCTCGTCAGGAGGACGGTTACGGGCCTGATCAAAAGAGTTCGGCAATCCCTTGCCGAAATGTGCTGCTGAGGAATGACCGGCTTGTGTTTTTACCCCGCCCTCCCCAAGCCCTTCATCCGTCCGCAAGGGCTTTTGAACGATAGGGGGAGGGCGTAGCGAAAGGGGAAGAAAGCCGGTTTGCGACGCGGGCTTGTTTTTGGTTTACCCGGATCGTGATTCCTCAAGGCTGCGCGGCAGCCGTGGCGGCCAGTCAGGCCTTGAAGAATGATCGGGTATATCGATTTTGCGGTAATTTTCGGTTCAGTGGATCTCGCCGCGCCAGGCGCCGGTCTCGTGTCCTCGCGATTCGATAAAGTCCCTGAAGTTTTCCAAGTCCTCTTCCACGTTGGACGATACCATCCCGAGCATCTCGCCGACCTTCTCCATGGTGGTTTCGGGCTGATACTCGATATCCACGCTCACCCGGGTACGGTCGCCGCCCACCGGCTCGAAACTCACGATTCCGTGATTCTCGGGCCCTGCCATGGTACGCCATGCGATGCGCTGATCCGGTACCTGCTCGACAATTTCCGTGTCCCATTCCTTGTGTTTGCCTGCAATCTCGGCGTGCCAGTGCACGTGGCTGTCGTCGACCTGGCTGACTTCCACGATGTTTTCCATGAAACTGGGAAAGTCTTCGAACTGGGTCCACTGGTTGTAAGCAACCTTTACCGGCACGTTGACTTCTATGGATTTGTGCATGCTTGCCATTTTGAACTCCTTAGGATCTGGTCCTTTCGTCTCCTGGGAAGGCGACTGTTGAGGCAGCGCCATGATCCGATTAATCGCCGGTGGTCGGCCGCTCCGGTAAAACCGGTGCTTCGATCACTCGGCGATCGACTCGAAAGTTAGACACCGGGCTATCAGCGCGGTTCGATAGGAGTCCGCGATGCCGCATTCGTATGGCAGGGGTTCAATTCAAGAGAGAGGGAGGCGATGCAGGCCGATGCCGTCTCGGGTGCCTCCGATCACTTTCCGGCCAGTATTGCGCCGAAGCCGAGCCTCCGCAAAAATTGGTGGTCGGGCGTTGAATAGCCCCCTCATCCACCCGAGCGGATAGGTTTTTCCCGGCATCACGATTCCGCAGTACTCCATGAGCCCGAAACGTAGTACCCGACGGTCTCGGAGATTTAGTTTTCTGGTACAGCGTTATATTCGAGCGTCGAAGGTGCAATCGACTCGGAGTTTAGGGTGCAAAATTTGTTTTGTATGTTTCGATACATTAACCAATCGAAATAAAATGGATTTCTCGTTGATCCCCGGTACTGTCAACGATTCATCCATTTTGCTTCGCCGGTTAACGGACGCTTTGGGGTAAATTCCGTCGAACCCGGCGTTCGAGCACCATGACGCGGAAAGGTCTATTCTCTTTTTGATCTCGGTTGTATGCGTCGTGACGCTCAACTACTTCGTTGGTCGTATATGCGGCACGGCTCATCGTAGGCAATAAAGTCGATTTGTGCGACGTATCTTTGGATTCTTAAATACCTAAACAGAGGGGTGCCAAATGCCATCACTAGAAGCAACCGTAATAGTCGGCCTGGATGCCGACGGGAAGCGCGAAGGATGTCGCCTCGCAAATTGTTTCCCTAACAGCGCACGCTATGTCGAGCCTAAATCCCTCATTTCAATATTGAAAAGCAAAACACCCCTCTTTGTTGTATTGGTGAGCCATGACACAACTGGTGGCAGTCAATATTACGCTATGCTAGAGGCGCTCTCCCCTTTAAAAGGCAGTCTTCCAATTTTTGTCTTGGCCATGTGTAGCTCGGGCGTTACTCCTATCTTTGCTGGCTACACACTCGCCCAGCGTGTCGCTGCTGGGCTTCGAGTGGAAGTCAGAGCGACATCACGCTTTCTTACTTTTGACGAGGTCGGGAAAGGAATTGCTTTCGCAAAATCAGGATTAGCCGATTTTATTCTACCCAGCAATGATGCCTTAAAGGGTACGGATGGTCTCTGGGGTAAAGTAACGCCGCCATCACACGATTCCTTGGATGCATTCTGTCTTGCGTTCGGTGATGTGAAAATATAAAACTCGTTTGCACAGGGACAGGTGCACTGAGGGACGAAGCGCATCAATCGTGAGCGATGCGCCTCCTTCGTCAGCACGTCTTATCAGGAATTACATATTTTGCCTATCAAACTGGTCAAAGGGACGCGCCGCTCTGCTGCGGTTTTGAAGGGTGGCTTTTAAATCAGGCTCGGCGGCTTCGTTTATGGTCCTTGAAAGGAGAAGTTACGCCTATGCGCCACCGAGTAGTCGTTTCCGCAGCCACGTGCCTGATTTTGCTCTAACGAGCGGGTCAAGCCGACGAGCCCTCCACCGCTACGCCGTTCCGGCCCATCGGCTTAAGCCTGGATTTCGTCGGCTCTTGCATTCCGTTGATATGCCGGGCATCGAGGTGCCGTCGAAATCGAACTTGTCCGTTCGACTACAGAGAGCCAGTCCCGGCATAACCTATCGAAAGGAGAATGAATGATGCCCAATACCATCCGATTGCATCGTGTCCTCCGGGCTACACCCGAACGCGTCTATCGAGCGTTCCTCGATCCGGATGCTATGGCCAAGTGGGTTCCTCCAAACGGATTCACCGGCAAGGTTCATCAGATGGATGCCCGCGTTGGCGGCTCCTACAAGATGTCGTTTACGAACTTTACCACCGGCAAGAGCCACCACTTCGGCGGGGAGTATCTCGAATTAGTGCCACACGAACGAATTCGCTACACCGACAAGTTCGAGGATCCGAATCTAGCCGGCGCGATGCAGGTGACCATCAGCTTTAAGGCGGTGTCGTGTGGAACTGAGGTGAACATCACTCAGGAAGGAGTCCCGGATGCCATCCCGGCGGACGCTTGCTATCTCGGCTGGCAGGAGTCGCTTGCCCTGCTTGCGAAATTGGTCGAGGCGGAGATTCCGAATACACCGTGAAGTCAATTCGCAGGGATGCGGCTAGCCGTCGTGTCTACCGTAAGAGATGCCCAAACAGACTTCCATGCACACACCGGAAGATTTCAACCAGTTCGGCGCGGACAGTTTGCCGGGTTATCTCGGAATCGTTATCACACACGTATCCCGAGGAGAAGTGAGGTCCGAACTCGCCGTGCGGCCGGTGCTGATGGCGCCCAATGGCTTTCTGCATGCCGGAACCGTGGTAACGCTTGCAGACACCTCGGCCGGCTACGGCTGTATGGCAAACCTGCCGTCGGGGGCAACCGGTTTCACGACGATCGAGCTCAAAGCCAACCACCTAGGCACTGCCAGAGACGGAACGATCGAGTGTCACGCCAGGGCGGTGCACCTCGGGAGAACGACCCAGGTCTGGGATGCCGAGGTCACGCACAAGGAAACCGGCAAGACCATTGCGCTCTTTCGCTGTACACAAATGTTGCTCTATGCAAAACAGTCCGCCTAGTCCGTATCCTGACTGCCGTGCCAAGGTGGGGTAAAACATAACGTTATATAGATCCAAGGCGTTCCTATGCTGAATCGTCTATTGCTTATCGGCATGCTCGGCCTTCCCGTCGCGGCGTGGGCTTTCTTTAAACCCTTTCGAGTCGTGGCACCTGAACTGACGGGGTTATCCTGCATCCATGACAACTTGTGCACGGACGACGTGTCCCGTTCCGAGGAAACGGTCAGGCTATATGATGAAGCCTTGCATTTCGTCAACGCGTCGGTCGGCTTGATCGAAAATGGACCGCGGGTTATTTTTTGCAGCTCCGACGCCTGCTTTCAATCGTTCGGGTTAGAAAAACGTTCCGCCGCTACTATCGGTACGTTCGGCGTCGTTATCAGTCCTCGCGCATGGAAACCGTATTACGTACGCCATGAAATGATTCATCACCTGCAGAATGAAAGGCTGGGGACGATCAACACCTGGATTAAACCTCAATGGTTCACCGAGGGTATGGCTTACTCTCTCAGTGAAGATCCCCGTCCGACGCTTTCCGAGCCTTTTGAGAAATACCGCTCTCGGTTCGAGCACTGGTATAAGCAGGTGGGACGGGAGAGGCTATGGACAGAGGCCGGCAAGCTATGAGTTCACATCCCGATGTCATCGCTCGCGATTGAAGCCGCGACCTTGCGTATCCTATGCCCGGTTCGATCGAAGATGATGTTTTGTTTCCGTGGCGTATACGCCGACTTACCTTGAGCAGTTCACCGCACGTCTACACCAAAAATCAAATACTCCGAGTAGCGGGCAGTACATCGAAGCCTGCCGATCAATCGCGACGTACCAGCTTGAAGAAACGGCTCACTTCGCCGCTCTGAGTTTTTTCCTGATAGAGAAAGGCCAGCTTCTGTTCTTCGAATTTGTCGAAGAACGCTTCCCAGGAGATCCTTTCCAGCGTATCACCGCCTTCCGTGAAACGGATGCGCAGGATACCGGCCTCGTCCTCCCTGGCGGCGGTGCCTTTAACAGTCGCCGGCCAGCCTCCGCGCTCCTCCACCCAGCGGCGAATCTCCTCGTGATTCGTCGTTTTTTTCGATTCGTGAGACATGGCGATACCTCCGGGCATTGATCATTCGAGACTGAATCCTCATGGCGAGTACCCTTTCCGGTTCGGGTAGAGCGGCTGGAACGCAGCCCGTCCGCTACACCCGAGAACAAACGCTCTATCCGTAGCTGTGGATGATGCGAGGTCTAGGGTATCCGCCGCGTATCCGGCGCACGTGGTTCTCCACTTCGATGGCGCGATGGATCGACGTGTGCGCGGAAAGCACTTTGGCGCGCGCCCGCTCGCCGATGCGATTCCGCTCGGCATCCGAGGTTTCCTGGAGATAACGCAGAACGTCTTCGGCTCGCTCGGCCACCAGAATTTCTTCGCCGATCCTGAAGAAGCTATTGAGACCTTGCCAGATGTCCGAAATCACCGGCGTCCCGCAGGCGGCGGCTTCGAATAGCCGTACGCTGGGCGAGTATCCGGCACGCACCATCTCGCGCCGGGTGATGTTCAGGGTAAAACGCTGCGAAGTGTAGAAACGCCGGTGTGAACTGGGCGGAAAATGTTCGATGCGGTTGACATTGCGAGGCCATGCGATGGTTTCCGGATACTGCGGCCCGACAACGGCGAAGCGGCCTTCTTTCCAGATCTGCGCCGGTTTCAGCAGCAGTTCCTGGACTATCGGCTGCCTATCCTCGCTGTATGTGCCCATGTAGCCGAGGTCGTATTCGATGGGGCCGAAATCGGCAGAGTGCAGATCCGGATCTACCGAGCAGTAGAGCGGTTCCACCCGTTGCGCCCGGTACGAGCGTTTGAGCCAGGACAGAAGCGGGCCACCGGTGAACGACAGATACAACCCGTAGCGGGGGATCAGATCCGGATGCAGATATTCGTAATCGCCGTGTACCAGTTTTGCCAGGGTGATCGGGGTATCGATGTCGTAAAACGCGGTAAGGCCGCGCGCCGTGTCGACCACCCATCGCCCGACCTCGACGCCGTCCGGAACGTACGATCCGACGATGACCAGATCGGCCTGCGCGACCTCCTCGGTGAACCGGTCTCTCAACTCGTCGAAATCGGCATAAAGGCACGTCGTGCCGTAGGGCGGATGGGGCAGGTCCCGGTTTTTCGCGTACCACGGCTGGTCGCGTTCCAGGAAAAGCACGCTATGGCCGCGGAGACTGAGGCCGTGGACCAGCGCCCGATAAGTCGTGGCGTGACCATTACCCCAGGATGAAGTAATCGACAGTCCCAAAATGACGATGTTCAATGGCTCGGACATGATCAGGCTCCTGTGTACGGATTGAAGGAGGCGTTGTACCGTTCCGGAACAGCATTCTCTTCAGTTTTAGATCGCAGCGAGGGCGTGTTGCTCCAACTGCCGCTTGCCGGCGATCCGTTCAGAATGCGGTGGACCAGCGCCGCCCGGTGCGCATAGGTGTGCTGCGCGATCACCCGTCGCATGGCGGCGGCTCCGATCACCCGGGAACGTTCTTCCGATATCGTCTCCAGATACCGAACCACGTCGTCCCCGGAATGGGCGACCAGAATTTCCCGCTCCGGCTCCAGAAACTGCTCGATGCCCTCCCAGGCGTCGGTAACAATGCAGGCACCGGCGCCGGCCGCCTCGAAAATACGGGTGGCGGGGGAGTAGCCGAAGCGTGCCATGCTGCTTCGGTTGATGTTGAGGACCATGCGTGAACTGCAATTGAAAGCATTGTGATCGTGGGCGTAGACATGGCCGAGGTAGCGAACATTGGGGAAGTCCGGTGCACCGCATTCCCAGCCGTTTCCGCCGAGCAGGAATCGAGCCTCCGGGACGCGGGCCGCGGGTCCGAAAAAGAATTCGTGGACCCGCGTCTCCCGGTCCGGGAGGCGGTTGCCGAGAAATCCCAAGGTGGCGGCGAAGCGGGGCGCCGGGGACACGGGATAATGTATTGCCGGGTCCAGTGCGTTATAAACCGGTACGCAGTCCCGCGCGCCCAGGGTTCGGTAGGCTTCCACGACAGGTGTTCCGCCGCCGTAGGTCAGGATCATGTCGTAACGGGGAATCAGGACCCGAAACGGGTCGTTCGGATTTCGTTGCACCCGCTCCAAAGTGGCGGGCGCATCGACGTCCCAAAATAGTACGGTTCGGTTCGGAGCCCGGAGATTCAAGATTTCGCGTTCGAGCCAATCGTCGAATACGCCGACGCCGCTGGCCTTGACCAGGATGTCGGCTTGCCGGGCCGATTCGAGCGCTTGCGAGACGCCGGATTCGGTGGCGGGGTAAACCACGACCCTAGCCCAGGTCGGGTCGGCGATATCGCGGTGCTGCTGCCGTTCGAAGGCGTCCGGTTCGTAGAAGGAGGTACGGTAGCCGCGTTCGCTCAAGGCACGAATCAGTCCGCGGTAATAAGTGGCAGCACCGTTCCAATAGGCGGAGACCAGACTGGAGCCGAAGAAAGCGATTTGCGGCCTATGCTTCATGACTAACCCTCCTAGGTTACTGCCGGCTCTTTTCTGGGGCGGTGCTCGGCGAAACGGGACAGGCGCAGTTCCCGGCAGATCCCGATCAATTCGTCAACGCGGTGAGCGCAGGTGTGCCGCCTGAGTATGGCGGTCCGGCCCTGGTCGGCCAAGGTCCGCGCGAACTTGCGGTCGTGCAGGATCGCCGCCATGGCTTCCTCCATTTCACGACGGGAATGGACCATCAGGAAGTCCCGGCCGGGCGTGAACAGGTTCTCGACATCGTCCCACGGTGCGCTGACCAGGGGAATCCCGCAGGCCAGCGCTTCGAAGGGGCGTATGGTCGGTATGCCGGGCAGCGCCCTGCGATAAGGCCGCCGCGGGATGTGTACGGTGAGCCTGAAGCGGGCGAAGATTCGGGGAACCTCGTAATTCGGCAACCATCCGCCGTATTCGATTCCGGCTGCGGATAAGACCTGGAGCGCCCGTTCCGGGTAGCGTACGCCGTAGACTCTTGCCCGGAGCCCGAGCGTCTCGACGGGATCGAACAGGTATTGCTTGAGTTCATGGGTACGCTCATCGTCGCCCCAGTTGCCTATCCAGACCAAATCCCCTTCCTCGGGTCCACCCGGCAAGGGCCGGAACACATGGGTATCGGCGGCTTCATGCCAGGTCCAGACGCGTGCCGCCCAGCCCCGATCCAGGTAGATGTCGCGCAGCACCTTGCCGAACGCGAGCACGCCGTCGAAGTGTTCCAGGTCGTAGCGGGCGATCGATTCGGGGTCGGTCACCGCGCGGTGATGGGTGTCGTGGAACAACAGGAGGTAATGGTTCGAGCGGGCTCGATGGCGCCCGATCTTTTTCACCAGGGCGGGGTCGTTCCACTCGTGCACGATGACCACGTCCGCGTCCGCCAGAACCGCGCCGACATCGAAATTTTCGAGTTGATAGAAGCGGCTTAGCAGATGGGGATAGGTTTTGAAAAAACCCATCAGCGAGTCCGAAAGCCTTTCGGTGCGAAGATTTCGAAGGCTCCAGCCGTCGGTGGGTTCGTAAATTTCGACGCGGTGGCCGCGTAACAGCAATTCGGTGGCGATGCCCCGCAGGAAATGGGCATTGCCGTGATTCCAGTCGGAGATCAGCGAGTGATAAAAGAGAACGAACTTCATTCTACGGTTCCATCGTTTTTAGTTGGACACTGCGGAAGGGAACGCACCCGCACCGCTGTACAGCATTTTTAGACCTACCGTCGGGCGCTGCCGCGTAGGTGGGCAATCCTTTGCCGACAGTGCGGTTGGACCGGCGGATTCGTCGCCAAGGGATTGCCCACCGGCAAATGCTTGACTCCATACACCCGAACCGAAGGCGCCGACGACTCCCGCCAAGCCGGTTGTGCCGTGCGAGCGGGATGAAAACGCTTTAGCGGCTGAGTTCATATTCAATCGATTCATGCCTGGCTTCTTCGGCGGAAGATCTATCGGCGAGCAGCTCGCGATACGTGCTCCAATAAGCGCCGGCCATCTGTTGCGGCGTGAACAATGCTGCTCTCCTTCTGGCTTTGACCGCGTAGTCATGGCGCAAATCCGGGCGATCGATCAGTGCCTGAAGCGACCAGTACAGTCGCTCGGTATCGCCGGGCGGAACGAACAGGGCGGCGTCCCGCCATATTTCGCGAAGACTCGGAATGTCGCCCAGTACCAGGGCACATCCTGCCGAGGCCGCTTCGAGCGCTGACAATCCGAACGGTTCGTAGCGGGCGGGGAGGGCATAGATGGCGGCATGACCGAACCAGTTCGCCAGTTGTTCCGGCGTTAGCCGGCCCAGGCAGCAGACGCCCGCGAACTCGGAGGTTTCGCCGTCGGGGTGCCGGGCTTCGCCGGCGATATAGACCGGCCATGATAAGCGCGGCGCGATATGGGCGAGGGCGGCGATGTTCTTGGCCGGATCCCATAGGCGGCCGGCCGAGAGAATGAGCGGTTTTTTGTCGTTTTCGGGCTGGTTTGCGCGACCGTTGGGGATGACTCGGGACGGCGGCAAGGGCTGGTAAAGCCTGCGCAATTCGGCGAGCATGGCGGCGCTCGGTGCGACCAGGCAGTCCGCCGCCCTCAGACCGTTTCGAACGACTTGCCGATAGCGCTCCAGCCGCTTCGGCGCGGGTTCTCCATATACCGCCTGCCACCACGAAAGCACGCAGGAATGGCCGACCGTCAGCACCGGGGCGGGCCAGGGCAGATTGCCGTGGGGATAGTCGTTCAAATGGATCATCGCGGGTTTCAAGTCCTCGGCCAGTTTCATGAGCCAATGGCCGGCGGCTTCGAGATCGGGCCAGGGATCGTCCATCCAGACCAGTTTGTAGCGGCTTTCGACGACCTCGACATTGGGAAGTGCCGCGACTTCGCGCCGCTGTTCCAAGGTCAGGAGCGCGCCCATCGTCGCCAGTGTGATATCCGCTCCGAAAGCTTCGAGCCCGCGTGCCAGTTCCAGCACGTAACGCCACACGCCTCCGATCGTGTCCGCCGTCATCAGGATTTTCATCGTTGATAAATCCTGTCGAGCGTTTCGGCGACTTCGACGAACTGTCGGGCTTCGGGAGCGAAGCGGCCGCTTTCGCGCAGTTGCCGTACCCAGTGGATGAGCGCCCGACCACCCCAGGCGTCGGGATAGCCGGCGACGATCTCGCGTTGCCTTCCGTTATAGCGTTCTACGACGAAATCGTGGAAAGAGCCGTCGACATTCCGAAGCGAGGCCGCGCCCCGCGTGCCGTAGAAGGAGAAATCGATGACCGCGTCGCGGCCGGCCGAAAGACGCCAGGAACAGGCAATGCGTGCGACCGCGCCGGTGCGGAATCCGATTTCGGCGA
Organism: Methylocaldum marinum; assembly: GCF_003584645.1. Classification (GTDB taxonomy): domain Bacteria; phylum Pseudomonadota; class Gammaproteobacteria; order Methylococcales; family Methylococcaceae; genus Methylocaldum; species Methylocaldum marinum. The sequence continues at coordinate 5,213,675 of NZ_AP017928.1, forward strand.
CCGCGTAGTCTTCGACCTGTTCGACCGGCTTCGCCAGGCACTTCCCGCCGGCGTACAAGCGGCTGGAAACGGTCTCGATCGCCGGGAAATCCAGCATCCAAAGGGCCAAATCGACGAGATGGATGCCCAGATCCATGACGCATCCGCCGCCGGCCTGAGCCATGTCGTAGAACCAGGGCTTGTCCGGTCCGTAGGCGTTGTGGAAAGTCAGGTCCATGGCATAGATTTCACCGAGTTCGCCGCGGCGGACAGCTTCGCGAATCTCCGCCATGCCGCGCACGTGGCGATAGCTCAAGTCCACGCCCAGGAGTCGGTCGGCGCGGCGCGCCGCAACGACGACGCCTTGCGCTTCCTGCCCGGTACGGGCCAGAGGTTTTTGGCAGAACACGGCAAGTCCGCGTTCGAGCGCCGCCGTCGCCTGGCGGGCGTGGGCGGCGCTGGGCGTGGCGATGACAATGCCGTCCACGCTGCTGTCGAAGAGGCTCTCCGGACGATCACTCAGCATCGCGCCGGGCGCGAGGCGCTTGGCCTCCCGCAAGGCTTCCGCCGTGGGGTCGGCGATCGCGACGATTTCGGCGCAGCCCTGGTCGGCAACGGCGGCCATCCGGTTGCGGCCGATCCAGCCTACGCCGAGAAAGCCCAGCCGCGGCCGTCGAATTGGAGCTTCCGGAGGCGTGGTCCGCGTCGGGTCGGCGCTCATGGCAGTACCAGCGCTTTCAGAAAGCCCTTCGGACGCGACCGCATCAGCTCGAACGCCCGGGGCAGTTCCTCGAGGGCAAACCGATGGGTATAAAGCGGTGCCGGATCGATGCGGCCGGTGGCCGCCGCCGCGATCGCCGCGCGCAGGCCGTCGACGTATTGCTGCGGATCGCGTTCGTGGGCGTTGATGACGTCGAGGCCGCGCCAGTTCCACAATTGCATGTTCACCGTGCGCGGCCCGTCCTGATGGTAACCGGCGATGACCAGGCGGCCTCTGATCCGCGTCAATTCGGTGGCCAGATCGAGGGTGGACTGTTCGCCCGCGACTTCCAGCACGCAGTCGCAGCCGACATCGTTGGTCAGCGCTTTGACGCGTTTGACGGCGCCGCGGACATCGTCGGACGAGGGGGTTTCCATGGCGCCGAGGCGGCGGGCGACGTCGAGCGCGTAACGCCGGCGCGACAAGGCGATGACGCGGGCTCCGGCCTTGACGGCCAGACTGACGAGCAGCGCCCCCAGGAAGCCGATGCCGACCACAGCCACCGTAGTGCCCGGTTTGATGCCGCTGCGCTGAAACACGTTCATCGCGCAGGCCAGCGGTTCGCCTGGGAAAGGCTGTCCGTCGAGTATGGCGGGAAGGGGAATCGCCGCGCAGGCGTCGACCAGATCGTATTCGGCGTAAGCGTGATGGGAGAGAACGGCGACCCGAGTGCCCACGGACGGATGTTCGACGCCGCCGCCGACCGCCTCGACGCGGCCCCAGCCTTCGTGCCCGGGGGCGCCGGCCGGGAGCGGGTAGTCGAACCAGGGGCGTCCCTCCCATACCGGCAGGTTCGAACCGCAGACGCCGCAGCCTTCCAGCTTGACGCGCACCTGCCCGGGGCCCGGCGCGGGCACGGAAACGGACGTCGTTCGAATCTCCTTCGGTCCGCTGAAAACGGCTGCCGTACAGCGAACCGGATCGACGGCTTCCGGGAGGGAACCTTGTTCCTTTGCCGGTCTCACGCGTTGATGTCCTCCTTGTCCTCGGCTTCGTGCCGAGTTGTCCCGTTGCGGAAGCGGGCATCGGCCGATGACGGATCAACGGTGTGCTCCGTTTTCCCGCTTCGCTAGCGTTCCTTTGCGGCGCCTTCCGAAGGGAGGGGCGCGTGGGGGTTGTTTTTATCGGCCATCGGCAATCACGGCTTCAGAATCTCTTCGTCCGCGCTTCCACTGCCATATCGTGGTTGTACCGCGTCTTTTCCTCCAAGTACATCAGTAACCATGCGTATGTTGCCGCCACGCCAGCGCGGACGGTGATTTCCGGTTGCCAGCCGATGGCGCGGGCCAGCTTGCGGGTGTCGGAGACGTAGTATTTCTGGTCACCGGTGCGCCAGGGAGCGAATTTCAGTTCGAGCCGCCGGCCGTGCAGTTCCTCGATGAGATCCACCAGTTCGATCAGGCTGGTGGTCTTGGCCGGACCGCCGCCGACGTTGAACACCTGCCCCCGCAGCCGGTCGATGTAGTCTCCGGCCAGCCGCAAGGCTTTCACCAGGTCTTCGACGAACAGTACATCCCTGACTTGAAGTCCGTCCCCGAAAATGGTTATCGGCTTGCCCTGCAAGGCGCGAATCAGGAAGTGAGCGACCCAGCCCTGATCCTCGGTACCGTACTGATGCGGTCCGTAGATGCAGCTCATGCGGAATACGGCGGTGGGGAGTCCGTAGCTGCGTGCGTAGTCCAGGACATATTGTTCGGCTCCGCCTTTCGAGCATCCGTAGGGGCTGTGAAAGTCCAGGGGGCGGTCTTCGCCGATGCCGTTGCGGGCGGTTTCCTCGTCACGCGGCATGTAGCGGTCGCCCTGGCGTCGCATGACGATATCGGAAAGTTCGCCATAGACCTTGTTGGTCGAGGTATAGACCAGCGGCGGGGGATTTCCGGCCGAGCGCAGGGCTTCCAGCACGTTCAACGTGCCGCGGAGGTTCACCTCGAAATCGACGCTCGGATTTTCGAGGCTGGTCGTGACCGCTACCTGTGCGGCAAAGTGGAACACCTGCCGCGATCGGTGGACGGCGTTTCGTATCGCCTGGACATCCCGGATGTCGGCGATTTCGACCTGGACCCGCTCGCCATGGGTCGAGCGGAGCCAGTCGAGATTGCGTTCGACGCCGGGGCGTCCGAGATTGTCGAAGACCAATACCGGTATGCCGTCGGCTAGCAGGCTGTCCGCGAGATTGGTCCCGACGAAGCCCGCTCCGCCGCTAATCAGAACCGGCCTTGAGTCACTCGCGGTCGAGCCTCGTTTCGGATTCGAAGGTTTGCGCGTGTCGCTCATAGCCGCAGTCCCCGCTGGGAAAGCTCTTCGTTCGCAGCCTCGAACCGGTCGAATGCCGCTTGCGTTTGCAGCCATTCCACCAGTTCACCCATGCCTTCTTCCAGGCCGATGCGGGGGGTGTAGCCGAGAATCCTCCGGGCTTCGCCGATATCGGCGAAGCAGTGGCGGATATCGCCTACCCGATATTGCCGGGTGATGACCGGACGAATCTCTTCCCGCCCGAGCAGGCGGCCCATATGCGCCGCAATGTCGCGCACCGTATGGCTGAGGCCGCTGCCGACGTTGAATATTCGTCCGGCGGCTTGGTCGCGTTCGAGCGCGAGCACGCAGGCCTGTACGACATCGCGGATGTTGACGAAGTCGCGCTGTTGCTCGCCGTCCTCGAAAATCAGCGGACTGTTGCCGTTCAGATACCGGGCGGCGAAGATCGCGAGCACGCCGGTGTAGGGATTGGACAAGGCTTGCCGGGTGCCGTAGACATTGAAGAAACGCAGCGCGACGGTGGGAATGTTATAGGCCTGGCCAACCAGCAGGCAGAGGCGTTCCTGGTCGTATTTGGACAGCGCGTAAACCGATGCCGGGGACGTTGTCTTCGATTCCGGCGTGGGCAGCGGTTGCAGAGAACCGCCGTTTTTGTCGCGCAGTTCCCACAAGCCTTGCTGAAGCTGCGCCGGCAGCCGTTCCGGGGGAGCGCAGGTTTGTCCGTCGGCGGCGCGGTAAAGCCCTTCGCCGTAAACGCTCATGCTGGACGCCACGGCCAATTTCTTCACCGGCTGTTCGATCAGACACTGCAGCAGGACGGCGGTGCCGCGGTTATTGATGTCGGTATACCGCGCGATCTGGTACATGCTCTGGCCGACACCGACCGCTGCCGCGAAGTGAAACACGGCATCCACGTTCTGCAGTGCCTCGCCGACCGATTCGGCATTGCAGATGTCGCCGTGCATGAACTCGACCGCGGGATTGAGGTAATCAGGCGGCTGCCGGACGCCGCCGTGGACTTGCTCGCTGAGGGCGTCGAGCACGCGTACCCGATAGCCTTGATCGATCAACGCATCGGCCAGGTGCGAGCCGATAAATCCCGCTCCTCCGGTAATCAAGATTCTTTCCATAGTCGCTCCTAATCGATCCGTGCTTTAGATGTAGCGCCGATGCCGATGGGGCGCATCCGGCGATGAAGCACTGCCGGCTCCCATCAGTAAACTGCGCAGTACAAGGTACCGGCCCTGGCGGTCAACTTCCCGTCATTGCCTTCGACGGTAAATGTCTCTTGTGGGTCAGCGTGCCGTCGAAATAGTCGATGGTGCGTTTCAATCCGTCGACGAGAGGCGTGCGCGGCGTCCATTCCAGTTTTTCCCTGGCACGGCTGATGTCGGGACAGCGCCGGATCGGGTCGTCCTCCGGCAGAGGCCGGAAGGTGATTCTCGAACGCGAGCCGGTCAGCTCGATGATCGTATCGGCCAGTTCCAGCATGGTGATTTCGACCGGATTGCCCATATTGATGGGACCCGCCACGTCGTCGGCGGTCGCCATGAAGCGTTCCATGGCCTCGACCAAATCGTCAACGTAGCAGAAGGAACGTGTTTGGCTGCCGTCGCCATAGATCGTCAATGGACGGTTTCGGAGGGCCTGGCCTATCAGGTTGGGTACTACACGGCCGTCGTTGAGCCGCATGTAAGGTCCGTAGGTATTGAAGATGCGCCCGACCTTGACACGCACTTTATGCTGTCGGAAATAGTTGAGAAACAAGGTTTCGGCGCAGCGTTTGCCTTCGTCGTAACAGGCCCTGGGACCTACGGGATTGACCGCACCGCGATAGTCTTCGTGCTGCGGATGGGTTTCCGGATCCCCGTACACCTCGCTGGTCGACGCCTGGAAGATCCTGGCCTTGGAAGCACGGGCCATGTCCAGGAGATTGAGCGAGCCCTGAACGCAGGTTTTCAGCGTATGGACCGGATCGGCCTGATAGTGGACGGGCGAAGCGGAGCAGGCGAGATTATAGATTTCGTCTATGTTTTCGACGTGCAGCGGCTGGGTGATGTCCTGGTGGATGATTTCCAGGGTTCCCAGTTCCCGAAGCCCCAAGAGGATGTCTTTGCCTCCGGTTCTAAAGTTGTCGATGCAAGTGACCGCATGACCTTCGCTCAGCAGCCGGCGGCAGAGATTCGTTCCGAGAAATCCGGCTCCGCCGGTAACGACGACGTGTTTCCTTCCACTCCCTGTCATAGCCATGATCTCCACTTCAAGAGTGCATCCTTGCCGTACTTGGGCGAACGGCGCGCCGCCTTCGCTCGCTCGGCCGATTTGGGATTTGCCCTGTGCGCCGTCATTGGTCCCGGCAGCGCGTCGGCTGAACTGGCCATAATTCAGTAGCGGATTGAAACCCGCCCCGAAGCTTGCTTAACCGAGCAGTAAGAAAGAGTCGCTTTCCTTGCGGTCCGGTTATGGGTTTGAATGAGGACCGGAAAGCTTACAAATGACCCTTCCCTGGTAAAAACTGAAACTATCCATGTAGCAGGCGTATTACCGACTACTGGTATTTTGGTCCATGGCGTCAGTTAAAAGTTCAATGACTTCTAAGCTGATGGTCGACCGCACGCGTTGCGGCGAGGGCATCGCGCCGCCGGTGCATGTGAGTTCGGAAAGTGCCCCTTCGAGCCGGCACCAACATCGTTTCCGACCAAGCTTGCCGCCAAGCTCCTCAGCACTGACGAGCCGGCGGCGTAACAGGATTATAGGTGCAACGATTTGCGGGACCGAAAATGAAACCCGGAGAAAAGCAGGAGTGACCCGGAACGGATGCAGCAGGACGGCCTGTATGATCTCCCGGGCCTGGCCGGCTCACTGCACTAGTCTATTCTCCGTTTCAGGTTCCGGTCCAAACCGCTTATGGGCAATTCCGGACTACATTCGTTCGCCGGAAGGATACGTCGTCGTCTTTCTCCGTAACGATGAGAACATGCGGCGGCGGCGCATAGATCAGCGGGACAACGCAGTTTAGCCCGGGCCGCGTTTCCCTGATACGTACCTTGGTGAGGGGGCTGGACCCCAGCCGCGATTTTTCCACTCTGGTTACCTCGATCATGGATGACCGATTTCCTCCGCCCAGTGCCGTGGCGACTACCATCTTCGTTTCGAAATCGATCACCGGCACCGGTTCGCCCGGATGGATCTCGTTCCAGAACGCAGACCAGCTCTCCGCATCCTGGATCGCCTTGTCCAGGGCGTAATCGATGGTACGTCCGCCCTCCGGCTCCGGGATGACCGCAAATGGTATGTTTGCGTCAATGTAAGGCAAGGATATCCAACCCTCTGTTTCCGCCGAGGTTTTACCCGGCAAAACCAAGGATCCCAAGAGCATCGTCGATACGATGGCGATGAGGCCCATGCTTTTTCGATTATACACAATTCACTCCTTTGGATTGCAGGCGAGCACGACGTTCGTGCTCCGTTTAAGGTCGAGATTTCCGAGAACATGCTGAAACGTCATCCCTGACACGGTGCGGCACGGAAGCCCAAAGCTCGGGTTTCCGGCTCATTCATCGGCGGCAATGCCGGTCGTCCTTCGCCGGCAGGAATCTCCGCTTTAGAAAAAGCGGCATAAGGATAAAGATCAATTTCTTCTTGTTCTGTGAAATATTCACGCGAACTCGGGAGAATGAACGAACTGCGGCAGTCCTAATGACCAAGACGGCACTGCCGCACCTCAAGGGTGGCGATTCGATTATCAACACCGGGTCGATGACCGGTATGGAAGGCAATTCGGGGCTGCTCGATTACTCTGCCACGAAAGGGGCGATCGTCGCTTTCACCAAATCGCTGGCCCAGAATCTGGCGGAATCGCGGATCAGGGTGAATTGCGTCGCGCCGGGGCCGGTTTGGACCCCGCTCAACCCGGCGGACCAGCCGGCTGAAAAAGTAACCGACTTCGGCATGCAGACCAAGTTTCAGCGGCCGGCGCAGCTGGAGGAGATTTCGCCGGCTTATGTGTACTTCGCATCCGAGGCGGATTCGAGCTACGTCACGGGTGAAGTGTTGACTTTGTTAGGGGGAAATACTCGCGCGGGTTGAGTTTTGGAGGCTCGGATTAAGCCTCCAATTCGGCGAAGCGACCTGTGCAACGGATTGATCCAACAGGCCCTCACCCAACCCAATCATTCCGCACATTCCCTGCGCGGAGCCGCAAGCGGCGCTCACGCGTGCAAAAAATCGGCCTCGCCACGCTGTCCCGCTTCGCTCGCGAATCTTGGGCAGCCGATCGCTGGCCGGCCCGCTCGTCGCGTTGCGCCTCGCCCTGCCGATTTGTCCCGGAGGAGAGGACTTATTCAGGGCTTCCTCTACTTCCCCCTCTTCGGCAGGGCTTTTCGGCGCGAGTCTGAAAGTCCCCCTATGGCTTCGGCCGTTGCCGTCACAGCGCGGCGGAGACCGCTCTGACCAACTCGCCGACCTTGGCGGCGTCCACGCTCGTCGCCAAGTCGCCCTGGCTGACCATGCCGACCAGCTTGTGCTCCTCGATCACCGGCAAACGCCTGATTTTGTGCTCGATCATCTTGCGTATCGCCTGGTCGATGGAATCGCCGGCATGGACCATGACAGGGGCGCCCTGGGCCAGATCGCCCGCGGTTGTGGTTGAAGGATCTTTGTCTGCGGCCAGAACCTTTACCACGATATCGCGGTCCGTCAGCATGCCCATGAGCCGCTTGTCGTCGCCGCAGATGGGCAGCGCGCCGATATCGAGCAGCTCCATCCGCTTCGCTGCTTCGAGAATGGTTTCGTGCTCGCCGATACACTCGGCGCCGCGGGTCATGACGTCCCGTACCAGTTTGTTCATGCTGTTTCCCTGAGCTTCGGTTTTCACGCGAACTTGAGGCTCCCGTGCGAGTGCTTATCCGGTGCATCGAAGCGGTCAGCCGCCGTTTCCGGAATCTTTCTCTTTGCCGTCGCCATAAGCTCGGCCTATGGTATCGGCCATGTGCGCATTGCGCTCGCCCATGGGCGCGGTTTCGCCCACGGTGGTGTCCTGCGTGGTTTGATGCTCCATTTCGGCATTGAGTTCGGCGCCGAGGAGTATCACGTAGGCGGTGAGATAAAACCAGGTGAGCAGGATGATGATGGCGCCGACCGAGCCATAGGTCTCGTTGTAGTTTCCGAAGTTAGATACGTAGAACGAAAACAGGCCGGAACCGATCAGCCAAAGGACTACCGCCAATACGGCACCGGCACTGACCCATTGCCAGCGCGGTCTGTCGCGGCAAGGTCCGTAATGGTAGATGAACGCCAAGCCGAGAATGAAAGCGAGCCCCAGCAGTGGCCAGCGCAGGAATGAGAACAGGAATGCCAGAATCCCGCCTAGGCCCGTAAAGCTCAGGAAAGCAGGCAGGCCGGCAATGAGACCGATGGAAGCCAGTGCGAAAAAGATGCCGCCGAAGGTGAAGCTTAAAGCCAGCCCGTTCAGCTTCAGGAAGTTTCTTTTTTCCTGTTCGTTGTAGACGATGTTCAGCGCGGTGATCAGGGATGTGATGCCTTTCGTGGCGCTCCAGACCGCCAGTATCAAACCGATGAGGACTCCCAGGCTCAAGGTGGTATTGGCATGGCTCGCAATGTCGTTAAGCTGTTTGCTCAGCAAGGTGTGGGCTTCGGCCGGAACGATCTGCGCCAGCGCTTCGATTTCTTTCTGAACATCGGCGGGATCGGCAATCAGGCCATAAATGCCGATCAGGGCCGCCAGCGCGGGGAAAATCGCCAGCAAAGCGTAGAATGCGACTCCGGCCGCCACGATCGAGATATTGTCGTGGACCAGCGAGTCCTTGACCCGGTAAGCGATGTCCCGCCAGCCTTGAAGGGGGATCTCCCAGGGCCGCGTTGCCGAGCGGCCTCGGTTGTCGTAAGCGGAAGCGTCGGGCGATGTCGGCATTGGGTCTACCTCCCTGACGAATTCGAAAAATATCGAACTGCCCGATGGAAACGCGTCGTCACGCTCTCAGATACATAATCGCCATGACGCGCGGGGGCGTCATGGCTTTTTCGAGGCTAGTCGCGCTTGGGCCGTGAGTTACGGCGTTTTAGGCGAATCGTAGCCGGTTTCGTGACTCATCGCTGCGGAGTGGCGTCGATCGGGCATGCCCCGCCGCCGCTCTTCGGCGGACGTCATTCGGGTTGTAGCTCCGGTCTCGGCCAGGAACCCCTTGCGGCGGTCGCGTACACCGCCGCGGCGCTCGCCCATGGGCGGCACGCCGCCGGGCATTTCGCCTCCTGCAACCCCGGTTATGCCGCTCATGGCCTCGCTGATCGCGCTCCCGGCCGTCGTACCGGAATTGGAGATCAAGGGCGAGGGACTAATGCCCGGTTCGCCGGCTTCCAGACCGTGTTGTATTTCCCCCGCCGTCGAACCGGCGGTGATCGGGCTGCGTTCGGCTTCGGTCGGGCCTTCATGCGCCGGACCGCCGGCACTCGCTTCGCTCTCGCCCTCATGCATGATCTCTCGGCCGGTTTCGCGAGCCTCGTGCGCCAATCGATCGCTGACTTCGCCCATCATCTCGTCTTCCATGCGCGTACGCGGCATGGCAGCGCCGAGCGCCGCGCCGATGGCGAGCCCCAGCACCCCCAGGACCAGGGGCTGTTCTTGAACGACATGCTCGTACTCGTCATGGACGGCGTGGCCGACGCGTACCGCGCGTTCCCGCGCCCTATGGGAGACTTCTCCGGCTTTTTCGCGGACGCTGCTCATGGTTTCGCCGACCGAATGCCGAACCTCGCTCGTTTTTTCACCGATTGCTTCCCGGAAGTGGCCGACTTTTTCCGATGCGCCGGCTTTGGCATGTTCCAGTCCGGCTCCCGCCGGGCCATGTCCTTTGGCCCCGCTCGCGCCGTGGGGCATGGTACGGGGTATCTCGCCATGTTCGCTGTGCAGGCTTTCCATGCGGGGAGATGATCCGATTCCGCGGGAAGGCTTTCCGAACCGGGAAAGAAACTGCCGACCTTTGCCGCCGTTTCGGCCAGACATTGTGAGCCAGGTAAGTCCCACGCCGAGCAGGGCCACCGGAATCGGATTTTCCTTGATGACGGCCCCGGTATTCATGCCGAAGCGCCGCAGGTTTTCGTTGACTTGTTTTTCGTCCAGATAGTCCAAGGCTTGATCCAGGAGTTGTCCGGGTGAAAATTTCTTTTGAATCGTATCCAATGTCTCTGCCATTTGCGTCCGGGTGCGTTCGATGTCGGTTTCGATTTGTTCCGGACTTCTGGTCTCGTCATAAGTAGCCATGGTTTTCTCCACTGCGCTTGCTTTGAGAGGGTGCATCCCGATATCCGGCCGCGCGGCCTTCTCGGAATGGGCTGATCAAGCGGTTCTCGAAAAGCCGGACATCTCTCCCAAAGCCATTTGAAAACTGTCATATCCGCGTCAATTGCTGTTCGATCCAGGCTCGATGCCGCCGTTCGTCCGCCAGGTTGCGCTCGAGCATCGGAAGTGCCTGAGGCAGGATGTCGGTTCGCTGCAAAGCCTGGTTGTAGGCCTGGTTGGTGTCGTCCTCATTCGATTTCATGGCCTGAAGAATGCCTTTATCGCCGGCAATGTTGCCGATGATCACCTTGCCTTGCGTTAGGACGGACTTGAAATCGGTTTCGGTAGGGGGCAACCGGCCAAGATCGCGTACGATACTGCTGAGCTCCTGGATATGGCGCTGGTGATCGCTCATGAACTGAGCGAGCTGGTCCCCCAGCGCCCCGTCGTCAATCCTCTTGATGGCGGTTTCGTACGCGGCGGCCGCATCGAAGTCGAGCTCGATCAGATGGGTGAGCGTTTCGATGAATGAATCCTCATTTCCGATTAGCGTAGGCATACGGTTCCTCGATCGTCCCAACGGTTCTTTTCTTTAAACGATTTCGAGTCACTTGATATGCTCGCGCAAAACGTCCGAATCTCTTCGGAGCGACTCGCCGGACTTCCTGGGCATGAGATTCCTTGCCTTGAGATTGCTACGGCCTTTTTGCAGCAGTACCAGGCCGACGATGGCGGCGATGGTGCCGATGATGAGGGGCGACAACCAGGGATAATCGACAGCTACGGTGCCCAGAATCTCGTTGAGGCCGGCAACCGCCGCCAGCAACAGCATCAGGAAGCCCGCAAACAGGACGGCGCCGCCGACCGTAAGTGAACCGACCCCGGTGCCGGCTTCCGATACTTTTTCGGAAAGCTCGGCCTTCATCAGTTGTCCTTCCTGGCGGACGAGTGTCGACAACTCCCGCGTAAAGTCCGTTACGAGTCCGGCAAGCGAAGGCTCTTTCTTGCCTGTAACTTCATCTGGTTGCATGACGGTATTCCTCTCATTAAACATTGCGCCGGCGGCATTGACGCCGGATTTTTCCCGTGGGGAATAGACGGATTTTTTGGGACCGAAAGCCTCAGTGGGTATATCGGGTTTCGGTGCCCGAACCTTCGCCGGACCGGTATGCGGGCTCGGTTTCTCGCCGCTCCGCGGAGCTTTTGAGAAATCGTGTCAGCATCAAGCCCACGAGTACGCTGCCTCCGAAAAAAATTCCGGGATTGCGGCGGGCGAAGTCTTCCGTCTTTTTCACCATGCTGCGAAGATCGCCTTCGCGAAGGGTATAGACCATCTTGTCGAGCGCTTCCGCAGCACGATCCACATAGCGGGCGGTGGTGGACTGTTCCTGCTGGTTCAACTGTTGTGCGGCCTTATGCAAGGCTTCCGCCATGCCGCCGATTTCCGAGGCTGCCGCGTCGCGCTGCCCCTTGAGCAGGGATTCACCTCGCTGCCTGGCTTCGTCCTTCAGCCGCTGCATTTCGTGCTTCATTTCCCCCGCCGCCTGTTTCGCTTCTGTCCTGACATCCGTGCGCCCCGTTTCCGTGGCCGTGCCGCCTTGCGTCGAGGAGGGCGATTTCTGTGCGCCCAAATCGGTATCCATGTTGGCCATGACATCACCTCATGATGGTTTGTAATTAATAAAGTATTCGCCGAGATACTATTGAAAGCCAGTCGTATTACTTCGTACGGGTCCGGGAATAAACCTGGGTGATCCGGATAAAGCGTGCCGCTTCGAGAGGTTTTAGGAGAGAGTCTTTCGAGATATTCTTTCGTTCCATGAGGTGGCGGATGCTGCCGGATTGGCCATGGTTATAAGCGAATATTCAAGGGCCAACGTGCGACATGTTTTTGAGGCCGTTTTGGCGGGCTTGTCGATAAGGCGATATATTTTCTTTTAAGCAACAGGGATCCGCTTATTTTGTCTCGTTATTACAACAAGTTGGGAAGTAGCCAATAATATGAAGCCCTGTTGTTTGCTGTCAATGATGATTAAGTCAAATCCGGGATTCAGGGCCGATTATCGTGTTTAATTCGAGGCTATTCTTAGGGCTTATTAATCCGTTATGGACGAGTGCCGGCGGATGGGCTCCGACGGGCTTATATATTGTGTCCGAATCTCAGCGTTTCCCCGTCACGATTCTCCGGGCTGATCGGGGTGAGTGATTTGTCGGACACCCGTCGGTTTCGACGCTTCGCGGTGTCGAGACCTGGCGTAATTGAGATCCGGTAATCACGATGACGGAGTCGGCGATGTTCGAGCGCATGGATTAGGTCTCTACGATTTTATTCGAATGCAGGTTCGAAAAGTTCGGTATGAAAGTCGATATGGTGGTGGGTCAAGTTAGTTGAAAGCAGTGGCGATTAATGAAGAGGCCGATCACCCCATCGTGAAGCAACTCAGATTTTGAAAAGCAGATCGTTTTGCGAGTTAAGCGCTTGATGCGAGTGCGTAACAAAAGGTTTTTGTTTTCGATCTTTTGCGTATATTTCTTACCAATGACGTGCTGGTTTGCCGGAATGAACGCCGCATAGCTTGGCCAATCATCGGTGTAATAGGTTCGAATATTGAAAACGCGCAGATTGGCGATCAATTGTTCGCAAACGTCCTCTTTGCGCCGCCCAAACACAAATGACAAAATGCATCCGGTGGCGGCGTCGATGGCGTACCAGAGCCAACGTTGGTTCTTCTTGCGAGCCCCATAGCTCCACTGTTCGTCCGCCTGAACATCCATCGGCGAATCAAAGAGATGCCTGATTTCCACGGCGATTTCCCGAGAGCCGATGTAAGGATTCACCGTGACCACTTCGGTGGACTTTTTTTCAGTGTAGACATGACTGTGTTTTTCCCAATCCCGAGAACACGAGCGGTATCTCGAATACCACTGCCATTCATCGCCATGTCAACAATCTGTTCTTTGATACCGGACTCGTAGGCCCGGTAAATGTATTCGGTCTTGAAGGTGCGCCCACAGTGCTTGCAACGAAAGCGGGGGTAACCACTCTGTGTACCATAGCGCACCACATCGGAACTTTTACAGTATTTGCACGGAATCGTTTGATAGGCCATTGGTCCAGTCAATGCTTAAGCTAAGAAATAATTGTACATTGTAGTATATAAACTACTTAAACCCACCACCGTCGATATAAATGCGGCGCGGTGTACGGAGTGCGACGGGGTTCGACCTCGATGCGCTCTCCGTGGCCGCGCCGGACCGAACTCAGGGGGACTCGATGAGCCTGTTCAAAACATTGAGATGCTGCTGCTGTCTCGGCAGCAGCGTGGTTTGAATCAAGTTTCGAACATCGGCGGGAAGATCCGTCTCCTGCAAAGCGTCCTGGTAATCCTGAATTCCGTTCTCTTCGCCTTGGCGCAGGGCGGTGAGCGCGGCCTTATCGCCTATCAATTTAGCGCCGCCCATGACCATCTTCGACCAGGTTCCCCAGGCTCCGGAATCTTCCGTGGGCTTGCCTCCGTTCCGGATGATCCGCTCCCTGAGCTTGTTGGCGGAGTCCCGATGATCTTCGCAAATCGAGGAAATTTGCGCGGTCTCGGCGATTTCCGGCTCCGAGCGCAGTTTGTCCAAAGCCTGTTGATAGGTTTCTACGGCGGAAATCTCGTCGCGCAATAAGGTATTAAGTTTGGACTCGTCCCATGGCATAAACGTCTCCCGATGTCTGCTTCGTGGAGTGAGTGTCGGACGTTTAGGTGACGCTGGCTTCGCCGGTTACGGCGATGTCTTCCGCATTGGCCCGTTCGAAGATTTCTTTGACTTTGGAGCGTTCCTGACTGTCGTCGGTGTGCACGGAAATCAAAATATTTCCGTTCTTGATCTTCCCCTCGTAACGTTTTGCCTCGTACTCGGGGATGCCCATGCCGACCAGTGCTCCCACCAGACCGCCGGTCGCGCCGCCGATGGCGGCTCCACTGAGTGCGCTCATGATGGGACCAGCGGCTACGAACGGTCCGACGCCCGGTATGGCTAAAGTGCCGAGCCCGGCCAGCCATCCCAGTATGGCGCCCACGCCCATGCCCGTGACACCTCCGGTAGTGGCCCCCTCCGGCGCCTTGGTGTGCTGCTCGTGAGCAAAATCTTTAGTGGTCGATTTATCGGGGAAAAGAACGGAAATATCGTTGTTCGAAAAACCTGCGGATCTCAGGCGGTCGATGATCAATTCAGCCTGATCTCTGGTCCTGGCAATGCAAAATACTGCTTTTTCCATGACAATCTCCTTGTGGCTATAGGGTATAAGAACCTTAAGAGGGTTACATAAGGTATTGAGGCAATCGTGCTCTATGCTGAAGATGTCGGTAATGAATCCGGCGGCTAAAAGAATAAAGGACGCCCCGACCGTTCCGATCCACTCATATCCTGACCGGCTAACGGCACATAATCCATTCGCGAAGTCAGAAGCGCATGGAAAAAGAAATAGCCGTCAGCCGGACAGCATATTCGATCTACATCTTCATGCTTTCTACTTGCTTTTCGGCTTCTTCACGCGCTATTCCGTATCTTTCCTGAATCTTGCCTATGAGTTTTTCTCTTTCGCCATTAATCTCGTCGAGCTCGTCATCGGTCAATCGACCCCACTGGGCTTTAATAGTGCCTTTGACCTGCTTCCAGTTTCCTTTTACCTGATCCCAATTCATGGTTTTTCTCCGAGATATTTGCCGCTGCACCGAAATAAACGGCCTGGCGGCTCGTTAAATTGAGTACATATACGTATTGACCGCATGGGTACATTTTGTCGACGGTATGAATTTCCACGTGGTCAACAGTTTGTAAAAGTTCGACAAAGCCACCCGCGAAAGATTCCTCCTGATAATATTTTTGAACATCCGTTTACGATGAGTGTCGTAAACGGCTTGTGATCCATTTCGCGCCAGGGTATAAAATCCCTAAATCTGCTTTCGGAGGAGTTGCATCATGACCGAGGAGCTCAAGCCTTCATGCGGCGATCGGGAACTCGAGAAGGACCCGGCGAGAAAATCCGAACCGCAAAATGCACCGCGCAAGGAAGCTGAGCGTCCGGAGCCGACCCGCTACGGCGATTGGGAGAAGGATGGACGGTGTATCGATTTTTGATGTTCATGCGTGCCGGCGCTGCAACGGGCGCCGAGTCGCGCTCGCGCGGCTGCCGTCGCAGCCTTTGCCAATTCCTTAACGGTTTCGACATCATATGAGCGAACGTCCACTGTCGCCCCATCTTCAGGTTTACCGGCTGCCTCTGACCGCGGTCTTGTCGATCACCCATCGGATGACCGGAGTACTGCTGAGTGTCGGTCTGGTTTTCTGGGCAATATGCCTGATGGCGGTAGCCGAGGGAGAAGCTCAGTTCGTCTGGGTTCAAGCCATTCTCCGTTCGGTGCCGGGCACCTTATTGCTTTGGGCCTGGCTTTTTTCCCTGTTCTTTCACCTTGCCCACGGCCTCAGGCATCTGATCTGGGATACCGGGCATGGTTTCGACCGGGAAAGCCTGGATCGGTATGCGTATATGGAGCTGGTCGGTGCGGTTTTGCTGACGCTGGGTTTATTCGTACTCACATAAACACGATGGCTTGAGGGCCTATGAACTATCAATCACCGCTGGCCCGTGCCCGTGGACTGGGCTCGGCCAAACAGGGAACTCATGAATGGTGGCGCCAGCGGGTGACCTCGATCGCGCTGATTCCCCTGGTCTTTTGGCTCGCGCCGGCAGTCGTGTCGCTGCCCCACGCGGATTACGAGCAAGTCGTCCGATGGATAGGGACGCCTTGGAACAGTATTTTTATGTTGTCTTTCGTCATCCTGGTGTTCTATCACGCCATGCTGGGACTGCAGGTGGTGATGGAGGACTACATTCATACCGAGTGGCTGAAGATGCTCAGCATTCTGGGCATGAAGCTGGTTTTTTCCTTTCTGGCGCTGGCGTCGGTGTATGCCACGCTGCGCATCATCTTCATGGGGTAGCATGACCAAGGCCTACGAGATCATTCGGCACACTTACGATGCCGTAGTCGTCGGAGCCGGCGGCGCAGGTTTGCGCGCAGCGCTGGGGCTGGGGGAGAAAGGCCTGAAAACGGCTTGCCTTACCAAGGTTTTTCCGACAAGAAGCCATACCGTGGCGGCACAGGGCGGCATCAGCGCCGCGCTGGGCAACATGGGCGAGGACGATTGGCGCTGGCATATGTACGACACGGTCAAGGGCTCCGACTGGCTGGGCGATCAGGACGCGATCGAATACATGTGCCGCGAGGCGATTCCCGCCGTTATCGAGCTGGAACATTACGGCGTTCCTTTTTCGCGTACCGAGAGCGGCAAGATTTACCAGCGCGCGTTCGGCGGCATGACCACCCATTTCGGCAAGGGCTCCGCCCAGCGCACCTGCGCGGCGGCCGATTTCACCGGCCATGCCATCCTCCATACGCTTTATCAGCAGTCGCTCAAGCACGAGGTGGAGTTCTTCACCGAGTACTTCACCCTGGACCTCATCATGGACGAAGGCGAATGCCGCGGGGTGCTCGCCTGGCGCCTGGACGACGGAACGCTGCACCTGTTCCGTTCCCATATGACCATCCTGGCGACCGGCGGCTACGGCCGCTGTTATTTCTCCTGCACGTCCTCGCACACGACGACGGGCGACGGCAACGGCATGGTCCTGCGCGCCGGATTGCCGCTTCAGGACATGGAGTTCGTACAGTTCCATCCCACCGGAATTTACGGCGCCGGCTGCCTGGTCACGGAGGGGGTGAGAGGCGAGGGCGGTTATCTCACCAATTCCGAAGGCGAGCGTTTCATGGAACGTTATGCGCCCCACGCCAGGGACCTGGCCTCCCGCGACGTGGTGAGCCGCGCCATGACCCGGGAAATCCTGGAAGGGCGGGGCGTCGGGCCGGACCGGGATCACATCTACCTGCATCTGGAATATGTGGATCCCGCGGTGATCGAAGAAAGGCTACCCGGCATCAGTCACACCGTCATGATTTTCGCCGGGGTGGATGTCACCAAGACGCCGATCCCGGTGATTCCGACCGTCCATTACAACATGGGTGGCATTCCCACCAACTATAAGTGCGAGGTGGTCACCCTCAAGGACGGCAATCCCGAGACGCCGGTGCCCGGCTTGATGGCGATCGGCGAAGCGGCCTGCGTGTCCGTGCACGGATCGAACCGGCTCGGGTCCAACTCTCTGCTCGATTTAGTGGTGTTCGGACGTGCAGCGGCTTTGCGTTGTGCCGAGCTGATCCGGCCCAAGCAGCTGCACAAGCCCTTGCCGCCGGATGCCTGTGAACCGGCCTTGTCCCGTTTCGACCGGTTGCGCCATGCCAAGGGCTCGCGAAAAACCGCGGACATACGTCTGGCCATGCAGAGGTGCATGCAGAACCATGCCGGCGTATTCCGGACCGGAGAAGTGCTGCAGAAAGGGGTGAACCAGCTGAAAGATGTCATGGACTCGTTTCAGGATGTGCACGTTTCCGACCGTTCGCTCATCTGGAATACCGATCTGGTCGAGACGCTGGAGCTCGAGAATCTGCTCGGCCAAGCCATGGTGACCATCGCCGGAGCCCTCAACCGGCTGGAAAGCCGCGGAGCACATACCCGCGAGGACTTTTCCGAGCGGGATGACGCGAGCTGGCTGAAACACTCCTTGCTGTGGCTGGGTGAGCGCAACGACGTCCGTATCGAGTATCGTCCGGTGCACCTATACACTTTGACCGACGAGGTCGAAGTCATTCAACCGCAAAAAAGAGTGTACTAGAGTAAAGGCTATGGCGCTTTTTTCACTACCCAAGAACTCTGTCGTCAAGCCCGGCAAACTGTATCCGGCGCCCGAGGGCGCGACCAATGTCAGGCGCTTCGAAATATACCGCTTTGATCCGGAGTCCGGCGAGAATCCGCGTCTCGACGTATTCGAAATCGATCTGGACCGCTGCGGACCCATGGTGCTGGATGCCATCATCAAGATCAAGAACGAGATCGACAGTACGCTGGCGTTCCGCCGTTCCTGCCGCGAAGGCGTGTGCGGCTCGTGCGCCATGAACATCGACGGCCAGAACACGCTGGCCTGCACCATGGCGATTGCGGATTGCCGCGAGGTCGTAAAGATCTATCCTCTGCCGCATCAACCGGTGATCAAGGACCTGGTGCCCGATCAAACCCATTTTTTCGCCCAATACGCTTCGATTCGCCCGTGGATTCAGACGCAAACGCCGCCACCGGCCGACCGGGAGCGGCTCCAGAGCAGGGAGGAGCGAAACCGGCTTACGGGCTATTACGAGTGCATCTTGTGCGCATGCTGTTCGACCGCCTGTCCCAGCTACTGGTGGAATAGCGAACGCTATCTCGGGCCTGCGGTTCTGCTGCAAGCCTATCGCTGGATCGTGGACAGCCGGGACGAGAATACCGGAGAGCGCCTTGACGAACTGGAAGACCCGTTCAAGCTTTACCGTTGCCACACCATCATGAACTGTACGGCGGTGTGTCCGAAATCTTTGAATCCGGCCAAGGCTATCGCCGAAATCAAGAAGCTCCTGATCGAGCGGCAGCGCTGACCGATGAAACATGCCCAGCTCCGGTGGCGCTGTCGGCGTGGCATGCGGGAACTCGATCTGCTGCTGCAGCGATACCTGGACCACACCTATGAGCACGCGCCGGAAACCGAAAAGTCGACCTTCATCCGGCTGCTGGACGAGCCGGACGAGAGGCTCTGGCGGTATTTTTACGCCGACTGCACGCCCGTAGATTCATCGCTGGCCGAGCTTGTCCTCAAAATCCGTTCCGCCTCTCCGTCTTCTCCCTAATCCGTCACGCGGCCTGGCCGTCGGTGTGACGGTTGTCCACGCGCTGGCCGGATTCGCTTCGCTGGCCAACCCATTGCCGGCCTGGTTGAAGCTCGCGATGCTCGGTTCCGTAGTGCTCAGTTGGTGGTGGTGCCGCCGGGAATATTTCTTGAATCCGTCCGTACAGGAATTGACTCTCAAACCGGGAGGCGAATGCGAACTGGTCCTGGCTTCCGGACCCCAATCCGGAGCCGTGCTGGACAGCAGTGTCGTCACGACCTGGATGGTCATCCTGCATATCAGGACCGAGGCGAAGACACACGCCGTTACCGTGTGCCGCGACAGTGTGGACTCTGAATCATTCCGGATGCTAAGGGTATATCTTCGATGCCGCTATTAGCAATCGGAAACTTCAGTCGAGTATATGAGTCAAATTACGTAACTTCCGCCGTTAAGGAAGTTCTGAATAAACACTCTCTTCCTGGGAAAGGATGAGGTGAGGGCCTGTTGGATCGATCAGTTGCACAGGTCGTTTCTCAGAATTGGAGACTTAATCAGAGCTTCCTTAAGTCTATCCTCGGATGTCGCCACCCGAGTATGTAAGCTTATGGCGACGATTTTTGGCGGAGGTATCTCCAGTTCGGCCGTGCCTACCGGTATCGGAACATCATAGGCTTTGCCATACTAATCGATTCGCCGGTGCTTCGAGCTGCTTTTGGCGGCAAAGCCGTCATCAGGCGTTAAAAGAATACTGGGAGGCCGCCTTTTTAGGGAGAGCGTGCCCTATGCAAAAAGTATTTGGATCGACCGGATTCGAATTCGGCTTTCTATTCGTCATGCGGGCGGAAAGCACGATGGATCCGGAAGCTTTTGAACCCTTCTTCGGCAATCTACCCGTCGACCCTTATATCAAGGGTGATTATCGCCTTCGACGGCTTTCGCGGTTTAAAGTCACTGAGGACGCCATCGTTAAAATGCCGCGCGGCTATCTCTTCCAGCCCAAGGAATATAATCCCCTGGTCGGCGGTATCAAGCGAGAGTTTCATGAGCTCGAAGACGAGCTCGTCAATTTCGGGATGTTCCAGACTCTGTTATCCATATTCAGAGATTTTTGCAGTCTCGATAGTGGTGCCGAAATAGGCGTCCACCAGATCCGAACTACGTGTACTCCGGATAACTTCGGAAATCCGGCTCCGGAAGGTATACATAGCGATGGCGCCGATTTCGTGTGCATTTATTCCATTAGTCGAAGAAATATTCAGGGTGGAGAAACGCATCTTTACAAAAACAAGGAGGGCAGTCCCGTCTTCAACAAAATCCTTTGCTCCGGCGAACTGCTGTTGATCAACGACCGGAAATTCTTCCACTATACCAGTCCGGTTCAACCTGTAGGGAAGAGCAGGGGCCACAGAGATGTGTTTGTTTTGACGTCTCCAAGCTTGCTTATGGATTATTCCGATAACGATGGTTGATTATTCGGATGGACGGGAGATGCCCATGGGGCATGGGCACGTCCGTCAAGCTGTCGGCTAGATCGGAAACACGATCTCGCTGCGGAAAGGATTCTTGAGTCGAAGGCTGTGGGAAACGGAGCGGTTTCTCGTCCACCGCATTCGCCGTTCGGGGATATATTCGAGAATAGCCCGAAGCGGGGAGAGGTTTGCTTTTGTCGAGCGAGTATCGCCAAGAAGGCGTTGATCCGGTCGGGGTTTTCGGTGGAGACAGAGTCGGTACTGTGCTCCACCGGGACGTTGTATAGAAGTTATTGTGATTTTTATCGGAAGCCGGATGCTTCTGAAGTGCCTTTATCGGGTTTGTCTTATCCGATATCTCAGAGATTCGCGTCGGCCCACTTTGTACTCAAGCCTGCATGTCCTTAGAGCAATTGCGCGATATTGCTGGCCGCGCGTTTGACATCCAGGAAAATCAAGCCCAATTTGGCATTAGGCTTGGCCAATACCGTCAAGACCGCTTCCTTACCGGCGTATGTCATCAGCACATAGCCGGCTTTTCCTTTAATCAGGACTTGCTCCAATTCCCCGCGGGCCAATTCCTGTGCAGTGCGATCGCCCAGCGATAGCATTGCGGCACTCATGGCGCCGACTCGATCTTCATCCAGGGTCGCGGGCAATACGGCGGCAATCATCAGACCATCGGTCGAAACGACGCCGGTCGCTTCGATATCGGCGGAAGCGCCGTTCAACTCCGAAAGTATGGAAACGAGCATTTCTGAACGCATCTAAATCTCCTATTTGTCCTTGTAAGCGGTAGCCAAGTTGGTAAACAGTGCGCGGCTCATACCGGAAATCTTGAGGAATTTTTCCAGTTCTTCCGCGAGGCTCGCCGCCTGATACGATTGCTGCATCACCAACAGGGTCATGCCGGTTACGGCACTGACCGCCGCCAGTATTTCGGCGCAGTGTCGGTTGTCGTCTCCATAGGTTTCGACGATGAGCGCGATCAGGCGATTGTTGATCAAGGTCATCGCCCCGGCCATGAACTCGACGGGTAGTCTGACTTTGACGTGCACATCGCCCACTTTGTACATCTGTTCGGTATAGTTTTTATCGAAAGGTCCGGTAAACAATCCTTCCATCCATCGGGTATGCGTTTTTTTCAATGATTCGACCCGTCCCTCGAGAAAAGCTGAAGCTTCCGGAATGCTCAGCAATTGCTGATAGAAATCTTCGGTGATTCCCGCCAGTTTCGGTTTGATCTGCGTACCCACTTCGACAAGCAAGGCTTCTCGTTCGGGCGTCAGTCCACTAAACGATTTGGCATAGCGAGTTAATTTGTCAAAGTCATTTGACATGAACTACTCCGGTCAACGTGCATTTATCTAAATCGCGGCTGCTTGGCCTTAGGTAGGCCTTGCCGCAGGAACAAGGGCATCTGTCAGCCTTCGTTAATGAAGTGTATACCAAGGATTTACGTCGGAAATTTCGGGGGGGCGTAATTTCCAAATTCTGTGATCTACATCACAAATTTTGAAATAGGCTAAGGCCTTTCAGCAACCCCGGCCGATTGCTCCAAACGGCGCAAAATGCCGTCGGGTTCGGCCACCGCCATGGCGGCGATGGCGTCGGCTCGCGCCTGGCTGTTCGAGACCGCGTAAATCCGCAGTTCGTCGGCATTTCCCGAAGGCCGTAGGTGGGCGACGTCATCGTTGCTGAAGCGGATACGTACGCCATCGACGAAGTTAAGGCCGGTAATGGATCCGAAGCCGAGATCCGCCGTGAAGAATCCCGCCAGTTTCTGCCGAATCGTTTCGAGCGCTTGAATCTCCGCATCCGCGGCTTGAACTTCCCGGCCCTCGGCGTTCAGCAGCGAGGCTCCTTGGGACGAGAACCGCACCTCGCCGATCGCCGGATCCGAAGGCGAGAACCGCCGGACGATTTCGAGACCGACCGGCCTTGGAAACTGCTTGAGCAGCGCGGCCCGGCTGTAGCGTTTGGGAAGCGACGCAAATAGCTCGGCCAGACCGACGCCCTTTTCCCGGCTCGAACTAAGCACGGCGACGATGGGCAGGACCGCGTCGCGCGTGGGCAAGGCCTTGAGAATCCTGCCGTTTTTCGAAATGTCGGAGCCGGTGAGAAATCCGCCGTTGGCCTCCCAGCCGCAGACCGCCCGCTTGCCGCGGGCACGCGCGGTTTCCATGCCGGCAATGACGAACGGCGAGCCGATGCGCGTTTTGGGTTCGGTGATGTGCCTGAGCTTGCCGAGGTCAATGCCGTCGTTGCAACTGATGGGCACGACGGCAGCATCCGCACCGAGGTATTCCGCCGTGATCATTCCCACCAGATCGCCGCCGAAAAAGCGCAGGGCGGAGGTTTCGGCATCCACGCCGAGGATCAGCGGCCGATCGCTATCGCCGTCGGTGGAGACCACGGCATCGATCGGCCCGTGACTTGCCGCGGCGTCGTCGAACAGCGCCTGCACGGCTGCCAGCTGCGCCGCGTCGATGTTCTCGGTATCGATCGGGACGAAGGTTTCGCTGCGGCCGGCGGTGATCACTTCGGCACCGAGCCTGCGCAGTATTTCGACCAAGAGGTCCCGTCCGACGGCGGAATGCTGATAGACCAGAAGGTGCATTCCATGAAGAGGCTGGCTGCCGAAGAAATCCGTGTAGCGCTTGATATAAGCCGTGGCGGCCTCGCCGCTTTCGGTCGAGAGTTCGAGATGGCCCGCCTTGAACAGCCCCTGCGCGTCGAACAGGGAATCCGCAAAAGATTGGCTGTAAAGGCTTTCCCGCGCATCGCGGACCTTCTCGTTAATGGGCTGCTCGTGCTGTTTCAGCAGTTCCCCGCGCGAGGTGTTGGTCTTGTAGCCGTTGCGGTCAAACGGGATATGGCTGCCCGTAACCATGATGCTGCCCTTGCCGTGCGACACGGCATAGTAGGTCAGTGCGGGAGTCGGGATACAGCCTAGATTGACCGGCCTCATGCCGGCGGTGCGTATGGCGCATTCGATGGCCTGGGCGAGTTCGCCGCGCCGGGGTTCCCCGTCGACGAACCGGCTGGAACTGGGCCTGAGATCATAAGCGAAAAAGAACTCCTCGCCGCGCACGATGCCGCCTTCGGAAAGAGGCAGCGATTGCAGGTACTCGAGTTCCGCCAGGGCATTGATGAATACTTCCAGCTGGCTGAGATGGACCAGCAGGCCACGGCGCCCGCTGGTTCCGAATTGCAGGGCTTGCGGCTCTTGCGCCAGGCGCGAACGAAGCGAGTCTTTTTTTTCAGAGATAACGGATGTCATAGGGTCGGACTGGTTGATGGGCCAAAGATCGGCTAAGTGTTCCATCAACGCGGCGACTGGGCAAGCAAACGGGAATCCGACCGGAGGTCGGCCGTTGCATTTTCGGGAAGCCGGTCACGGGCTTCGTCGAAACCGGAGTGAAACAAGCCTCTCGTCCTGCGCCGCCATCCTTTGTGTTAACCTCTCCGGTGCCGACTCATCACATCGACGGGAAGCCGCTCGGCGCTCGATTCCGGTCCGATGAAGCGACCGGCCGTATCACAGAGGAGTCCACCATGGCGTCTTTTGATATCGATTGGATACGCTCCCAGTTTCCGGCACTCTCCCAGGACCTGGGCGGCTATCGCCCGGTTTTCTTCGACGGGCCGGGAGGCACCCAGGTGCCCGAATCGGTGATCGATGCGATGAGCCGCTACCTGGTAACGTCGAACGCCAATGCACACGGCGCTTTCGCCACGAGTCGGCGGACCGACGAGCTGATCGCCTCGGCTCGCGGCGCGGTCGCGGATTTTCTGGGCTGTGAGCACGATGAAGTGATCTTCGGCGCGAACATGACCACGCTCGCCTTCGCGTTCAGCCGAGCCATGGGGCGCAGCTTGAAGCCGGGCGATGAAATCGTCGTGACGCGGCTCGATCATTACGCCAATGTTTCTCCCTGGCATGCGCTGGAAGAAGTCGGGGCGGTGGTCCGCGTTGTCGATTTCCACGTGGAAGATTGCACGCTCGATATCAGCGATCTGGAACGGCAGTTGAGCGATCGCACCCGTGTGGTCGCGATCGGATATGCCTGCAATGCCGTCGGCACGATCAACGACGTCGCCAAGGTCGTGCGCCTGGCCCATGCGGTGGGCGCTCTGGTTTTCGTCGATGCGGTTCACTACGCGCCCCACGGCCCGATCGACGTACGCGCCCTCGATTGCGATTTTCTGGCGTGCTCTGCCTACAAGTTTTTCGGTCCGCACGTCGGCGTCCTGTTCGGCAAGCGCGAACATCTCGCCCGCCTGCAACCGTACAAAGTGCAGCCTGCCGCGGACGAAGTGCCTTTTCGCTGGGAGACCGGGACCTTGAATCACGAGGGACTGGCTGGACTGATAGCGACGATCGATTATCTGGAGGAACTGGGCCGGCGCGTCTCTGCGTCCGTGGAGAACCGCCGCAAAGCCCTGGTCGCGGCGATGGAGGCGAGCCGCCGATACGAGCGCCACCTGAGCGAACGATTGATTCAGGGCCTGTCGCGGATACCCGGCGTGACGCTGTACGGCATAACGGATAGTGCTCGCTTCGACCGGCGCACCCCGACCGTCGGGCTAACCCTAGCCGGCCGGACACCTTACGCGGTTGCCGAGCAATTGGGTGATCGCGGGATTTTCACCTGGCACGGCAACTTCTACGCGCTGGGACTCACCGAGCGATTGGGCGTGGAGTCGAAAGGAGGCTTGTTGCGAATCGGACTATTGGCCTACAACACCGACGAGGAGATCGATCGGTTGCTGCAGGCGCTGGACGATATTAACGCCGCCTCGGCCTGAAGGTGCCGAAGCGGCGTTTTTCCGACGTGCCGCGGTGTCAGGGATTGCAGTTCAGGACGGTATCGCCCGGATCGTACAAGCAGAGATCGCCGTCCACGTGGGCGCCGCCATCGACGGTATCGTTGCCGCCCGTGCCATCCGCAACGTTCAGCCAATCGTCCTGGTCGCCGCCGTTGACGATGTCCTTGCCCGAACCGCCGTCGGCCCTATCCCGGCCGGCGCCGCCATCGATGATATCGTCGCCGTCGCCGCCGGAAATCGTTTCATCGCCGTCGTCGCCCGAGAGCTTGTCGTTGCCGGCGTCGCCGGCGAGCACGTCGTCGCCGGTACCGCCGCCGATGGTGTCGTCTCCCGGGCCTCCCTTGATCGCATCGTTGCCGGGGCCTCCGCAAATCAGATCATCCCCGCCGCCGCCGTCTATCACATCGTTGCCGCCGAGTCCGAAGATGACGTCGTTATCCTGCGTTCCGCGCAAAACATCGGGGCCGTCCGTGCCCACGATCGCGCCCTCCGGCGGGGGCCCGGCACACGGATCCGTGACCGCGGCGAGCGCTACGCCGGTTGGCTGCACGATACGCTGATCGGTGATCGAAGTCAGCAAGGCGCCGGTCTTGGCGTCGTAAACGCTCAGGGCATTGGCAAAATATTCCGGGACGTACAGCTTGTCCTTGCCGGGATACAGCGCCATTTGATCGATTCCGAAGAATCCGAAAGTGACCGAAATCGGGATCGACAAGGCCGGGGCGTCGTCCAGGGCAGCGGTAGATCCGTCATATGAAAAGGCGTCCACGAAGCCTTCGTAGCTGCTCCTGACATACACGCGATCTCCGGCGCTGTCGACCAGGCCCGAAATTCCGAAATTCCCGGACAAGGTCCGTGTGTCGACCCGTTCCAGTCCAGGCACCGTAAACGACGTCATGCTTCCGGATAAGGTGGTGACGACAAGGCCGGATTTGGCGTCCGGGGCACAGAACACATTGTTCGGTTCGTCGTCGAGAGACAGCACGTCGCCGGTGTCCTCCAGGGCGCCACGACTATCGATCGTGAGCCGGCGCACCGTCCCTTCGGCGGACGACGTGACCAGCACCGAACCGTCGCTGCAGACATCCACGGAGTTGGTGTCCGAATCCCGGGAAAAGGTATGGATCTCGCTTCGCGCGGCGATGTCTATGACCGAGATCGGTTGCGGATCGCTGCCGTCGGCTATCACCAGATATTTTCCGTCGGGACTGATCGAAAGATCCTCGCCGTTGTTGGCGATGGGAATCGGATTCTTGCCGTCGGAAAGTCGGGGGGGGGAAGCGGTCAGGTCGATGACGAAAACCTCGCCATTGAAATTTGTCACGAAACCGTGTCGTTGATCCGGGCTTATCAGCACGTCACCGATGGAACCCGGCGGTATGGGCACGGAACCGAGCACGGAATCGGTGTCGGCATCGAACACCGTTACCGCGGATTCGCTGTTATCCGCCACCAGGCCGAGAGTCCTAGCCGATATCGCGGGCGACTGCAAAACGGCGGTTACAGCCATGACGGCTCCGTTGAGCAGTAGTGCCGGACGCATCTTTTTTCCGTAATCGTTCGTCATGATGATCCTTCCCTGTTCGTGAGTGAAAAACAGCCGCGGTTCGAGCGGTCCTGAGTACGCACGTGCGGAGTAGCGCGCGGCTCCCGCACGGAAATACCGATCCGGCACGACGCGAAGCAGGGCGGCCGGGTCCGCCGATCGGAGAAAAGTGGTAAAGCTTTAGACACGCTTTGTATTGGACGATTCGTTTTTGTTTCAATTATTTGCCGAGCGCGATTGAACCTTGCCGTATAGCCGTCTTCCAGGCAGTATGGCTGCCGGTGCTCCGGCGACGGTTCCTATATCGTTTCACGGACTCCGGACACTATGCCGTATGTTTGTAGGCGTGGCGGAACGAATCGCGAACGAGCTTTGAACTTAGAGGAAGGCAATCGCTCTATGGTGAATGCCGTTTGGCATATATCAAACATACGATCTGCAATCGTGGAGTGGCACGGCCGCTGACATCGCGCAACCGGCACCGCGATTTGTGAGACACGACACTGCGCCTGCTCACGCTTTGCAAGGAATCATCATGTGCATTGCTGCGCCCTTTCGAATAGACTTACGACAAGTTATTCGGCCCATCCGTGCGGCTCGTGTCCGAGTCCTTCGGGCTAAGGGTTTCCAGCGGAGCCGCGCGGAGCGGTGTCGAGAGAGGCTCGGATCGTGGAGCCTGCGGCTGCTGCTCGTGTTCAGCCTGGTCGGGGCGGGGCTGGCTCGAGCGGAGTCGGATCGTCCGCTGGTCGTCGGATCCGAGGTCGGCTTTCCGCCCTATGCCGAAATTGATGAGTCCGGACAACCGACCGGATTTGCCGTCGAGCTGTTCGCTGCGGTAGCCAAGGTAATGGACATTAGCGTCACCTTCCGTACCGGGCCATGGGATTCCATCTGGCAAGGGCTGAAGTCCGGCGAACTCGACGCGCTGCCCCTGGCGGCGCATCTTGACGAACGTGAAGGTCAGGTGGAATTCACCCGGCCGCATACCATCGGCTATGACAGTTTCTTCGTTCGCAAGGGCCGCTCGCCGGTTCCTTCCATCGGCCAGGCGCGCGCCCTAAGCATCATCGTCCTGCGTTCCGATGCCGCTCACCATGCTCTCGTCAGCCGCGGTTTCACCCATCAACTGGTCTTCGTCGACAGCCTCACCGACGGTTTCCGCCTGCTGGCCTCCGGACAGCATGATGCGGTGCTGGGACCGCGGCTGCAGGGCGACAGGCTGGTCGAGGCCAGCGGTCTCTCCGCGATCATCGAAGCCGGTCCGCCGCTCAAGGATTACCGGCGCGAGTTTTGTTTCGCCGTGCGCAAGGGCGATACGCGACTCCGCGACCGGCTCGACCAGGGCCTGGCTATCGTCATGGCCAGCGGCGAGTATGACCGGCTTTACGGAAAATGGCTCGGCATTTACGAAACTCCGACCTTTCCGGTCAAGTACGTGGCATGGGGTACGGGGGTTATTGCCGTTCTGTTGGCGCTGCTGGGACTATGGACCCGGCAATTACGCCGGCAGGTGGCGCTGAGGACCGCGGAATTGGCCCGAGCCGTCGCGTCGACACAGGCGGAACGGCAGCGGCTCAACGATGTTTTGCAAGCGCTTCCGGTTTCCGTGGTCTTGTTGTCGCAGGACTACCGGGTGGTCTTTGCCAACCGCTTTTTCGAAGAGCGCTACGGCAAGGCCCGGAATCGGCGCTGCTACGAATACCTGTTCGGCCGCTGCGCGCCGTGCGAGACCTGCGAGACCTATACAGTGCTGAAGTCCGGTGCTCCGGTCGACTGGGAATGGACCGCACCGGACGGACAGGATTACCAGATCCATGATTTTCCTTTCCCCGACAATGAGGGGGCTTCGATGATCATGGAGGTCGGCATCGACATCACCGAGATGAACCGGGCCAAGCAGGCGCTGAGGGAAGCCAATGCGTCGCTGGAGCAGCGGGTGGCCGCACGTACGGCCGAACTGGAAGCGGCGCGACGGGAAGCGGAAGAAGCGCGCGACCTTCTGCGCGTGACCATGGACAATGCGCCGGCGCTGATGTCCTACATCGATGCGGATTGTCGGTACCGTCGCGTCAACGGGGCCTACGAACGGTGGTTCGGTCACGGCAGCGAGCAGGTTCGGGGACGCCATGTTCGGGAAGTGCTCGGCGATTCCGCATGGCGGGTCATCGCCCCTTATGCCGAGCGGGCTTTAGCCGGAGAGCGGGTTGCGTTCGAGATTTCCGTACCCTACGCCGAAGGCGGTATGCGCTGGTGTCACGCCACCTACTCCCCGGATCTTGATGCGGCGGGGCGGGTGCGTGGATTCGTGGCGCACGTGCTCGACGTCACCGAGCGCAAACAGGCCGAGGAGGGGCTGCGCGAGGCCGACCGGCGCAAGGACGAATTCCTGGCCATGCTCGCCCACGAGCTCCGCAATCCGCTGGCTCCGATCAGCAACGCCGTTCAGATTATGCGGAGATTGGGGACGATGGATTCCAAACTCCAGTGGACGCGGGATGTGATCGATCGCCAGGTTGAACATTTGACCAGGCTGGTGGACGATCTCCTGGATGTCTCCCGTATCAGCCGGGGCAAAATCGAGCTCAAGAGAGAGCCCCTTGAGCTGGCGGAGATCGTGCAGCGGGCGGTAGAAACCAGCCGGCCGCTGATCGATGCCCGCCGGCATCAATTCGCCATACATCTCCCGCCGCAGCCGGTGCACGTCGAGGGCGACCTGGTTCGCCTGGCGCAGGCGGTGTCGAACTTGCTCAATAATGCCGCCAAGTACACCGACGAGGGCGGGCAGATCAGTCTGAGCCTTGAATCATCCGACAGCGATGTCGTGATTCGGGTCCGCGATACCGGGCGCGGTATCGATCCCGTGCAGGCATCCAGTCTGTTCGATCTGTTCTATCAGGTGGACCGCACCCTGGACCGTGCGGAAGGAGGCTTGGGTATCGGCCTGTGCCTGGTCAAACGCCTGGTGGCGATGCATGGCGGCGAGATCTGGGTTTTAAGCGAGGGGCGGGGGCAAGGCAGCGAGTTCGGTATCCGTCTGCCGCGCCTGCGGGGATCGCGGCCGTTCATTGTCGGCTCGGTCCATGCCGGTAGCGGCGAGCGGCAGGTTTCGTATCCCGGACCGTCTTCTTTAGAAAAATCCGATTATAAATCGGGTACGTAAATATCCTGGGCGGGTTGCGTCCGCCGCCAGGGCGGGGCACGCCCGGATGAATCCTGCCCGCGTTCACGAGTCGGGTTAAAGGGCAAGCCGATCAATAGACCAAACCCGATCCCCGCTTGCCTTTCGGTACGATGGTGATAGGCGGCGGGGATGCCGCTGCCTGGTTTCTGCCGGGATGTCGTTCCTCGCCGATGGCGGAGCCGGGAGGAATGTTATTGTAGCGATCGACGATGGTCCGGCGCAGCTTCGCGCCACGGCCGATGACGGTGTAATCCATGATGATGCACTCGTCGATGTCCGCGTCCGGTTCGATGACCACTTCGCGCCGGATCACCGAGCGGTTGATTCTCGCGCCTCGAATCATGGAGCCGGCACCGAGAACGCTGTCGCGGACTTCGCCGTCGATGATCCGGGTATCCGGTCCCAGATAATTGTCGGAATAGATCGGCCAGTTCGGATTGAAAATTTCAAAGCGCGGTTCCTCGCCCAGCATGTCCATGTGGGCCGCGAAATACGCGTCGATCGTGCCGACGTCGCGCCAATAGGGCTGGTCTTCGTAGGGTTTGATGCCGGGGACGCGATTCAGGGCGAGATCGTAGACGTAAACCCGGTGCGTACGGAGCAGACGCGGCAGGACATCCCGCCCGAAATCCTGCTCGCTGCACGGCCGCATGGCTTCAAGCGTGTCGATCAGAACGTCCGTGCTGAAGATGTAATTGCCCATGGATGCCAGCGCTCGACCTGGATCGCCGGGCATGGGTTCGGGCCTGGCCGGTTTTTCCCGGAATTCCGCCACGCGGCCGTCCGGGCCGGGGCGGATGATGCCGAAAGCCGAGCATTGCTCCAGCGGCATGGGTAGGGCGGCCACGGTGACATCGGCATTTCGTTCCAGATGAAACCGAACCATTTGATTGATGTCCATGCGATATACGTGATCTGAGCCGAAAACCGCCACTACGTCGGGAGAGTGGTGATCGATCAGTCCCAGATTCTGGTGGACCGCGTCGGCGGTGCTTTGGAACCAGTCCGGGCCATCGCGCATCTGGGGAGGCACGACGGTGACGAAATGGCCCGCAATCAGATGGGATATCGACCAGGCCCTGCGCACGTGCTCGATCAAGGATTGGGACTTGTATTGGACTAATAGGTAGATCGAATGGATTTCGGAGTTGACCAGATTGCTCAGCACGAAATCCACGATACGATACCGTCCGCCGAATGGAACCGCCGGTTTGGACCGTTCCGCGGTGAGGGGGAGAAGGCGGTTGCCCGCGCCGCCGGCCAAGACCATGGCCAAGACTCTGGGGGGCGCCATTGTTAGGCCTCTGTTGTTCTAATGGGACAGCTTCGATGGCGAATGTAAAGGATTCTCCTTCTTGGGTTCCCTGGCAATAAGGACAATTACTGACGGCTGGACCTCGTCGGCAAATTCAGCCACGATTTGCCTACTTATCAGGGCGACGGCGTCGGGATGGTTTTGCCGGAGCTCGATCGAGGAACGCTTTTACTGGTACCGGACTCCAAGCCAAGGCTTGAGCCGATTCAACTCCCAAGGTGTCATCGCGATGTCCATGTTCAGATTTTTGCCCGGAATCCTCGTCGTGGAGGCGGCCACGGTCGGGGTGGTGATGGCGGCGAGGGGCGGTTCCGGCGAGGCGGACTGGGTTCCGCTGGGCGTTCTCGCGTTCATCATCACGCTGCTGATCGCCGTCTGGTTCGGGTCCATTGCCAATCACTTGAAGAAAGACGCTTTGGCCGAGGCTCAAAATAGTTTTGCGCGAGAGCGGGAGAATCTCCTGATCGCCGCCGAAACCGACAAGCGGGCGACGCTGGAGGAAACCCACCAACGGCTGATCCGCGAAGTCAGCCGTGCCCATCGCAGGGCCAATATCAAGCTGGGCCTGGGGCTGTTCGCTCTTATGAGTATCGGAGCCGTCCTCCTGGCCATCGAACTGGTCACGGTGGGTTTGCTGACCTTCGCCGCCGCCGGCGGCGCGGTCGCGGGTTATCTCGTCCGCAGCCGGCAGGAGTCCCTGGCCTATGCAAAGAAAGCCGATCAAAGTCCACCGCCGCAGGTTGAACGAGTGATCCACGCCAAGCCGGAGGAACCGGCGTCGCGCCGGCTGCTTCGACAACGCGGCGGGGATCAAGGGGCGAATCGATAGGGGGAACGAGCGTGCAGCGGTCGGCAATACTTTGCCGTACGAGCGAGATGAAAATGCGCTTAAAGCCCGCTCTCACGAAGCCGATCGCCGGATTCGCTACAAGCGATTTCCGAGCGATGGGCGTTTGCACCGGATCACGATGGTTTTCTCGATGACCGGCGCGGTTTTTCCCTGTCGAATCGCTCCGGTGACCATATCGAAAATTTCATTCATCTGCCGCTCGTCGCTCAGGGCGATCTCGTCATATCCACGCGTCCCGCAGATTTCGCCGGCCTTCCGGTAGCAACCGTCTCTCGCGAGGCCCCGTTCTTCGCAGGTGATCTGATACGCCGGATCGCCGCTGGGTAAATAAATCGACCGCGCGGTCGGCTCCGACAGCGAGTGGGCGCATCCCGTCAGTCCGGAAACCAAGCACATCATACCCAGCCGCTTTTTCATGTGATTTGGGCCCTCACGTCGAATGGTGAATCCCTTGGGATTATAGGTCAATCGGAGCTTTCGGCGATTTTCGTCTCGACGTATCTTCGGTGCGATTCCAGATAGATGGTTCGCACCAAGTCCCGCGCTGCCGAAAGAGGTCCGAAGCCGCGGGAGAAATCAGGTACGACCGGATCGATGGCCAGGCGGGCGGCGCCGACCAGGTGCAGGATCAGGTCGAGCGGATCCTCGTCGCCGACGGCAATGCGTATGGTGGTCGGCGAGATGCCGGCTTCGCGCAGGGCGATTTCATCCAGCTCCGAGTGGGTGGTCAAGGCGGGGCAGGCCACGATCGTATTGCTCTGGCCGAGGCTGATCATATGGCCGAAAGTCGGTGAAAGATTGTCGAAGAAGCGCTGGAACGCCTCCCGCGGCAAATCGCCCATGTCCAGAGTGAACAGCGGTGCGGGCAATCCCAGTGCCAGGGTTTTCTTCATGATCTCGCGGTTGGGATCGCCGGGCAGCGCGTTGCAATGGACGCTGATATTCGGATGGGCGGCCAGGAACCGCGCGAGTATCTGCGTATTGATGCATTTCTTGAGCATGCGCACGTCCAGCGTGCGGAGTCCCTGGAGCACGTCGAAAGCGGCGTCGGCGTTGAGAAACGCACCCTTGACGTAGTATACGTTCCAAAACAGGGTCTCGTTCCACTGGACGCCGCGCATTGATTCTCCCTTGGGAACGAACATGTCCTCGTTGCGGCCGATGACGACGCCGGCGATGACCGAGCCATTGCCGGAAAGATCTTTGGTATAGCTGTGAATGACGAAATCCGGCCGCTCGCTGGGATCTTTCCGCTGCAGCGGAGCGTAAAGAAAAGGCGTCCCGACGGTGGCGTCGAGTATGACGCGCAGTCCGAGCCGGTGAGCTTCGCTGCAGATGGCCGGAACGTCCAAGACATAGCCATGCGGGTTGCAAGGCGATTCGAGGTAGACGTAGGCGCGCCGGCCGGCCGACATCCGGTCGGCATGTTCGACGGTAGCCCGCTCCCAAGCCTGCAGGAAATCGGCTACGGTGTAGCCGTCGAACGCTTCGACGGCAATCTCCAGGTTTGCGGATTTCGCGAACCAGTGGTGGATGAGCTGATGAGTACCGCCGTACAGGTTACGGCTGGTGATCAGGATATCGTCGCGTCCCAGGAGGTGCGACAGCACCCCGTCGATGGCGGCCATTCCGCTGTTGAAGTTCCAGGCGAAGTATTCGTCGGCGTGAAGGCCGGCTTCGAGATCGACGATGTGATTGGCCAATGCGACCGAGGTCGGATTGAGCAGCCGCGAGTAGATCTCCAGCAGTTGCTCCTTGCCGCGGAAAGCGTCTTCTATCCATTCGGCGCATGCGTAGATATAGGTAGCGGTGCGGGTAATCACCGGATTGGCGGAAAAGATCGCGGTGACGTTGTCGAAAACGCTGTACGGTCCTTTGCTGGCGATCGTCGCGGTGCTGTAATTCAGGCTTTGGTAGCAGCGCCGGTTCGGGTGCTGCACGTTATCGAGCAACTTCGCCAGTTGAAACGACAGGAACTTTTTCGCGTTGAAATAGGCGATTCGGTCGGAACGGTCCAGGCCTTGGATGGTCTCCGCGGTTTCGACCCAAAGCCTATCAATATCGGCGTAGCTTTCGTACAGTCGGCGGGATACGCGTGCCAGAGCCTGGCCGAAAGCGGTCGCGGGATCGATCCCGAAATGGGCGAGCTGTTCGCCCACCAATTCGTCGAGCGAGCGGGCGGTCGTCGACTTTCGCCGCGGCGATAGGATGCGCAGGCGGTCGATGGTCTCCGACGCATCGTTCGATTGCGCCGGCGTGCGGGGCTTCGGAGGCGAAGCGAATCCGATCTTGTCCATAGCGGATTTTCCTTTAAATCGAGCTTGCAGCGAGGCGCCGGGCGACCGGTCGCCTTTGCCCTCATTAGACCAGATCGGCGGCTGATCCGCTCGCCCAAAACCGTTTGGGAAGCGCATGATTGGGGGAGTACACGGGCTGTTTCGGTAAGAGCGGTTCGGTCCCGAGGTTCGCTCGATGGGTCCGGAATGCCGGTAAAGTATCTGCAAGTCTGATTCATTATCGAAATCGAGTGAAAACCATGACATCAAGAAAACAGCCGGCAAACGGTGGTCTCGTTTATTGCACCGAATTTGGACGAATGTGTCCGGCCTGTCGTAAACCCGTTGCCGAATGCATTTGCAGGCAAGTCCAATCGGCTTCGAAATCCGACGGGAAGGTGCGTGTGCGCCTGGAAACCAAGGGGCGCAAGGGTAAGGGCGTGACGGTGATTTCCGGTTTGCCATTGGATGGCGCGGATCTTGAAAGACTTTGCAGGCAGATCAAGCAGCGTTGCGGTTCCGGCGGTACCGTGAAGGACGGGACGATCGAGATTCAGGGCGATCATCGAGAACGGATCATGGAAGACCTGTCCGGGCAGGGTTGGACCGTCAAGCGGGCAGGGGGCTGAGCCGAAGAGGGCCGCGAGCGGCGAATGGTCGACATGACGCAGGCGATTTTTCATTAGCATGTGGTGATATTCTTCTGCTATGCTTTGGTCTAACCCGTATTTCTCGCGTTCGTCATGGCGAAGGTATCGCACGGAATGAGCAGCAGCGAAGCAGGACGGAAAATGCGGGCTTGTATTGTCGGGACGCAGCCCCGTGATTCTTGATGCGTTTCCCCGCCATCACTTCATTCCTGCTTGCGGAATGCGACTGCATTAACCGGAATCGATAGAGTCGAAGGTATAACGCCTGTCATTTTTCCATGCCGGCAAGATATCTTTTCGTGTGCGGCAATACCGAGGATCAGCGCCCCGTGTCTTAACTTTGGAGCCGTAGTATGTATGCCATATTGATCATCTTGTTCGGGCTATTGCAAGTCGCAGACGGAATCGTGACTTACCTCGGGCTTAGCTTCACCAGCGTGGAAGAAGTGAATCCGATTCTCAATCTTTGCGCGGAGCTGATCGGGCTCGGCTACTCCATCTTTCTGATCAAGGCGGTCGGCCTTACATTCATCGCATTCTTGTTCCTCGACCGGCATAAAATGAAAAGCCGCTGGATCAAGGCGACCTTGACCTCTGCCGTCGCTTTTTACAGCTGGGTCGTGACCAATAACGTGATATTGGTTTTCGACGTTTAGGGCCGGAGCGGCTCCGGCGTGCGCCTTATGTTCTTTCGCACGGCGCCGCCCCGGCCGATCCCGTTTCGCGGCGGCCGGCGATCAAGCGGTTTGAGCGTTTCGCGCCGGGGCCGTTTTCATCTCCCCCTTGCATCGGCCGAGCGGCAGACGCACGATGAATTCGCTGCCCCGGCCGGGGCCCGCGCTGCTTACCTCAACGCGCCCCCCGTGCAATGCCGCGATTTTCTGGACGATGGTCAATCCAAGGCCGAGCCCGCCCTGGGCACGATCCAGCGTTCGTTCGGACTGAGTGAATACGTCGAACAGGTGCGGCAGCAGGGTGCCTGGAATACCTTCGCCGTTATCACGCACCGAAATGGCGACCTCGTTATCCGCGTGATCTACATTGAGCCAGATTCGGCCCCCGTCCGGCGTATACTTGTTGGCATTGTCCAGCAAATTCGAAATCATCTGCGTCAAGCGTACCGGATCGGCCTCGAAACGCAGCGGATATTTCGGCAGACTCACGGTAAACAGATGACGGCGCGCTTCGAACTGCGGTTGAGCGGCCTCTATGGTCTGGCTTAGAAGTGCGGTGAGATCGACCGGCGTTCTCTGGAGTTTGAATTTGCCCTGGACGATCCGGGAGACGTCGAGGAGATCGTCCACTAGCCGGGTCAGGTGGTCCACTTGCCGGTTGATGACTTCCTGCGCCCACTGCATCCTCGGATTCGGCGTGTCGAACTTGCGAATCAAATGAACCGCGTTGCGGATCGGGGCCAGCGGGTTTCTGAGCTCATGTCCCAGCATGGCGATAAATTCGTTCTTGCGGAGATCGGCCTCTTTGAGAGCTGCTTCCGCTTGCGCTCGTTCGATGATGTCCGCGGTTTGGCGGACCAAAAGGTCGAGTAGCCGCAACGCGCGTTCGTTCGGACGATGCGGCGTTCCGTAATGGGTGGATATCACGCCCAGAGGGCGGCCGCTGCGGCTGAGCAGCGGCGTGGATTGAACCGCGCGTGCACCCGCTTTCAGCATGGCCTGGAGTTCCGGCGGGTCTTTGAAAATGAGGCTCGAGGTGACGTCCTCGACGATCACTCTCTTTCCCCACGCCATCGCAGCATCCCAAGGCCCCGGACCGACCAGGGCGTTATGCCAGAAATCGACGAAATCAGGCTCGAAACCCCGCTGCGCAACAATTCGGAGTTGGCCGGAGGAAGCGTCGACCAGTTGAACATGGCCGCGTTCTGCTCCGGCTATGGCTATGGCCGTTTGCACGATTTGATCGAGTACGGCAGGCAGCCCGTCCTCGCGAACGAATAACGCACCGATCGCTTGCAGCCGGGTCATGGCGTCCAGGTCGGCCGCCAGGCGGTCGTTCGCTGCCGCCAGAGCCTGCTGGGCCTGTTTGCGCTCGGTAATGTCGCGACCCACGGTCGCAAATCCTGCCGGTTCGCCGTTTGCATCGCGGATATGGAACACGTTGCACATCATCCAGATCGCCGCGCCGGTTTTGAAATGCCGGAATCGGATTTCAAGTTCGGTCCGGCCTTCGCGCTGTACCCGGGTGAAGAATTCCTCAAAGAGGAATTTCTGGTCTTCGGGAAAGGTAAAACTTTTCAGCGGCATCCGACGCGCCTGCGCGAGGCTATCCAAGCCGACCAGGCGCAGGCCGGCGTCGTTGATGTAGAACGGGTGGAACTCGAGATCGCACATACCGATGAATTCGGTACTTTGATCGGCAAAGGAGACGAACTTCTGGCGTTCGATCTCGATCTGCTTGCGCTCGGTGATGTCCAGAAAGGTTACGGTGGCGCCGCGTATGCGGCCGGCATTGTCATAAAGCGGCGCGGCCGCGCTCAGGACGAATCGGCGAGTACCATCGGCACGGACTATTTCCAGTTCCACATCCTCCACGATTTCACCCGTTTTCAGGACTCGGCGCATAGGGAGATCGTGATGAGGAATCTCCCTGCCGTTGCTGAAAAAGCGGTAAGGCGTCGTACCGTTAACCTCGGGCTTGGCGGCCAAATTTTCGCCGTCCGGCACACCCAGCAGTTGGTGGGCCTGGGTGTTGCCCGTGATCAGCCGGCACTGGGGATCGTGGGCGACGCAAATAGCGACCCGCGCCGTCTGCATGATCGTCCGCATCTGCACGTTGGCCGCGAGTGCTCTTGCTTCGCTGGCCCGCAGCGCTTCCTCGGTCCGTACCAAATCGTCCACATCCGTGAGCGAACCGGTCCAGCGGATGATTTCCCCGTCGGTATTACGATCCGGGAGTGCGCGGGCGATAAACCACCGGAAAGATCCGTCAGCCGACCTCAGACGGTGCTGGCTTTCGAACGATGCGCCGGTACATGTCGCTTTGCTCCACCGGGACATAACCTTCGGGACATCGTCGGAATGCAGCGCCGACAGCCAACCTTTCCCCGCGCTCTGCTCGGGGGAGAGCCCGGTATAGGCGCACCATCGCTCGCTTACAAAGGTATTATTGCCGTCCGGGTCGCTCTCCATAGTCAGGCTGGGGACGGCCTGCAGAATCGTGCGGAAACGCGCTTCGCTCGCCTTTAGCGAACGCTGGTCGAAAATTCGCTGCATGGCTATCGCCACCTGATCCGCAACGGATTTCATCAGATCCACTTCTTCGGCCGTGAATGCGGTGCGGGTCTTAGTGCCGAACAACAGCGTTCCGATGACGCGCCCTTGCACGAGCAAAGGATGGCAAACGCAGGCTCGAAGTCCGTAGGATCGGGCTCTGGTTATACAGGGCCTCGGTGCGGGCGGAACAGTATCGTCGGTGCTTTCCCTGCCGCCGATGCCGAAACCCCGACAGGTTCGGCTGCAATCCAGGCATTCCAGATCCCGAATCTCCTCGGCCGAAAAGCCGGCCCATGCATTCAGGCGAAACGTTCCCCCGGCGTCGTCCAGCAGAAAGTTGAAGAAGCAGTCGCAGCCGAGATGGCGCATCACCGCGCGGCAAAGATCTTCGATAATGGAACGAGGTTCGTCGGCGGCCAATAGCCGTGCGGAGGTTTCGGCCAACAGCTTGAACCGCTGCTCGCTTGCGGCCATCGTTTGTTCGGCCTGCTTGCGCTCGGTGATGTCGATGTTGCTTCCGGACATATGGACCGGCCGCCCTTCGGTATCGTAACGGATCGAGGCCCGCAGTTCGATCCAGCGGACGGTAAGATCGCTCTGGCGGACTATGCGAAATTCGCTGCTGAATTCGGGAATCTGGCCGGCGACCACCGCTTCCACTTCGGACTTTACGGTGTCCCGGTCGTCCGGATGCACCATGTTGAGCCAGGCATTGCACGAGTGTTGGAAGGTCTCGGGCGTCACGCCGTAAATGCGATACCACTGGGACGATACGCGGTGACGGCCGTTTTGCGCGAGGTCGGCTTCGAAGCTCGCGACCTGCACGATCTTTTGCGACAGTTCGAGGAGGTGATCGCGTTCGTGCAGGGCGGCTTCCAGCGGCCGGCGCTCGGCAAGAGCCTGATCGAGCAGGAACTGTTGCTCGAGGACGGCTTTGAACGCGCGTTGTTCGGATTTGCGGAGGCGCGAGATACCGCAGCTCAATACCGCGCCTATGGTGAAAAGGAGTGCCAGGCGCAAGGATTGCGCGGAGTTCGAAACGGTCATGGCGTCGCTTAAAAACGCCAGGAGAGAAATGCTCGCCGCCACACTCAACCCGGTGGCCGCGAAGCCTGCCCCCATTCCTCCGTGCCATGCCGCGAACATCACGGCGACCAAAAAGACAGACAGCGGCGGCGGATCGAGCAAGGAGCTGAGTGCAAAGATTAATGCGGCGACACAGACGGTTGCCCCTAGCGCAACCGAATATCCGTTCCCCAGCAATTGCTTAACGTCCACGCCTTTCCTTCCCTCATCTTGACATCAGGTTTCGGGTCCACAGGAGGCTAGTGTACAGCGGGTCGCCAAAAGGGGTGAAGGCTTTGCCGCCGGGGCGGGGCGAACCAGGCGTGCCGGTCTGACGAACAATAGCGGTCGGATTGGAATCGGGACGGGTCTTATTCAGCCCGGTGGAACGAGGGATCTGAATTCTGCCGAAAGCCCGTCACGATCGAGTGCAACCGAGAGAAACGAGACAACTGGACCGGGTCGACCTCCTCCTCTTGAACGACTCACGGCCGATATTCAGCCAATGTCTTGTCTTAGCACTTTTTCCGGTCCAGTTATCCGGGAGCATCCTGTTCCTGCGAGATTCCCATTCCTTTCGCTGCGTCCTGTTTCCTGCCGCACCAGCCATGGTCCGGATCCGAAGCGCTTCATCTTGTGCGGCAAACGTCAGCCGGACTCGAAGCACGCTGTCACATTCGGCTGTCGTGTATTTAAACGTGATGTGCGCGATCGAGACATCCGCAGGTTTACGTATGGACGCCTGCGCGCCGGCAAAATGGTTGAGGGGTGGATTTCTATCGAGCGTTTCCTATTGGCATAGGCAATTGTGCGTATTTCCGGAAGAACGTCGGTGGGGTTCAATGACATATACATTGATGATTGCCGAGAACGCGAAGCGTCTTCGGCCGTCGAGTGTGGATCATGGATGATTCAATCAGGATCAGGGCAAGCGAAGGTAACCGGGATGCCGCTTGGAAAAGGACGTTCGGAAAGTAACGATGACTGGGTGCTGATCACGGCGTGCACGGAAACGCACCATCCGTCGCCGTCCCAGCGTACGTTCGAGCCCAGTCATCAAAGCTTTTCCCTTGAATCTCGAGATCTGCTCGAGCAGTCGTTCCTCATCCCGATCCCGGCTGATCAATCGTCCATGGGTTCAGGCCGGGAGCAGTGAGGAATTGCGCCGTCCCAGACGCTTCGTCCCACGACTCAATGCAAGTGTTCGATTTGCCGGTCGAGGAATTCCCGCGCCCGGAAAATCCGGGAACGGACCGTTCCGACCGGGCACTGCATGACCTGGGCGATCTCGTCGTAGCTTAAGCCGTCGAACTCCCTCAGCTGGATGGCAGTCCGCAATTCACCCGGAAGTTTGTCGAGAGCCTGCTGAATGATAATCGCCAGTTCCTCGGTCAACACCAAACCTTCCGGAGTCTCCTGGTCTTTCAGCCGAACCGCGGATTCGAACTGTTCGGCCTCTTCGACATCGAGTTCGTCTTCGGAAGGGCGGCGCAGCCGCATCGCCAGGTGATTCTTGGCCGTGTTGATGGCAATTCGGTAGAGCCAGGTATAGAAAGCGCTGTCTCCGCGAAATCTCGGCAATGCAAGATAGGCCTTGATGAAGGCTTCTTGCGCGACATCCCAGGATTCGTGAGGGTCCTTGATATAGCGGCCTATCAGCTGCAAGAGCTTGGCCTGGTATTTGCGGACCAAACGGTCAAAAGCACTTCGGTCTCCTTGTTGGACTCTATGTACCAGTTCCTGATCGTCGATATAAACAGTAGCCATGACAAGATCCTCCGTGAAAAGAGTTTGCCGGATTCCATAACGGCTTCGGTGTTCGTGCGCATCAAGTCCGTTCGACCGCAGAAACCGTTCCGCTCAGTACCTTTTACCGCTTTTTACGCTGTTTTCTTTTTACTGTTCCGCCAAGGAAAATAACGGCACAACAAATAAGCTTAAATCGCTGGAGGGCAAATAGTTACTGTGTATAAGGCAAGTACACTAGCCGTCAGGCGTTCCGACCTTACATTAAGATAATTTATGGTCTTATTAAACAGTCTGTTTTTGTTGTAAAAAAGTCGTAAAAATCCGCACGAATATTTACGGATTTATTCATTTTTCAGGTGGATGACAGATTGGATGGGTGAATTTCCGGGAAATTCCCTGTTTTTTCGGTGAGCAAGATTCGATCTGAAAGCCGCTCGAATCTCAGCGCGATTTCGCCGGGATGCGCAATCGCTGGCCCGGGCGAAGCACGGTTTTTTGCGTAATTGCGTTCAGGGTAAGCAGCTTGCGGATCTTAATGCCGTATTTCGCCGCAATCACATAGGCCGACTCGCCGCGACGAACGATATGGACGCGATGTTTCTGTTTCGCCGATGGTTTGGATCCGACCTTGCGTACTGCAGCCTTCCCGCGCTTGGACCTGGTTCGAACGTCCTCCTGCGGGACCGGCGCCGGAGCGACGAGCAGGCGCGATGCGATTTTCAGCGGCCTTTCGTCGG
This sequence comes from Methylocaldum marinum, assembly GCF_003584645.1. Taxonomy (GTDB): domain Bacteria; phylum Pseudomonadota; class Gammaproteobacteria; order Methylococcales; family Methylococcaceae; genus Methylocaldum; species Methylocaldum marinum. Next base: position 5,255,672 of record NZ_AP017928.1, read on the forward strand.
TATCGATCAATCCGGCAGTCATGATGCTCCGATCGGCCTCGGCGTACTGCAGTGGCTCATCGGCCGTAGCGTCATCGCCGGCCAATAGTACCGGCTGCACGTAGGGGAGTGCGTCCGAGACGCGCGACAAGGTGCCGCGAGGAAGCCAGACGTCGATACCGGCAGGAAGAGGACTGCGCCCCTTGATTGCGGCTGCCGTCCAGGCCGGATTGAGTTGGGCCAGCCTGTCGCGGTCCAGGCGGTGGAGCGTCGCCAGGCGGCTTACCGTCAGGGGAGTGGTGAGACGGCCGAGATCGCGCCTGATCGGCGGTTCGACGAATATGCCCTCCGGAAAATAGTCGGACAAATTTTGGACGATCGAGCGCACCGCGAGGAACTCGGCATAAAAATTCCGTGACGCGAAACCGAAGGTGGAACCGTCGTAGTAGCGGACAATCCGCGAAAGGTCCGGCCCGAATTGGGCTTTGGCCCGCGCCATTCCGGCTATGCCGTGATTGTACGAGGTGATGGCCAGTCCCCAGTCGCCGAGCACATCATAGGCATGAGCGAGGTAGCGTGCAGCGCCGCGTGCGGCAAACACGGGATCGTAACGTTCGTCGACGGTCCGGCTCAGGTGCAGGCACTGGCGAGCAGTCGCACGCATGAACTGCCACATCCCGACCGCGCCGGCCGAGGAATGTGCGTGATTGACGAAAGACGATTCAATATGGGGAAGCAGGGCGAGGTCGCCGGGCAGTGCGGCTTCGTGGAATATCCGGCGGAATAGCCGGTCGTATCGACCACTCGCTTCGAGGCCTCTCAGAAAACGCTCGCGCAGGCCGCGCTGACTGCGTACCCGTTGACTTGCTCCGAACACCGCATTTTCCCCGGCTCGACTGGCCAGGAGATCGAACAGCCGTTGCTGAGGATCATTCAGACTGACACCGAGTCGCACCCGGCTTTCCAACTCCCGAAGTTGATCTTGGAGTGAGCGTATATGCCAATCCAGGGACTTTTTATGCTCGGGTGTCAGACTCTCGCCATCGACATCGGGCAGCCTGATGACGTCGTAGACGACGCCCAAATGAACGCTGTCATGGAGTGCGAACTGATTCAAACGCCAATTCCCGAAGACCTGGCGCCAGAATTTCACCGCGTCGTGTAATCCCAACGGCTCGACGAACGGGCTGGTCCGTTGATCGTGCATCGCATCGGGAAACGGGCGGGCGAGCGGAACGGTGTCTGAGCCTGCGGATCCGGCAAAAACGATCGCCAACAATCCGAGCGTTATCCAAGAACGGTTCGAAATTCCCTGTTTCATAACCATCGATCTCCATCCTTGACAAACGGTCGACAGCAGATGAATGACTGTCTTTATCGAGGCGTTTCGGGGAAAACCGGCAAGCCCCCGAGTCCGCCGGACTAAGTATCTCTCCGTAGCCGGGCTGCGGCAAGTCTTATCCGCAATCGGTTCGGGCGACCGCCACGGCCTCATCGGCTCGGGGTGGAGGTGGTCAGGGAACCGTTAAAAGCCTCTACCCGACTTCGAGGCGGCACGTCGCGTGAGAGCGGTGCCATGTCTTTCCCAAGCACGCACCCTGCATGACGCCGTTGATCGGCGACACATCGGTGGTGGCCGGGGTTATGGCCGATTTCCGGCAGAACAAGCCAGCTTCCGCGCGACATTGATTTCATGAGTTGCCGCCGGACAAACCGTTTGCGGAAAGAAAAGTTCCCACTTATCCTAAACTAAACCGTACAGTTTAGTATGACGCGACCGCTATGATTCATCTAGTGCCCTTTCGAGGTTCGCCGCCTGTCCTTTTTCAATTCCCCGCAAACGTGATGAAGCGCAGTTCATCGCTCGGGAACGAGAACCGGATTCGCTAGCGCTTATGGCGGTAAGCTCAGCGGAGAAAATCCGTCCCGCGACGGACGCCGGCAACGCGGCGGAAAGCGCCAGCCAGATCCTGCCGACTCCGGAAAGAGAACTCGGCCGAGCTGAATGGATCGGCTTTACCGGCATGATCTTCGGGGTATTCATGGCGGTCCTCGATATCCAGATCGTCGCCAGTTCGCTGGCGCAGATCCAGGCGGGGCTCTCGGCGACGCCGGACGAAATCGGCTGGGTGCAAACCGCCTATCTCATCGCGGAAGTGGTGATCATTCCCCTGTCGGGGTGGTTGGGCCGGGCCTTATCGACGCGTTATATGTTCGTCCTCGCTTGTGGCGGCTTCACCGTGATGAGCTTCTGCTGCGCACTGGCCTGGGATCTGCCCTCGATGGTGGTGTTCCGGGCTCTGCAGGGATTGTTCGGCGGAGCCATGATCCCGTCGATCTTCGCGGTGATCTACACCTTGTTCCCGCCCCGCCTGCAACCGCCGATCACCATTCTGGTCGGATTGGTGGTTACCGTTGCGCCCACCGCAGGCCCGGTGCTGGGTGGCTATCTTACCGAAACGGCGTCCTGGAAAGCGCTGTTTCTGATCAACCTGTTGCCGGGATTCCTGGTTTGTCTTGCGATCTGGCGCTTCCTGCGTATCGACGACCCGGAATGGGACTTGCTGAACCGAATCGATTTCCGCGGCATCTTGTACATCGTGGTTTTTCTCGGCAGCCTGCAATTCGTGCTGGAAGAAGGCGCCCGCAAAGACTGGTTCGAAAGCGGCGAGATCTTATTCTTCGCGGGTCTCGCCGCGGTGGGCGGCATCGCCATGTTCCATCGCGAATTGACCTTCGCTCATCCGATCGTGGACCTGCGGGCGTTCCGCAACCGCAATTTCGCCATCGGCTGCGTGTTCAGCTTCATTCTCGGCATCGGACTGTACACCATGGTCTATCTGATTCCGGTGTACCTGGCCGGGGTCAAGGGGCTGAACAGTCTACAGATCGGCGAGTACGTCATGGTGACCGGTTTGTTCCAGTTCGTATCCGCCTTTGTCGCCGGCCCGTTGTCCAAGATGCTGGATTCCCGCCTGATGCTGGCCGGCGGGTTGGCGCTCTACGGCACCGGCGCCTGGATGAACGGCAGTCTCACCGCGGAGGCCGGCTATTGGGAGTTCTTCTGGCCTCAAGCCGTGGAAGGTTTCGCCTTGATGTTCTGCTTCCTGGCAATCAGCGGTCTGGCTCTCGGCACCTTGCCGACGGACGAGGTCAAGAACGCCAGCGGCCTTTTCAATCTGACGCGGAACCTGGGGGGAGCCATCGGCATCGCCGTCAGCAGTTCCTTGCAAATCCGCTATGTCAAGGCGCATTACGCGGCCCTTCGCGAATCCGTGACGGCTGGTTCCGGGCAGGCTGAAGCGCTGATCGCCGGGTTGCAGGGGCAGATGGCTGGATTCTCCTTGCCCGATAGCGAGAAAGCGGCATTTAAGCACCTGTACGAGTGGGTGATGCGAGAAGCCGAGGTCATGGCCGCGAACGATTTGTTCCGCCTGCTGGGGGCTATTTTCTTCGCTTCCCTGCTGCTGATGCCCCTGGTCAAAAAAGTGTCGACGGACTCTGGAGCGTCTGTGGGGCATTAATGTTGGCGGGATAGGGCGTGTTCATGTCGCTCATATGGCAAAACTGGCTTGGCGGAAGTCCTTTGCCGCCTTCAGTCGGTGTAAATCGACGCAAGTCTTCGGAGGTCGGCAATCTCTTTGCCGGCGAAGACGCATGGTCGGGGCGTGGCGTCGGGAATGGATTCCCGACCTACTAAGGGGCACGGTCGTAGGTCGGCAATCCCTTGCCGACGAAGGTGCTCGGTCGGGTCGTGACGTCGGGAAAGGATTCTAAATGTACCTGGCCGAAAACGCCGAAGCCTGTTCCGGCCCGGACGCATGCCCCCGATAACTATCCACAGTTTTAGTGGACAAGCCTGTGGATAAATATGGGGATGAAACCGGCAGTGCCTGATGTTTTCGGGCTTTACGTTAGCCTGTACAGGTTTTCTCCAGAGTCTGTCCTAGCCTGATAAAAAATGTAAGTTATTGATTATTGAATCGCGTTTTATTGGCGAGCGACGGATTGGCAACTTACGGCAACACCGTGAGCATGCGCCGTTCGTCGCCAATCCTGTCAAGTCTTGACAGTGGATAACTTTCCGGTTGCGTATCGAAGATGTTTCGGTCCGGCTCGGAAGTGGGTCGAAAATCGCATTGCCCGGTCCGGTCAGCGGTCGATGGAAGGAGAGGCGGCTTAAATGATCTGGTATAGCCCGTCCAGCACAAGCGTATTGGGGCTGATCATGCCCACGACGTTGCGGCCATCCAGTACCGGGGCGCGCACCAGGTTGTGGTTTGCGAACAGGCGGGAGCAGTAGCGGATATCCATGTCGGGATGCACCGAAATCACCGGCTTGCTCATGATTTCGTAGACGTTGACCCGGTCCGGAGCCCGGTCTTTCGCCAATACGTGCCGAGCAATATCACCGGCGGTAATCAAGCCGTATTCGTCGTCATCGTGCCGCTTGTTGACCACCAGCACCGAGGTTCGCATCGATTTCATTTTCTTCAAGGCTTCGCTGATGGTGGCGATGCCGTCGATGGTTCCGAAATCGGTCTTCATCACGTCCCGGACCCGGATAATGGGTTTCTTATCCATCAGAGCTCCTCCTCGACGATGCGGGTTAAGGTTTCCACCTGATGCGTGATCCCTACGGCGTCTTCCACATCGACTTGAAGTGCGATTCCAGTGCCGGGCCTTTCGTCGAATTCGCCCGCTCGCGCGATGGCTTCCAGGATATGTCGAGTCAGATGCTCCTCGACCAGGAACAGCAGCACGTCTCTTTGGCTTTCCAGGCTCATCCCGAAAAATGTTTTCTCTCGCTTGAGTCCTTCGCCGCGGGCATTGGCGATGATGGTGGCGCCGGTCGCGCCATGTGCACGGGCAGTTTTCAGGATGAGATCGGTTTTCTCGTCTTCGACGAAGACGATGATCAGTTTGAAGCGCATATGAGGCTACCTTAGTCGTTGTCGGTCGCTTGATTTCGCTGGCTCCACCACATGGCGACCTGGGCATAACCAAGCACGTTAATTATAGGGATCAGGCAGGTGAACGCAATCAGCCCAAAACCGTCGAGCAAGGGATTGCGGCCGGGAACGGCGGCGGCCAGACCCAATCCGAGTGCGGTAACAATGGGCACTGTCACGGTCGACGAGGCCACATTGCCGGAATCGAACGCGAGTCCGGCGATGAGCTTGGGAGCGAATGCGGTTTGAACAGCCACTATGGCATACCCCGTAAGGATGTAAGCGTACAGCGGAGCGCCGGTAACGATCCTGAATGTACCGAGCGCCAGTCCGCAACCTACGCCCAAGGCGACGGCAAGACGCAGCGGTAAGGCTTTGATGCTTCCGGCTGAAATCTCCGATGCCTTGACAGCAACGGCGATTAGGGTGGGTTCGGCCATGGCTGTGGCGAACCCAATACTCCCGGCGAACAGATAGACCCAGATATAGCCGTACCAGTGAACACGATCGGGATCGTGCTCGTCACCGAGAAATTGCGGCGCGGTCAGCTGTTGCGCCATCAGCTCGCCAATAGGAAACAGCGCCATTTTTAGACCCGAAAGAAACAGGGCGATTCCCAGCATGACGTAGAAAAAGCCCGCGACAATCCGGCCCGGATGGGACAAGGGTTTTCGCAAGACCAGAAACTGGAAAACCAGTAGTATCCCGATGATCGGGGCTACGGAGCGCAATGTCTCCAGCAGGGTGGTTCCGAATTCGTGCAGCCACTCGTTCATGCAAATATCCCGTATCCCATGACGAAGATCATAGACATCAAGGCCGCCAGGGCGATCAATCCGAAGCCGTCACTTACAGGATTGCGGCCGGGGATGGAAGAAGAGAGGCCAACGCCGAGTGCAGTCACCAGAGGCACGGTAATGGTGGAGGTGGTGATGCCGCCGGAATCGTAGGCGATGCCGATGATTTCGGGCGGCGCGAAAATCGTCATGATCGCAACGCCCAGGTAGCCTGCAATGATAACATACGGGAGCGGCCAGCCGCGAATGATGCGGATTGAGCTGATAATCAGCGCGCAGCCCACGGCCAGGGCGACCGTGAGGCGAAGGCCGAGAGCGTATGATTTGCGGGCTTCTTCCGACGCGGTGACGGCTCCGTTGTCGGCGGCGATGCGGGCTGCTTCGTCGGCGACGGCAATAAGGGCAGGCTCGGCCACGGTGGCGCCGAAGCCCAGGGCGAAAACGAACACCAGCATCCAAAATAGGCTGCCTTTGCGGACGAACGCATGGGCCATGCTTTCGCCCAGCGGGAACAGCCCCAGTTTCAAGCCCTGCATAAAGAAGGTCAGACCCACAACGACCAGCAGCATGCCGGCGACGAATTGGCCGGTTTCCGGAATCGGCTGCTGTATGACCAGGATTTGAAAGAACAGGATGACTGCCAATACCGGCACCAGGTCCAGTGCGCTGGTGAACAACTGCCGAAAGAAGCGGCTATGCCAAACCCGTTCGATGAAAGGAAATTTTGACCCCATAAGTACGATCGTGAATTTTGCTCGATATGGATGGGTGGAAGTGCGACCGCATTACTGGCAACCTGGCGATCGCGCATGCCCCAACTCTGCGGAAATCGCCTCTTCCAGGTCGTTTCGAACCGACGAGGTCGAGAGGCTTTGCGCGAGTAGTGCACTCAGGGTGGAATAGCCTAATCATCGGCCATTTTGACCGTGCTGTGCAAGGGGGCTGTCACACTGGCGGCACATTAAGCCGGTATAATGCTTAACCCAAATAGCGATGATTGAACGCGTGCCGGACTTGACCGCCGATATATTTTTCCGGTTCTCTAGGTGTTGTTTCCCCATACGAGTTCGCCGAATCGCCACATCGGGAGAATATGTTCCATGGAATACCCGGTACACGGATTCTTCCTCAACCTTTTGATCATTCTCCTGAGCGCGCGCATGTTCGCCGAACTGGCGGCGCTGGCGCGGGTGCCTCCCGTGGTCGGGGAACTCTTGGCCGGCGTCGTTTTGGGGCCGACGGCGCTGGGTTGGATCGAACCGAGCCAGACCATTCGTATGCTGGCCGAAATCGGCATCATTTTGCTGTTGTTCGAGGCGGGCCTCGAAACCGACATCCGCCAGTTGGCGCGCGCCGGCTTCAAATCCTCGATCGTGGCGATCTGCGGCTTCGCCTTGCCGTTCGTCTTCGGCTTTCTCGTAAGCCATGAAGTTTTCCAACGCCCGATGCTCGAATCCCTGTTCATCGGCGGAACCCTGACTGCCACCAGCATCGGCATCACCATACGGGTGCTGACCGATTTGCACCAGAGGCAGTCGCATGAAGCGCAACTGGTGCTCGGGGCCGCGGTAATCGACGATATTCTGGGCGTGGTCCTGCTCGCGATTCTCTACGAGTTTTCCATCGGCGGCGGCATCAGTTATGTAAACGCCGGTAGGGTGCTGCTGTTCATCGCCATATTTTTTCTGCTGGCTCCGATTTGCGCCAAGCTCATATCGCTGGTGATCCGGCGCTTCGACGAATTCAGCCAAACGCCGGGGCTGATTCCCACCACCGTCGTGTCCCTGGTTCTGTTTTTCGCCTGGTTGTCCCATGAAATCGGCGCACCCGAACTGCTCGGCGGATTCGCGGCGGGACTCGCCCTGTCCCGGCGGTTTTTTCTGCCGTTCGGTCTGGCCGTACACGCCGGTTCCGAATTCGCCGAACGCATCGACAACCAGATGCGCCCCATAATTTATCTGTTCGTGCCGATTTTTTTCGTGATGGTCGGGCTGTCGCTGAATCTCCGAACCATCGATTGGACGTCGCCGTTCATCTGGGTGTTCTCGCTGTCCCTGATCGGCGCGGCAATTGCGGGCAAGCTGTTCAGCGCGCTGTTCATCAGCGAGCGCTGGGTGACGCGTTTTGCCGTGGGGCTGGCGATGATTCCGCGCGGCGAGGTGGGGCTCATTTTTGCGGAACTGGGGCGTACGTCGAATATCTTGAGCAATGAAATCTATGCCGCCTTGATCATCGTCATCGCGTTTACCACCATCTTCGCACCGCTGCTGCTTAAAGGGTATTACAACGTGCTCGGGTCTAGGCTTGCGGCAGAACCGGTTCGTCGACGGTAAATCCCGAGCCTTGCCCCGCGACGGGCGGTTTCCGTCAGCCGAGAGGCCGCGAAGCAGGCCGGCCGCCTTCGGTGACCGGCAGGCCGGCATGAAGCGATAGCCATTTCAAAATATCTTCGCGCCGGACCAATCCGAGGACCTGCCCGTCTTTCAGCACCGGCAGCTGATTCACGTCACGCTTGCCGAAAAGGTCCAGCGCGGCGGCCGCATCCTGCTCGGGCGTAAGCGTCACCAATTCGTGCCTAGGCGTCATGATATCGCCGACAGTCGTGGTCCTCCACGCGTCGCGCGGGCGCTTCGGCAGGTCGCGCAGGCAGATCATCCCGATGAACCGGCCGCGTTCCTCGACCGGGAACGCGCGCTGTCCGCTCGGCATTACATGATCGTCCACCAGCTCCTGCAGAGACAACTGCGGTGAAACCGGCTCGAACCGAGTGTGCATGAGACGTATTACGGGAACGTCTTCCAGCCATTGATGAACCAGCAGCTGGCGATAGCTCACCACGGCCGCGTTATTGAGAAACCAGCCGATCAGCGCGATCCACAGACCGTTGATGAAACCGGCCCCGAAAATAGGTACCCGTAATCCCAGAATCATGAGAAAGCCAGACGCCATCAAGATCCAGGCAAACCCTTGCCCGACCGCCGAGGCGCGGCGCGTGGCGGTCAACAGGTCGCCGGTGGCGCCCCAGAGTGCGGCGCGCAAAATCCGCCCGCCGTCGAGCGGGAAGCCGGGAACCAGATTGAACAGGCCGAGAATGATGTTGATGGGGCCGAGCCATATGAGCAGGCTGACCGCGGGACCGAGCGCGGCAAACGATTCTTGCGGGTTGTCCGGATCGATTTCCACGGGGCCGACGACGATCTTGGCCAGTCCCAGAAAAAGGAATCCGAGTACCAGGCTGGTGATCGGTCCTATTGCCGCCATATACAATTCCGCGCGCCACGACGGCGGTTCCTTTTCCATGTGCGCCATCCCGCCGAACATGAACAATGTAATGCGCGGAATCGGAATCCCGTTGGCGCGGCCGACCACGGCATGGGACAGCTCGTGCAGCAGTACCGAACCGAAGAACAGCACGGCTGCGGTGATGGCCGTCGCCCAGATCAGCAGCGCACTCCAGTCGGGGTGCCAGGCCGGGAACAAGCCGGCGCCCAGGCTCAAGGAGATGAGCGAGAAGATGATGAGCAGGCTCCAGTCGACCCGGATTTCGATACCTGCAACGCGCCCCAGGCGCAAAGCCGTTCGTTCTCCCATGGCGATTCTCCGTTCAGTAGGTCGGGCGATCGATAATCCTTTGACAATTTCGGGCGGCATATTAACCCGGCCTAAACATATAAGCCGGGTGAGTCAGGGCCGAGGACGTGCGAAAATCTCATCCCGATTCTTTGGATGCTTCCCTTACCGCGGGTTCCCGGCTCGTCTGTCCGCTCCGAAAAGCCTCCGAATAGCCGACGGAGTCCCGCGTGCTGGCTCCGCAAGAGATGACGAACTGCATGCCTTCTTCGACGGTCCAGTCGGTGGGTGTCACCTGCGAAAGCGGCACGATTTCCATGTAACCCGACGTGGGATTCGGAGCGGTGGGCATGTAAACCACCGCGAGCTCCTCGCCGGTTTCGGTATCGCGCACGATGCGGGTTACAAAGGCAACGGCCCGCATCTTCTCGGTGGGATAATTGATCAGAACCACGCGCTGGATTTGTTCGGGCTGGGCCTGAAAAGCCATGAGCAGCCGTTTGGTGGAACCGTAGATCGCTTTCAGTACCGGTATCTTGTCCAGCAGCAATTCGAATCCGATCAGTATTTGCCGCCCGATCACCCGGCTCGTCAGCCAGCCCAGCAAGAACAGCAGGACCAGCGTGATCAGCAAGGCGATCACCGAATCGATCCAGCCGTTGACCATCGAGTCCGCCAGTTTGGGAGAGAGCGCGTAAATGGCTTTGTAAAGGGCGGGTATCCAGGGCCTCCCGAAGGCGATCAGCTTGGCGAGGATGAAGTCGAAAACCAGCCAGGTCAGCAGAATCGGTGCAAGCACGATGAGTCCGGCGAGAATGTTTCTCTGTATGTGATCGAAGAAAGACAGTCGTCGTTTGCTTTTCATGTCGGTACGATCGTGCGGAGTCTTGCGTGCTTCGAATTCTTTGAGGTTGGCCGGATCCGAAAAATTCGGCGGGCGGTCGGCGGATACGGCCGATATTTCGTTTTTCCATTTCTAATGGATCGAAGGGACGCGGTCCAGTTTTTTGGAAGACTGCGGCCCGCGGAAGTGGGACAGTCGTCCGCAGCCGTTTCCGGGCGCGGCTCGAGCCGGTTTATTAGTACATTATGGAATTATTATGCTTTCGTCCCTGTCCTAGGCGTATCATAGAATCGATCGGCAGGGCGGCTTGATCGTTCGGTCCGATGGGCCGACTGCTTTTTTTATCCCAGGTGCTCCCCGTCCCAAGAATGGAGTTTCGAAAACGGCTGGTCATGCGCCTGTAGAACAACGACAAAGTGCAGGAGAGTTTATGCAAGGTCCAGTCGATCGTTCGCGCCGTCGTTTTCTGTTCCAGACCGGAGCCGGTGTGCTGGCCGCGGCGAGCCTACCGGCATGGCTGCGCGCCATGGAGATGCACGGCATGCCCAAATTGGCGCCCAATCGGGCGTCGCCCGACTTCAAGCCCGATGTCGAGATCGAATTGGCCGCCCGTCAAGGCGCCATATCCATTCCGCCGGGTCAGCTCACTCGGGTGCAGCACTACACGGGCAAGTTGCTGAGTGGCCCGAAGGATACGCTGACCGAGCTGCCGAGTAGCTATCTCGGGCCGCTCATCCGCCTGCATAAAGGCCAGAAGGTCCGCATTCATCTCCGCAACGACCTGATGGAACCGTCCATCACCCATTGGCACGGACTCCACGTTCCCGCGCTGATGGACGGTCACCCGATGTACATCATCGACCCCGGCGAGACTTTCGTCTATGAATTCGAGGTGATCAACCGGGCGAGTCTTTACTTCTATCATCCGCATCCGCATGAAATTACCGCGAGGCAGGTGTACTACGGTCTGGCCGGCGGCCTGATCGTAAACGACGAAGAAGAGGCGAGACTCGAACTGCCGTCCGGGGAGTACGAGATTCCCGTCGTGCTTCAGGACCGCCGGTTCAACGCTCAAAACCAGTTGATTTACGGTCCGCACATGCACGACCGGATGATGGGATTCTACGGCGACCGCATCCTGGTCAACGGCCTGCCGAATGCCGAGTTCGAAGTGGCCAGCCGTGCCTACCGTCTGCGCTTCCTCAACGGCTCAAACGCCCGCATTTACAAGCTGGGCTGGAGCGACGGCACGCCGGTGACCGTGATCGGCGTCGACGGCGGACTCCTGGAGTCGCCGGAAACTTTCCCTTACGTGATGCTGGCGCCCGGCGAGCGTCTCGATGTCTGGGCGGATTTCAGCGGCCGACCCAAGGGCTCTGAGTTGACGATGCGCAGCCTGCCGTTCTCCGGCGTGCTGCCGATGATGGCGGAGCACATGATGGGACGTGGCGGAAGGCGAGGCATGGGCGGCGGCATGATGGGAGGCATGGGCATGATGGGCGCAATGGGCTTGCCCGTAGGCAGCGATTATCCCCTGTTCAAGATCCGCGTCACCCGCGAGACCGGCGAGAGCCCCAGGTTACCGAGCCGGCTGGCGAAGTTCGACCGTTATACGCTGGACGATGTCGCCAACCCTGGCAAGCCCGTGCCGATCGCCATTTCGGAGTCCCCGATGGCGATGCTGCTCAACGGCCGCTCCTATGCCTTCAACGATATTCAGCCGTTCGAGCGGATTCCGATCGATACCGTACAGCTCATGGAAATCTTCCATACTCATGGCGGACACGGCATGCGAGGCCGCATGATGGGCATGATGGGCGGTCGCGGCAGCGGTGACCAGTCAGAAGGGCAGGGTATGGGTATGATGGGCGGCATGGGGATGATGTTTTCCATGGCGCACCCGATTCACTTGCACGGCGACCAGTTCCAGGTCATCAGCCGCACCGTCAGCGGCCAGAGAGCGGACGGCTATGCGACGGTAAAGGAAGGATTGGTCAGCAGCGGCTGGAAGGATACCGTGCTGGTCATGCCCGGAGAGACCGTACGCATGATTAAGCCGTTCCATCATTTCAGGGGCGTATTCATGTATCACTGCCATAACCTCGAACATGAGGACATGGGCATGATGCGGGATTTCCTGATCGAGTAGCCTGTTCGAATTTCCCTCGTTGTAGGGTGGGTTAGGCGCGCATAGCGCCGAGTCCGCAAAGTTCCCTCTGTGTTTCCGTGCGCCGTAACCCACCAGGCAAAGCCGCGGAACCGGTGGGCTTCGCTTCGTTCTACCCACCATCGATGGGTTTCGCTTCGCTCTACCCATCCTACGCCTACGCCGGAAACATGAGGCGGAATCTTATTTTCGGTCCAACCCGAGGCCGGCGATCCTTCGCCGACGCCTGTCCCTCTAGTCGGCCCCCAGCCGCTTTCCGTCGACTTCGATCAGGCGGTCCAAGCGAATCTCCAATCCGCTCTTCAACTTCAGGAACTCTTCCTTGTCCCTGGCGTAAATATCCTCGATGCAGTCCTCGACGGTAACGGGATTGCCGGACGCGTCCCGGTAAGTGATCGGACACGTACGGCGTCTCACCGCGAGCGTTTCCAGTTCGTCGTGGAAATCGCAGCTGATGGGTTGGTAATGATCCGTCACCGGAATCGCTCAATGATGGGTATAGTCATGGAAGGATTTTTGAAAGAGCGGCGTCAGGGTTTCCCACAACACTTCGCTTCCTTGGGCGATGAAATACGAGTCGCCGGGAGCCAGATATGAGACGGTTCCCGCTGAATCCGTAATTTTGAGCACCCCGTGAATGACTTGCATGTGCTCGTCGAATGGGAAGACGATCCGGATCCTGGCCTGACCGATTTGCTCGAAAATCCCGTGCACGGTCGTGTCGTCCGGAAGAGGCGACGCGTCGAACCGCATCTTGATGGTCGGATTGCCCTTCAATACCGTTCCGCCTAGTGTCGGTATCTGGGAAGTGACATCCACGAAATCGGAATCATCGACGATCCGTCCCATCTTGTAGATCATTACGCCGGTGTTCGAGGTGTTGGAGCCGTGAACGTCCCCAGTCGTGTCTGTAGTGCCGGCCCAGCCATGGCCGGCATAAAGGATCGAAGCGGAAACCACGGCAATCGCAAGACGCGAAATGGATTCTTGAGATTTCATCGATACCCTCCCTGAGTATTCTTCGATTACTGTTGAGAAGAACCAGCGGCTTCCTTCGGAAGAAGGAACGCGGTGGAAGGGTATATATCTCAAAAGGACTTGTCCGGCAAGCGGACGTCCGGGCGATCTGAGCCGCGTGAATGAACGATCGCCGACTCGGCCGATTCGCGGATATGCGGGTTACTTGTCCGCGTGGTCGACGTAGATCAGGTGATCGGTCGCAAATCCGAGCGCTTCGGCTTTCGTGACCAGTTGGTGTAGTACAGAGGAATCCAGTGTCTTGTCTCTCGCCAATATCCACAAATAGGATCGGGTGGGGCCGGAAACGAGGGCGTAGGCGTAGTTCTCCTTGTCCAGCTCGATAATGTTATAGCCGCCGTAAAACGGCCCGAAAAACGAAACCTTCAGCCGGCCGATATCCGGACTTTCCACGAAATAGGCCTTGCCAGTCGCTTCCCGCCATTCCTGCTTTTGGGCATCGAAGCCCCGGTTGACCACATTGATGCCGCCGTTCTCCCGAAGGCTATAAGTAGCGGTGACGCGGGTCAGTCCTCGTTCGAACGAGTGATCGAGCCGCGCGATTTCGTACCACGCGCCGAGATACCGGGCCGGTTCAAAGCCCTGAACGGGCGAAACGCCTTCGGGGATGCCTGCGCAGCCGGCGAGAAACAGGGTGGACAAAAGTGCCAGCAGTTTCATTGCCCCTGATTCAGCCTAGCGGCCTTAAAGAAGAACCACCCGGAAAACCCGGCAAACGCCATGGCGGCGACCAGGGATGCCCAGACGGGCAGGGTGAAAGGACCAAGGCTTGCCGGCCATCCGGCGGCCAGCGAAACGGCGAGGATGCCGGCCATGACGGCGAATACCCCTCCGCCGAGGAGCAGTGTTCCGCTGATGCCCGATTCAGCGGGGTCCAACCTGAAATCCGCTTCATCCTCCTCTCGCTGTTGGCCGGTTGACTCGGCCTGTCTGAGTTTGAGCGCTTTCTTGCGCGCTTTATCCCGTTCCCGGGCCTTGGCGCTCTGCTGTTTTTTGTAAAGCTCGATGCCCTTGGCGATACCTTGCGCCACCAACTTGGTTTGTTCCTTGGTCTGTCCCGGCTTCTGGATGCTTTTGGCGACCTTGAGCGCTTCTTCCTGGATGTTTTCGTTGATTTGAGTCTGAATCGACGGTCGAGAATCGGTCTTGGACATGGTATTTCAGAAGAATGAATTGAATTTCCTCACGTTAGTCCAGGAATGGGGCGTTTGACAATTGCTTTCACAAAGCGCGCCGGACTCAAACGAGTTGCCGAGGCCATCCCGGAGGTCTATTAATTCAAGATATCGATCATCGGGAGCTTATGACTCGTGATTTCAAAACCCGCAATCGACGCCGAACGGATTCGAAAGGCCATGCAATCGGGTAAGGCCGCCGATGCCGAAAGCGGCGGTTTGCGCTATGTCCGATTCGTTCACGATTTCGAGGACATTGCGCGCGGCACCGTTATCTTCGACCACGGAACCGTTTACGGCTATCCGGCCATCGGACGGCTGCTCGCGCTGCGAACCGGGCTCGCGAAGCAACTCTCCGGTCCTTTCTGGATGGAGGAGAAAATCCACGGTTTCAACATCCGTGTGACCCGGATCGAGGATGGCCTCATCGCCCTGACCCGCGGCGGTTACGTTTGCCCCTTTACCAACGATCGTCTGCCGGATCTGCTCGACACGGCGATTTTCGATGATCAGCCGGATTTGGTGCTGTGCGCCGAAGTCGCGGGGCCGGACAATCCCTACCTGGAGAGCGCGCCGCCGTTCATTACGGAAGACGTGAGGCTGTTCGTATTCGATCTGATGCGGCGGAACAGCCCGCGCTTTCTGCCCCAGGACGAGAAAATGGAGCTGAGCCGCCGGTATGCCTTGCCGTCGGTCGAGATCTTCGGACGCTTCGAAACCAGCGATTTAAAACCCATTTCGGACATCCTGAAGCGGCTTGACGAGGAAGGCCGCGAAGGCGCGGTGTTCAAGGAGGATTCGCCCCGCCAGCGGCGCACCAAGCATGTCACCGGCAGCGCCAATCTTTCGGACATCCGGAACAGCGTCTACAGCCTGCTGGATTTGTCGCCCGAGTATTTCACCAGCCGGATTCTGAGACTGGCATTGTTCGTCGACGAGCAGGAACTGGAAGGGTCAGACGACTTGAACCGGCGGGCCGGAGCGGCATTCCTGGACGGTTTGCAGGAAGCCATCCGCCGGCACCACCGCGAAGGCCGGGTTTCCCATCGCTTCCGCTGCCGTTTCCGCGACCCGGAAAACGCCGGTCATTTGATCCGCTACCTGAAACGGGCTTCGGGCCATGTCCAGATCGTCAAGCGGGACTTGAAGCCGGACGGCGAATTTTGGCTGCTGGAGTTCGACCGGATCTATCCGTCGCTGAACGGTCTATTGAGCGACTGGCTGGCCGGGAAAGTGGTGTTCGATTAAGGTTTCCAGGACGCTGCGAAGGTTTTCCGGCATCAGGATTTTCACACCGACCTTGTCCGCCCATTTCCTAAGGCCCTCGTCGGCGGATATCAGGACGCCGTCCAATTCGTAGGCCAGCAGCAGCACGTCCATGTCCTCGCGGCTGTCGATGATGCCCTGTCGCAGCGCTTCCCGGTAGCGTTCCCTGAGCCGGTTGATGACCCGTCCCGCATCCTGGATTTCGCCGGTGTC
This sequence comes from Methylocaldum marinum, assembly GCF_003584645.1. Taxonomy (GTDB): domain Bacteria; phylum Pseudomonadota; class Gammaproteobacteria; order Methylococcales; family Methylococcaceae; genus Methylocaldum; species Methylocaldum marinum. The sequence continues at coordinate 5,271,673 of NZ_AP017928.1, forward strand.
GCGGGCGGCCTTGGCGTATTCCTCGGCGATGTGCTGGCCGCGGTCGATGCGCTTGCGCACTTCTTCAATGAGTTCGTAAACGATCTGGGCGGGGATTTGCAGGTTAAACTTGCGCGGCGAGCGAATGCGCACGCTGGCTTCGAACTCCGGCGGCAGCTTGCCCAGGTTCTTCATGAGGCGGAGTTCGTCGTACACCGAGCGTGGTATGAAACATTCCACGGAGGTCCGGCGGACCAGTTCGAGAAAACCGAGGATGGCGCTCGGCGAGTCGATACCGAACTGAGCATAGATGTCCGGATTGGTGAATACGCTGGTGTCGAGGACGAAGCGCTCGGTCATGGCCGCTCCTGCATGGGTTTTAGGGGTTATAGCCAACAAGCTCGGGCACCGTCAACCGTCCGCGCGTGCGGCCGTCGAGCTTCTCAACGCGCCGCCGCCCGGTCGCGCGGTGTGAGCCCGGCGGCGTCCGACTCTGCCGAGGACGGCCGGGAACGGGCAACGCCTGTTTGACCGGGCGGACGGCACGACGCTCCCGTGGCACGCTATATTTTGGGCGCCGGTCCAGAACTCGTGTCATTCACGGCAGTCCATATTTAAGGAAGCCCTGAATAAGGCCTCTGGAAGAGGGTTGGGTGTGGGCTTGTTAGATCACTCAGTTGCACGGGGCCCTTTTCCGAATTGGAGACTTAGTCAGAGCTTCCTTAAGGCGTGAACGGAGGAGACCGAGATGGAGGTTCTTCGTACGGATGTCGCGATCATTGGTGGAGGGCTTGGCGCGTGCGCGGCCGCTCTGGGTGCGGCACGCGCGGGATACCGAGTGGTTCTGACCGAGGAAACACACTGGATCGGCGGTCAGTTGACGAATCAGGCCGTTCCTCCGGATGAGCACCCATGGATCGAAGACTTCGGCGCGACCGCCAGCTATCGGGCACTGCGGAATGGGATTCGCGGGTATTACCGTGCCCATCTGCCGCTCACGCCGGTGGCACGGGCGGAAAAGCATCTTAATCCGGGCAATGGCTGGGTCAGCCGGCTCTGTCACGACCCTCGCATCGCGGTCGCGGTTCTCCACCAGATGATCGCGCCGTATCAGCTCAGCGGCAAAATGTTCGTGATGCACCCGCATCGCCCGATCGCCGCGTGGACCCACGGCGACCGAGTGACCGGAGTGGTCGTCAGGGGGCTGGAATCAGGTCGGGACACCCTGATCGAAGCGTCTTTCTTCATCGATGCGACGCCGCAGGGGGAGTTGCTCGACCTGGCAGGCGTGGAGCATGTCGTGGGAGCCGAGTCGCGTGCCGACACCGGCGAGCCTCACGCGGCCGAGACGGCCGATCCCAAGGATCAGCAGGCGATTACGGTGTGCTTCGCCATGGAGTATCTTCCCGGTGAGGACCATACCATCGACAAGCCGCGGCAATACGAGCTGTGGCGGGATTATCGCCCCCCGAACTGGCCCGGCTCCCTGCTCGGCTGGACCACCAGCCGGCCCGAAACCCACGAGCCGCTCACGCGCTACCTGTTCGAAGCGGAGGATGGTCGGCCGTGGTGGCATTTTCGCCGAATTCTCGATGTCTCCAATTTCGAGCAAGGCTTTGCGGCCAGTGACATCAGCGTGGTCAATTGGCCCCAGAACGATTACTGGTTCGGACCGGTCTGCGGCGTGGACGAAGTGGAGCAGGCACGAAACCTGGAGGCCGCGCGGCAACTCAGCCTCAGTTTGCTCTACTGGCTGCAGACCGAAGCGCCGCGTCCGGACGGGGGCGTCGGCTATCGCGGGCTCCACCTGCGCCGGGATGTGGTCGGCGGAACCGTCGACGGACTCGCGCCGGCGCCTTACATCCGGGAGTCCAGGCGCATCCGTGCCGAGTTCACCGTGCTCGAGCAGCACATCGCACACCCGCTCAGACCCGACGGCCCCGAGTTTTTCGCCGACTCGGTCGGCATCGGCTGCTACCGCATCGATCTCCATCCCCGTACCAGCGGGGCCCGTTATCTGGATCTCGGCTGCTGGCCGTTCCAGATTCCGCTCGGATCATTGCTGCCGGTGCGCGCCGAAAACTTGTTGCCCGGCGGCAAGAACCTGGGCGTGACGCAGATCACGAACGGCGCTTACCGTGTGCATCATGTCGAATGGAACGTGGGAGAGGCTGCGGGACTATTGGCGGCGTTCTGCCTGGAGCGCAAGGTTTTGCCGCGCTCCGTGAGGAGCCGCAAGACGCTGCTGGACGATTTCCAGTCGCTGCTCCGGAAACAGGGAATTCCGCTCTCCTGGCCCTCGCTTTCGCCGCTCTGAGGTTTGGTGTTCGTACCGATTTGGGAGGCATCGCATGGCGCAGCAGGATCGACCGTTTCGCATCGGTATTTCAGGATCCTACGGGGGAATGAATCTCGGCGACGAGGCTATCCTGGACGGTATCGTGAGCCAGTTGCGAGAGTCGATCGCGGCCGAGATCACGGTCTTTTCGCGAAACCCCGAGGACACGCTGAGCCGGCATCGGGTCGAGCGTTCCGTTCCGGTCCGGAATCTGACACGGAAAGAAGTCAGCCGGGAAATCGAACGGCTCGATCTGTTCATCCTCGGCGGGGGCGGCATTCTTTACGACCGGGATGCCGAGACCTATTTGAGGGAAGTATTTCTCGCCCATGAATTCGGAATTCCGGTGGTCGTTTACGCGGTGAGCGCCGGTCCGCTCACCGATCCGAGCGCGCGTGGCGCCGTGCGCGAGGCTCTGAACCAGGTGGCCGTCGTCACGGTGCGGGACCGGCAAGGCTATCGATTGCTCGAAGATGTCGGGATCGATCGCGAGATTCATCTGACCGCGGATTCGGCTCTGCTTATACACCCGGATCAGCTCCCGCTCGAAGCCCTCAAATCGGAAGGCGTCGAGTTCGAACGCCACCTGGTGGGGTTTTCGGTTAGGGAGCCGGGTCCCGCGGCGCCCGATCTCGATCCGGAGCATTATTACGCGCTGCTCGCCAATACGGCGGATTTCATGGTGGATCGGCTCGACGCCGACGTCGTTTTCGTTCCGATGGAAAGGACCGATGTTCAGCACAGCCATGCGGTCGTGGCGCACATGCACAATTCCGAACGTGCGGAAGTTCTGAGGCGCAAATACTCGGCTCAGCAAACGCTTGGTCTGTTGGGATGTTTCGAGTTCGCGGTGGGTATGCGGCTCCATTTTCTGATTTTCGCCGCCCTTCAGGGGACGCCTTTCGTCGCACTTCCTTACGCATCCAAAGTCGTGGGCTTTCTCGATGATCTGGGGATGGAAACGCCGCCGCTGGGGGGTGTCGGGATCGGTCAGCTCATCGCCAGGATAGATCGTTGCTGGGACACGCGCGAGGAGATTCGCGCCAAGATCAAGCAACGGCTCCCCGCTCTCCAAGCGCGTGCGCGAGAGACCAATCGGCTCCTCGTCCGGCTTCTGGCCGCATCAAGCTAGCTTCGTTGCCTTGGCGCGTTCTGGTACGGCTGCTCGCCATCCGCGGAAAAGCCGTGGGAGTTTCCTGAATGGACTCGGCGGGTTCCCGCAACGGCCCGTGCGTACCAGACCATGCGATGAGTTTACTCGAGCCGTAGCGGTTTCGGATGTTTAGTCCCGCTATCGAGACGGCCTTTCCGCTTGGGGGAACTCGAAATGCCGGCGGCAAGTCTTTCAATCTAGAAGCGGCAGTCGACTGCTTGGATGGCGCAGAAGCTCCACACGGATTCCGGCCGTCGTCCGTTCTACCGGTTGCACCGCGTGGGTGAAGCCGCTACGCACCCGATTGCACGGCGGAGGGGCTATTAGGCAGCGTTGCGCCTTCTTGCGGGAAACCGCCCCGCGGCGGTGTCGCTCTCCTTCGACTCGGCTCAGGACAGGCCCTTCGACTGGGTTCAGGACAGGCCCTTCGACGGAGCTCAGGACAGGCTTGCCGCACACTCGAGCACGTCCAACTGCCGTTTCCAGGTTGAAATGTATAGTCCCGCCACTTCCCTCCCCGGAGAGGACCGTACGGCATGGATATCAGGAAACTGCTGCCGAGCACAGCCCATGTGCGAAAGAACATCCTGGCGGGACTGATCGCCGTGACGCCGCTGCTGGTGACCTGGGTGGTGTTCCAGTTCATCTTCACTCAGGTGATCCGGTTCGGAAAGCCGGGGACCTCCGCGCTGTACTGGGCGATCTACCGATTCTCCCCGGAGTTGGCGGATTGGCTGTTCAGCTGGTGGGTCGAGTCGGCCATCGCCGTGACGATCACCTTCCTGACCCTGTACCTGCTCGGCGCCGTGCTGAGCCGGATGGTCGGCCGGCAGGTGTTCCAATGGCTGGAAACGCTCGTGGCGCGCGTCCCGATCCTGAAGGGCATCTACGGCTCGACCAAACGCATGCTCCTGGCCTTCCAGGTCAAGCCGGAACAAATCGAACGGGTGGTTCTGATCCGATTTCCCCATGCCGAAATAAAGACGGTGGGTTTCGTAACGCGGGTCATGCGGGACGTGGCCACCGGCGAAGAATTGGCCGTCGTCTATGTTCCGACCGCGCCCAATCCGACCTCGGGCTATATGGAAATCGTACCGCTTTCGCAGGTGACGCCGACCGATTGGACCGTGGAGGAGGGGATGCAATTCGTGATTTCCTGCGGGACCAGCGCTCCGGATACCGTGAGATACCACGGCAATCTTTCGGAACAGCCGGCGCAGGGGAAGTGGGTTCGATGAGTCTGACGAACGAGGCCGTCCGGACGGAAGATTCGAATCGTCCGCGTGTCATGAGCGACCGGACGCCTGGTTTGCTTTTACTCATGGTCAAGAAAGTAAAACCACAAGAGCTCCCTCTCCCTCTGGGCGAGGGTTGGGGCGAGGGCGATTCGAATAGGGCTTTACTTTCTTTACGTACGGTAACCTCGCCGACAAAGAGGCCCGTTCGCTTTGCCTGTTCCGGAGCACGCCCGATACGAAACTTATTCGTTCTTTGCCCGAAGCCGCTACGCACTGCATTGCCGTTTCCAGGATAATCCGGACTTTTACCGTCACGGCGATACTCAGCGAGAGGAGCTGCATGAATCTGGAAAAAGTCGTCTTCGGGTTTTTCATCGTTCTCGCCGCCACGCTTAATTTCGGCTTTTTCATCGGCGAAATCGATAAGCCTCATCATCATCATGTTTCCGAATTGTTCGCCGCCATCGTGGTGAATCTGATAGCCACTGTGCTCAAATTCGGAGACCGCACCCAGATCGGCGCGATTCATCTCGCCACCAGCCTGGTCGCCGTTCTGCAGTTGATCGCCGCCGCCGTGGCCTGGGGCTACGCGGTCTATATGTCGGCTGAAGGGCTGACGCCGGGCGCGACGGCCAGCGTGGTGTCGCTATCCGGCGGGGCGCTGCTCGCGAACCTCATTTCGGTGACGATGCTGATCGCCGAGACCGTGATGCTGCGCCGATGAATATGAATACCAGCCTGATAAACAATGCCTTTTTCGTCGCGCTCCGCCACATGCGGGCGCCGCTGATCTTCCTGGTTGCGATTTTTGCGATTTCGGTGGGCGGGCTGGTGCTGATTCCCGGTATCGACGCAGAGGGAAATCCGTGGCGGATGGACTTTTTCCATGCCCTCTATTTCATCAGCTACACGGCGACCACCATCGGCTTCGGCGAAACTCCCCACGCTTTTACCGACGAGCAGCGGCTTTGGGTCATCTTCTGTATTTTCCTGTCCGTGATCGGCTGGGCCTACGCCATCAGCAAACTGTTTGCGGTGATTCAGGACCGCGGTTTCAAACAGGCGCTGACCGGACAACGTTTCGCTCGTTCGGTAAGAAGGCTGGGAGATTCCTTCTATCTGATTTGCGGTTACGGCGAAACCGGCCAATTGCTGGCCCGTTCGCTGGATCATCTGAATATCCCGTTCGTGGTGATCGATATCGATCCCGAGCGGATCGATGAACTCGATTTGCAGGATTATTTGTTCGATGCGCCCGGCCTGGTCGGGGACGCCCGGCTGCCGAACAATTTGATCATGGCCGGTTTGACCCACCCGAGCTGCGTGGGCGTCATCGCCCTCACCAACGACAACTTCGCCAATCTCGCCGTCGCCATCGCGGTACGGCTGTTGAATCCGGAGATTCCGGCATTGTGCCGGGCGACGACGGTCGATGTGGCCGCCAACATGGCCTCTTTCGGCACTCGGCACATCATCGATCCGTTCGAGAAATTCGCGGAATATCTGGCGCTGGCGATACGGTCTCCCGGCTCCTACCGACTGCTCGAATGGCTGACAGGGCTGCCCGGCACGGAACTGGCCGCCGAGCGGGTGCCGCCGCGCGGGCGCTGGCTGGTGTGCGGCTACGGGCGATTCGGGCAGGCAATCGTTCGTCATATCACGCGCGAACAGTTGGATGTCACCCTGATCGACCCGAAGCCGCCCAGCCGCGAAACGGCTCTCCCCTGGATTCTCGGCGTGGGTACCCGCGCCGAGACGCTGTGGGAGGCCGGGGTGAACGGAGCCGTGGGCATCGTCGCCGGCACCGACGACGACATTAACAACTTGTCGATCGTGGTCACGGCGCGCGAGCTCAACCCCAATCTATTCGTGGTGTTGCGGCAAAATCTTCAGGCGAACCACGAGCTGTTCAAGGCTTTCGATTCCGACTTCACGGTGGTTCCGAGCGAAATCATCGCGCACGAATGCCTGGCGATCCTGACGACGCCGCTGCTATCGCGCTTTCTCGCGATTGTGAAGCGCAAGGACGATGTCTGGGCCGACGATGTCATCGCCCGGGTTTCCGCCGTCACCGGGACGCTCGTCCCCGCCGTCTGGAGCGTGACCCTCGATTCTCGGCAGGCCCCGGCCGTCGCGGAGACGGTCCGTCGCTCGGCGATGGGTTTGGATAGCCTGATGCGCGATCCCGTCGACCGCAATCGGCAGCTGCCCTGTATCCCGTTGATGGTGGTGCGGGGCGCCGAGGACATCGAGATTCCCGAGCCGGAGCTCATGCTGCGCGAGGGCGACAGCATCCTGTTCGCCGGGATGTCGTCTGCCCATCAGGACCAGCAGTCGATGCTCGGCAATATCAATGTCCTGAATTATGTTTTGTTCGGCACGGAGGTTGTCGGCAGCTGGCTTTGGCGAAAGCTGACCGGCGCCGAGGCGGGACTCTGAAAGTGGCGTGCCGGACTAGGTTCTTTCCGCTGTGACACGCTTTTTCGATTAACCACCCTGCGAGAAGACACACCGATGACCATTCACCCTGACGCACTGCGGCTATCCATCGATGACTTCTGGGATCGCGAGATCCTGCCGACGCTCATCGATTACATCAAGATTCCCAACCTCTCGGTTGCGTTCGACCCCGATTGGCAGGCGAACGGCCATATGGAACGGGTGCGCCGGCTGGCGGCGGAGTGGCTGCACCGGCATCCGATTCCGGGGTGGACCCTGCACGATCTCGGCATTCCCGGCCGAACGCCGCTGTTGCTTTGGCACGTTCCGGGGGATCTGGACAAGACGGTGCTGATCTACGGCCATCTGGACAAGCAGCCGGAAATGGAAGGCTGGCACGAGGGTTTCGGCCCCTGGACGCCGGTGCTCAAGGACGACAAGCTGTACGGGCGGGGCGGCGCGGACGACGGTTATGCGCTGTTTGCCGCCATCGCCGCCGTGAACGCGCTCGAAGGGCACAAGCGCCCTCGCATCGTGATTCTGATCGAGTTCTCGGAGGAAAGCGGATCGCCCGATTTGCCGCCTTATCTTGAACGCTATGCCCATCTGATCGGCAAGCCTGAACTGGTGATCGCGCTCGATTCCGGGGCCGGCGACTATGAGCGACTGTGGTCGACCACCTCGCTGCGCGGCCTGGTGAGCTGTATCGTCGACGTGAAGGTGCTGACCGAATCCGCCCATTCGGGTATCGCCAGCGGCATCGTGCCTTCGTCCATGCGGATCATGCGCCAGTTGCTGGAGCGCCTGGATGAAACCGCGACCGGCGCCATTCGCCTGCCGGAACTCCATGCCGAAATTCCGGTGCAGCGCCGGGAGCAGGCGCAAGCGGCGGCGGCGATACTGGGCGGCCGCCTGCTCGAAAGCTTCAGCGCGGTGCCGACGCTCCGTCCGGTGAGCGACGATCCGGCCGAACTGCTGCTGAACAACACCTGGCGGCCGACGCTTTCGGTGGTGGGGCAGGACGGCATGCCGCCGCTGAAATCGGCCGGCAACGTGCTGCGCGCGCATACCGCCTTCAAGCTTTCCTTCCGCCTGCCGCCGACGGTGGACAGCCTGAAGGCCCAGGACGTCGTCCGGCGCGTGCTGACCGCTGATCCGCCCTACGGCGCCGAGATTTCAGTCGAGTTCGAGCAGGCCGGAACCGGCTGGGACGCCCCCGCTCTGGCGCCCTGGCTGGAGCAGGCCACGAGCGAGGCCTCGCAAACCTTTTACGGGCACGATGCGGCTTACCTGGGGCTGGGCGGCAGCATTCCCTTCATGGGCATGCTCGGCGAGCAATTCCCCGAAGCCCAATTCCTGATTACCGGCGTGCTGGGACCCAAGAGCAACGCCCACGGGCCGAACGAGTTTCTGCACATTCCCTATGCGAAGAAGCTGACGGCGTGCGTGGCTTATATTCTGGCGAGATACTCGGAGTTGGCGAGCTGATCCAGCCGCCCAAATGTGTCGTCCGGGTTGAGGCACGAAACCCAGTGTTCTCGATTTCGGGACACATGCACGGTCGTAGGTCGGCAATCCGTTGCCGACGAAGGCGCTCGACCGGACCGTATGGCGTCGGGAAAGGATTCCCGACCTACACCGGGTGCACGGTTGTAGGTCGGCAATCCCTTGCCGACGAAGGCGCTTGTTCGGGGCAGGGCGTCGGGAAAGGATTCCTGACCTACAACAGTCCGCGTAGGGCGCAGTAGCGTTAGCGTAATGCGTCGAATGAAACGCCACCCATCTGAGATGGTTTCAAACTTCCGTTTGGCAACCCGGTTTGAGAAGCTTGAGTTTCTCTCATAAGGCTTGAAGCGAGAGTTCGTAAGCCCACGGAAAGAGTGTTCTTCCGGGCTGAATCATCGGTTCACCCGGACGGCCATGCCGAGCGCTCGAATGGACTCGGCGAATCGATCCAGGAATGCCCCCGGCAAAGCCGAGAGCCGCGGCGCCTGCTCCTGCATCGAGGGGCGAGCAAGGCCGTAGAGCAGGATGCCCCGGATCGGCACGCGTCGCCGTTTGAGCTCGGCCAATAGATTCAGATATGCGTCCAGTTCCGTTTCGGAAGGCGGCTCGCCGTCGAATGCGAATAGGCAGGTTTGAATCCAGGTTGAACAAAGCCTTGCACTGGTTTCCAGATTGCGCAGCACGGTCTCCGGGGAGAGCTTGACTTGGTTGATCCGGAGCATGCCCTCGGCCGTCGCACTGTCCACTTTGAACCAGACTTCTCCCCCGAACTCGTTCCAGCGTTTTAGCCCCGCCTGTACGACGGGTCTGTGCATCAGGCTGCCGTTGCTGATCAGCACCAGCTTGATCTTGCCGAGCAGGGCGAACTCGCCGCAAACCGCGCCGATCAGCTCGACGATTCGGTCGAAGGTCTTGCAACTGGTCGGTTCGCCGTTCCCCGAAATGGCGATGTCCTTGATGGCGCGCTGTTCGTTGGAAATCCGGAACCGTTCGTAGAAATCGCCCCGCAGGACATCGTTCAGGAATCCGGCCAGCTCGGCCCGCAAACGCTCTTCGTCGATGTCGGGGGCGCCGCCGCGGGCGAGATTCGGCACCTGGCAGTAAACGCAACGCCAGTTGCAAGCGTTGTTGGGATTGAGATTGATGCCGATGGAGAGCCCGCCCGAACGGCGGGAAACGACCGGGTAGACATAGGTGAGGCCGGCGCTGTCGCGGCTGTGGTCTCTGGTTGTAAGTCGGGGCATGTATCGATAAAAGGCAAATATCCGGCTTTCTTAGTCAGGCGTGACGTTCGCAAGTTTCTTGAAATACGCTTTTCGTTGCAATAGTTTCGTCCCTTCCCGAGTCTAAGAAGTGGCGCGGGAAGGGCTGCGCGCAGCCCAAAGGCGAGTCCATCCTGAGCCGAGTCGGAGGCGTACCCGGAACACATGACTCGGAAAAAGGGACTTCCGGCCTACGGACGGGTCCGGAAGTGACGACAGATCGAAGCGTGGTTCGGCAACCCCTTGCCGGCGCGGGACACGATGTTCGCTGTTCAAAATCCTTGACGGGAGTCCTAAGTTGACAAGGAGGTGCAAGCAATGGTCAAGACAGGGATCGTTACCCTTTCCCCTTTCAGCGGGCGCCGCGTTTTTGCCGAGGAACTGTACAACCTCTCGGTGAGAGGGATCAATTTCGTCACGGTATTCAGAATCTTGCGCGCAGTGGCGATCAGGACGGCGGATCAAGCGTTTGCAAGTTGTCCGGAGCCCTACCGCGCACACTTTCTTACCGCGAAGATGCTGCGCGAATTCGCCCTTGACCCTGAAAACGACCTGTCGGAAAGCTTCCTAGAGGAGGCCCTGTCAAAGGGCGACGAGTGTTTCGGCATTTGCGATGGCAACCGGCTCGCCTCGTACGGCTGGTACTCGTTTCACCCGACCCGTATCGATCCTCCGGACCTGTTGCTGCATTTCAACCGCGACTACATCTACATGTACAAAGGGTTCACCCACACACGCTACCGGGGACAGCGACTGCATGCGATCGGAATGACGCTGGCTCTGCAACACTATCTCGACAGGGGGTACAAGGGACTGGTCTCGTATGTCGAGTCCCACAATTTCGATTCGCTCAGATCGGTGTCCCGAATGGGATACCGCGAGTTCGGCTCGATCTTCTTGATGCGGGTTTTTGGCCGTTACCTGATGCATGTGAGCCGAGGCTGCGAAGAATTCGGATTTGCCGTCGAGGAAATCGCTCGGGAATCCCGTCCGTTGCAGCGACGAACTGTCCGCTCTCTGTTCCGGGCCGTTGATCGACAGCGCTAGCCGCACCGTTGATGCTGTCCTCGTTTGCTGCCCGCGGGTGGCGCAACGGGCGTTCGGACGCTCATGCGATGGTCGTTAGTAGCGGGTCGATAAAATTGACGGAAAACCTTACAAACTTTAGCCTTATTTAAAAAACACTGATTATCCTTCATGAGCTTTAAGCAACTTTTTTCCTCGAAGCGCCGGCCCCAGGTCAGTTGCGAGTCTTGCAGCCTCGGCAGATTATGTATTCCGCAAGGGCTTAGCGAGCACGAGGTGGAGTTGGTGAGCCGAATCGTGAAAACTCATCGCACCCTGTCCAAGGGCGATCACCTCTATCACAGCGGCGAATGGTTTCACCGCTTTCTGGCGCTGAAGTCCGGAACGGTCAAGCTGGTTACCGTAGACGGTTCGGGCAACGAGTACATTGTCGACTTCGTGATGCCGGGTGAACTGCTGGGTTTCGACGGACTCAGCGGAGAGCGATATACCTGTTCCGCAATAGCCTTGGAAACAGTCAGCTACTGCGAGTTGCCGCCACATCAGCTGGAACGCTTGGGCCGGGAAATCCCCAAACTTTCGCAGATCTTGTTACAGCTTTCCGGAAGCCAGTTCCAACTCGGAATCCAGCGGGTCATCCTCAGCCGCCGCCAGGCCGACGAACGGTTGGCGGCGTTTCTGGCGCATCTTTCCGAACGCTATAGGACGCGCGGGTTTTCGCCCACCGAGTTTCGCCTCAGCATGACCCGCCAGGACATCGGAAATTATCTCGGCCTGGCACCGGAAACCGTAAGCCGCCTGGTGAGTCAATTCGAGGCAGCCGGGCTGATCCAGGTCCAAGGCAAGATGGTGCGCATTCTCGATCTGGACGGTTTGCTCCGCTTCTGCCCGCAATAATCCCCATCCCGCCAGTCTCCCCGCTTTTCCCGGAAAAACTGACCTGGATCAGTTTAGAGCCGCGCAACGGCTGACGTGAAACAAAATCCCCGCCACCCTCTTTCTCTATGATTTCGTCCACGGCCGGCCCTCGCCGAGAGGCCTCGCCGTTGTAACGAACGCGAGCGGCCCCCGGCCTGCTCGACACAACGAGAAAGTTCTATTGGCTCCAAAAAAATTAAGGAGAGCGCACGATGGCTACTAGCGATTTCGATGTTCAACAAGAGGTAGATGTTGGTTCTACCGTTGGCGCACAGGAAAGCGATGCGCCGCTGCTCAACAAACGCAACCTATTCGTAGGTATTGCACTGTATTGCGCCTTCTATGTTTGGGTACGCTGGTATGAGGGCGTGTACGGCTGGTCGGCCGGACTGGACTCGTTTTCACCGGAATTCGAGACATACTGGATGAACTTCCTGTACAGCCAGATCGTAATCGAGGTCATCGTAGCGGCTTTTCTGTGGGGGTATATATGGAAAACCCGCGACCGCAATCTTGCCGCCCTCACGCCGCGCGAAAACCTCCGCAGGAACATGACGCATCTGGTATGGCTGTGCCTTTATGCCACGGCCGTGTATTTCGGCGGAAGTTACTTCACCGAGCAGGATGCAACCTGGCATCAAACGGTGGTGAGGGATACCGATTTTACGCCCAGCCACATCATTGAATTCTATCTGTCCTATCCGATTTACATCATCACCGGTTTCGCTTCGTTTCTCTACGCGAAAACCCGTTTGCCTTACTTCAGTGTCGGACTTTCGCTTCCCTACATCGTCTTCACCATCGGGCCGTTCATGATTCTTCCGAATGTCGGCCTGAACGAATGGGGGCACACCTTCTGGTTCATGGAAGAGCTGTTCGTGGCGCCGCTGCATTACGGTTTTGTCGTATTCGGCTGGTTCGCGCTGGGCATCTTCGGGGTGATTCTGCAAATCATGGATTGCGCCAAACAGCTGATGGGCAAGGAAGTGTGCGAGGCGATCGACGCCGGGATGCTGAAACTGTAAGGTTCCGATCCTCCAAGCTTGTACTCTAGTACCTGGGCAAAGCGGTTTTGCGCAGAGGCGCAAGACCGCTTTTTTTCTCGACTCGGACATGAGGGTTGACCGTTGGGATGGGGTAGGGCATACCCGGGATTCCGAGCATCAGACCCTGGCCGGCAGCATTCCGTCGCGGGGTGCCGGACACCCTTTCTCCCATTCGGCGATGCAGCCAGGCACGGCGTAAAACAGCGGGTGCGGCTCCGGGATAAGGATGTGACGGATTCCGGCCAGCCACTTCGGATCGCGAGTCTCCAGCTTCTTACTCAGATGTTGCCACTCGAAGTCCAACTGTCCGCGGGTTACGGCAATTTGGCCGTCTGCCCGCGAGCGGCTGATCTTGGTCGCCGCAAACCGGTAGCCGCGGCCCGCCGCCTCCGCATGGATCACTCTCAGGTAGTCGGCAATGAATCCGACCGGGTTCGACTGATCGCGAAAACGGTGAAGCTGTGGGTGATGCACGTAGCCCTTTGTCTTTCCCTCAAGTACGGCCTGGGCTAGGAGTCCCTCTCGCCATAAGGTGACGAGACCCATCGGGTCGAGATATTTCGGATGCAGACTCCAGAGTCTCATGGCCGCGACTTTGCGTTAGTGCAGAGAAAGAGACACCTAAAACAAAACAGAAGTTCTAAGCTTCGTCGCGAGCACCGGGAGCCGGTCTCGTACGGCTCCGATCTTGGAACTATCCCGTCACATTCTTCCGGCGTGGTTCAACCTAGAAACGGCAGTTCGACGTGCTAAAGGGTGCGGTGGGCGGGTCGCCCGGCAAGCCTGTCCTGAGCGCAGTCGAAGGGCCGGTCCTGAGCTCCGCTTCCAGGTTTAAGGGTAAAACAGACCCTGTGTATCCCGTACGCCCGACAAAATCGAAGTGCCCGGCGGGATGTTCAGCATCTTGGTAAGGTCCATGGGGTCGGCATAGACGATGGGCGCTGCCAGGGCTTGGGCGACCTTGGCCTGTAACGCGGGTGACTCGTTCTTGAGTCCGCGCAGAAAATCCTTTTCCATACCCTCGCCGCCGGCACGATGCCCGCCGCTGGTATTGACCTGCCGGGAAACCGGGCACAGCCGAAGATAAGGGTGGGAGTACCCGCGCAAACGGATGGCCACGCGGTTCTGGATGTGGTCCAGGAAATAACCTGCCGGAACGGGGGGCATACCGAATCGCGCATATGCATCCTTATAACCCCCGTAATCTACATGTACCCAGACTTGTTTATCGGGATGCAACCGCGCTTGGTAAACCGGTGCTGACGCCTGTGTCCACAATCCGACGTTTGGTTCGGTCTGTACGGGATAATGATGCGGAATCACACACAGCGCACTGGGCCAACCATTGCGGGCATCGATCTGCTGCTTCACCCTGCCGACATAGCGCTCAATGGCGGCAATGCTGGCTGCAGCGATAGGGATAATGAGACTCTGCGGTAAACCGAAGGTTTGAGCGTTCGGCGCGATCATGATAACTCCTTATTATTGACCATCGAATTTCGGGCACGGTCCGACCGGGGCATCGGCGCCTTAGTTGATGACATGGCGCATCCACTGTGATCCCGTGGCTGTCATGAGACTGCCGCGATGGGCGAGTTTATCAGGCCTGCCCTCGGCTTGGTAATGGATATGGCAAGGGAAAAGGGTGCTTGATCGTGGAGGCGGGCTCAGGAGACCGAGCCAATACAGACGGGACTCCGATGGCCGCCATACTGGGTATTAAAACCTTATATTCTCTTTCCGTCGCCGTAGCTGAACTTCATCACTAATAACGAAATTTAATGCGCTTGACCAATAGGACATACAATTCCGATCGGCCTGGTCTCCGAATGGACAAAAGATCGCTTTCACGTCAAACCGCGACGGCAATATGAAAATCTACGTCATAGACGCCGATGGTCGTGACGAGCGGCGCCTGACCAGTCATCCGGCAGATGATTTTTCTCCTGTCTGGTCGCCATTTCCCGGGTAAGGATTCATCGCAGAAAAGAAATCCAAATGCAGTGTCTTCCTCTTTCAATCACCCCTTTGATCGATGGAAAACGGTAGTAAGCACTGGAGCCGCACGCTCCTCGCATGATTTCTCAACAATTGGATCGGACTTCGGCGCCAAAGCGATGGTTCGTCCGGGCCTTTCCTGTACCTCTAAAAGCTAACGCATAAGGAGACTGCCATGGCGCACACTGCGCTGATTCGAAGACTGGTTCTCGCCCTTCAGGATGCCCGCCGCAAAAACTGCCTGGAACAGGGCTGTTCCCTGCCGGTTCCACGTTCGCCCGGGTGGACCCGCCGGCGCTTCGTCAAAGCGACCGCGGTGGCCGGTGCTGCTGGTCTAGCCGAAAGCCTGTTGCCGAAATCCGCATTCGCCCATCCGAGGCCTCCCGTGCCTGAGGTCGCCGTGGTCGGTGCCGGACTTGCCGGCTTGAATACTGCCTACCAGCTTCAAAAAACAGGCATTGCCGCCAGGGTCTATGAGGCTCGCAACCGCGTGGGCGGGCGAGTTCATTCCGGCCGCGCCCTCGCCGAAGGAATGGTGGTGGATTTCGGCGCCGAACTCATCAACACTGATCATGCCGACATGCTGGCGCTCGTTCACGAATTCGGCATTGAGCTTTTCGACCGCCATGCGGATGCGGCAGGCGTTCCTTTTCCTCGCGAGGCCTATTTTCTGGAGGGCGTTGCCCATGGCGCGGCAGAGTTGGCGAACGACTTGCGCGCGATAGCTGCTCAAATTACCGAAGATGCCGCCCTGATCGACGAAGATTGGGATACTTATGCCCCGGCTCTGGATCGTATGTCGGTGTCCGATTACTTGGACCTCCATTTCGACAAGATCCCGCAAACCTATGTGCGTAACCTGCTGGAGCAGGCGATCCGCGTCGAATATGGCGCTGAACCCCGCGATTCGTCTGCGCTCCAGTTGATCTTCCTGTTACCGGTAGTCGACGGGGAACACGTGGACTTGTTGAGCTACAGCGACGAAACCTATTCGGTGGTCGGTGGCAGCGCCCAAATCACCCGCGCCCTGGGCGACGCTCTGCAAGGGCGGATCGCTCTCGGCAAGGCATTGGTGGCTATCGACCAACGGCGGGGCAGATATGAACTCCTGTTCGCCGATCAGTCGAGGGCGGAGGCGGATATCGTCATTCTGGCCGTACCTTTTCCGGTGCTTGCCGGGGTAAGACTTCAGGTACCCTTGCCGAAGCTCCTGCGAAGGTTCATACGTGAGGCTGAGCTGGGGGCAAACGAAAAACTCATCGCCGGCTTCAATACGCGCTTTTGGCGCCGGTCCGGCGGCTTTACCGAAGCGGCCTGGGGGGACTTCGGCTTCTCCGAGGCTTGGGACGAAACCCAGCGTCAGCCCGATCGTGCGGACGGTGCTCTTAACTTTTTCGTCGGCGGCGATCAGGCTCGTCAACTTGGAAAGCCCCGGAGCGTAGGGCAGAGGTTCGTGAAGGCTCTGGACGCTTTCCTTCCGGGTGCGGCAGAGGAGGCTACGGGCAGATTCGTGAAGACAGCCTGGACCAGGAACCGGTATACGCTCGGGGGCTATGCCAATTACAAACCCGGTCAGCTGACGCGCTTCGGCAGTCTGCTGTGGATCGAATCCGATAATCCGGCCGAGCGGCAACAGGTTTACTTCAACGACCTAATTTTCATCGGCGAGCACCTGAGCGATGCCTATTACGGCTTCATGAACGGCGCCGCTCAGACCGGCCGTCTCGCCGCGGAGCTGATTATGGAACGGTTGGCGCGGCAAGCTGCCTGAAGAGGGTACAGATTCAACCCGCCCTCCAAGCCAATCGGGTTCTGGCTGATGAACCGTCCGATCTCGGGATCATAGTACCGGAAGGTATTGTAGTGCAGCCCGGTCTCGTCGTCGGCGTATTGGCCGGGGTAGCGCAGGGGACAGTCGGTGGCGAAGGGGGTTGGCCGGTCGGCTTCGAGCAGGACCGGGCCGAGCCGCTCGCCCCAGGCGCGGTAGCGGGCGCTCCAGGCGATCCGGCCATCGGCGTCGGTGAGTTCCCGGGGCGTCCCGAGGGAGTCAGTGTGGACCGGGTAGATCAGGGGCGGGCCAACCCCTTCGTCGGGGCCGAGGCTCTGGTCGATGGCGGCGATGGGCGTGTAGCCGCCGCCCGCGGGGTCGTAGAGCCAGGTGCGGATCTGGATGCCATGCGCGTCCTCGGTGAGCGCCTGACGCAGCCGGAGCCCGTCCCAGACGAAGCGGGTCTTGCCCGGCGTGTGCGGGTCGCCGATGTAGCGGCCGGGCGTTTTGGGTTCGTGCCACTTGGCGGTGCGCCGGCCCAAAGGATCGTAGGCGAAACGGGTGATACCGCGCCCGTCTTCGACCGCGATCAGCTGGTCCTGGTCGTCCCAGGTGAAGCGCTGGACGCCGGCCGGGGTGTGCTTGGCCGTCAACCGGCCGAAGTTACTGGCCCGTTATTCCTTCGATAGAGCCAAAAGTACGGCTTAGGATCCGATATTGGAATGTAAAAACTGGCCCCCAAACCTATGTTTTCCCATAAGGCATCAGGAATTCATCAAAGAAGGAGCACAGGAAGCGTAGCGGCAGCGGAGCGAAGTGCGACGACCCCCGCGTAGCCGTAGGGCCGGCTGTTTTGTCGGAGTCGGAGTGAGAACGGAGGCGGAGACAAAACAGAAGGCCACCGACACGGCGTCAAGTCATTGTGGGAGCCGTGCCGGCGTGCGTAGCGAAGCGGAGTACGCGGGCGTGGCGGACGCAGGACGAACGCGGGCCGCCGAAGGCACTACTCGTCGCCACAATTGGCTCCTTTGGGTGACTGGGAAGTCCCAAAAGGTTTTGCCAAAAATGGCGATGCAATCGTATCGTCTTTAGTGAGCGGCCATTCCCTTGCATGCAGTCACTTTGTCAGAGAAGTGAGCATTTCCTTGACCTCAAAGTCTCCCCGAGGACTGTACGGAACCAGCTTTTTGGCTTCCGACTCGCTAATCGGCTCTTCGTTTCCGAAGATGTCGACCTTCTTCCAAGAATTGCCAGCACCATACGCAAAGTAAGTTCCTTCGTTACCCAAAGGTGAAAAGTTCTCCTGGTGTGCAACGATACGCCAGTCACCCTCGAGCTTTTTGTCAAATAAGCTGTATGAGTCGATAATGATTGGCGCCCCAACTCTATGAGCACGCCTGACCACGTCAGAATCAACGACTGGCTGCTCTAGAACTTCGTGAAAAAACTCAACAACGTGTCCAAGATCTACCTTAGACAAAACACGCCCTATTCCAAAACGCTCTTCATTTAGGCGAAACAGGAAGATGTCGCCCGGCTTTATATAACGAAGCATTGTCCGTGGCTTGGCGTTCCAGCCATGGATCTTTAGCTTGTTCATTAGCAGCCTCCGGTTAAGCTGTTTGTTTTTGATTGGTAGTGGCTTTCGAAATTCGCCTGGCGTGTTGGACTTCGGGCGGTGCTTCCGTGGTCAAACGAGTTAACCTTGTTCCCACGGTTGGAACTTGATATCTCTTCGCCGATCACACCGGTTTTTGTCCCGTAGTGTTCAATATATGCCTGTTCAAATCCCCGCGCCTGGCCATACATAACGTTCCTGTCCAACGGACGCAACTCCGTTCCGTAACTGAGACGCCCTGACTTCAGATGTTCTGCTCTTCTCCGAGCCAAATCGTCGGTGATGCCGACGTAATAGGGCTCGTTGGCCACTTTGTCAAACAGACCATAGACGTTGTAGCCAGGCGTAGATTCGTGCACCCAACCCAACGGGTCCACCCACGAGACCGGATTCGGCGCATACTGATAAAGATTGAACCCGCCGGCCAACCCAACCGGGTCCGGGCTGATGAAGCGCCCGATCTCCGGATCATAGTACCGGAAGGTGTTGTAGTGCAGCCCGGTTTCGTCGTCGGCGTATTGGCCGGGGTAGCGCAGGGGACAGTCGGTGGCGAACGGGGTTGGCCGGTCGGCTTCGAGCAGGACCGGGCCGCGCCGCCCGCCCCAGGCACTGTAGCGGGCGCTCCAGGCGATCCGGCCGTCGGCGTCGGTGAGCTCCTGGGGCGTCCCGAGGTGGTCGGTGTGAACCGGGTAAACCATCGGCGGGCCGACTTCGCGGTCGGGGCCGAGGCCCTGGTCGATGGCGGCGATGGGCGTGTAGCCACTGCCGCCTGCGGGGTCGTAGGCCCAGGTGCGGACCTGGGTGCCGCGCGCGTCCTCGGTGATCGCCTGGAGCAGCCGGAGCCCTTCCCAGACGAAGCGGGTCTTGCCCGGCGTGTGCGGGTCGCCGATGTAGCGGCCGGGCGATTTGGGTTCGTGCCACTTGGCGGTGCGCCGGCCCAGGGGATCGTAGGCGAAACGGGTGATACCGCGCCCGTCTTCGACCGCGATCAGCTGGTCCTGGTCGTCCCAGGTGAAGCGCTGGACGCCGGCCGGGGTGTGCTTGGCCGTCAGTCGGCCGAAGGGGTCGTACGCGTAGCGTAAGGCTTCACCGCGGTGGCCTCGCCAGGTGCCGAGCCGGTTCCCCGGGACGGGTGGGTCGCCGAGCTGCACGAGGTTGTCGGCGGCATCCCAGGCGAAGCGTTCCTGGCTGTAGCCGAGCGTGGGGCTCAGGGTGCCGGCCTGGGTCAAGCGACCGGCGCGGTCGTAGTGATAACGGCTGTCGCCGCGCCGGCAGTCGTGGATACAGTCGAGTTCGCCGGCGTCGGTGTAGGCGTAGCGGCGGCCGATCAGGGCGTCGGGGTCGAGCGTGTCGGTCCGCCGCGGGTCGCCGACCGTGACGCCCTGCCAGCTCAGCCGGCCGCGGGCGTCATAGCCGCTGCAGGTGGTTAGCGCGCCCTGGCGGCGGAGGACTTCCCGGTGCAGGTCGTCACGCTCGAACTGGACGATCTCGGCGCCGTCGAAGGTGATGCCGTGCACGTGCCCGGAACCGTAGCGGAGATAGCCGAGGGTCTGGCCTTGCGGCAGGGTGAGGCTCCGGAGGTTGGAGAGACTGTCCCAGTCCCGGGCGAGTTCGCCCGCGGCGCCGGTCTCGGTGAGGAGCCGCCCGAGGGCATCGTAGGTGAAGCGCACGCTGTCTTCGGTGAGGCCCAGGACCATTCCCTTTTCGGTCGGGATGCGGCGGGCGCTGTCAAGCTGTCCGCCGGGGGTCCAGGTGTAGCGGGTGGTGGCGGTGGCGTCGTGCTGGGCGGTGAGGCGGCCGTTGCGGTCGTAGTCGTAGCGCCGGCTGCGGACGGGCTGCTCCGGTCCGCTGCCGCGCTCGTCGCGGCGCGCCAGGGTGCCGGCGGCGGCGTAGCGGAGGTGGATTTCGAGGCCGTCGGGGCGCTGCTCGGCGACGAGGCGTCCGACGGGGTCGTAGCGAAAGCGATAGCGGCTGTCGCCCCGGCGCAGCTCGTCGAGCTGTTGGCGGGCGTTGTAGCGGGCGTGGAGGGTCCGGCCTTCGGCATCGGTATGGCAGAGGACCCGGCCGCGGGCGTCGCGCTGCCAAATCTGGGTGTGGCCGGCGCTATCGGTATGGCGGATCAACTGGCCCAGGGCGTCCCAAACGAAGCCTTCGCGGCGGCCGTCGGGGTGGGTAACGGCGAGCACCTGGCCGAGCGCATCGAGGGTATAGCGGGTGGTCCGGCCGAGGGCGTCGGTTTCGGCGATGAGCCGGCCGGCCTCGTCGTAGGCGTAGCGCCGGGTCTTGCCGGAACAGTCGGTGCGGGCCTGGAGCTGGCCGCGCGCATCCCAGTCCAGCCGCACGGTGTGGCCCTGGGGATCGGTGATGATCGAAGGGCCGCGCAGGTGTTCCCAGGTGTACTCGGTTTTGTGGCCGAGGGCGTCGATCGTTTGCAGGAGGACGCCGCAGTGGGGCTCGTACACCGCCTGCCAGGTGCTGCCGTCCGGCCCGGTTTCCGATTGCAGGCGCAGGCTGTCGGGCGCGAAGCTGCGTTCGGTGCGGAGCCCCTCGGGATCGGTTTCGGCGACGATCCGGCCGAGGGCGTCGTATTCGAACCGCACCGTGCGCGGGCTCTCGGGGTCGCCCGGCAGGTCGAGCCGCACCAGGTGACCGCCGGCGTCATAGGCCATGGCGTAGCGGCGGCCGTCGAAGTCGTGATAGGCGGTGATCTGGCGGTGGTCGTCCCAGGTCCAGTGGGCCTCGAGCGGGTTTTCGGGGTCGCCGAGGTCTGCCGCGATGGCGCGGCGGGCGGCAACGTCGTACTGGAAGCGATAGTGCTCGCCGTCACCGGTCGTGTGTTCGACCACCCGCGGCTGGCCGTCGATCGTTTCCCAGCGGTAGCGGCCGGTCAGTCCCAGGGCGTTGCGGTGGGCGATCATCAGCCCGGCCTCGGCGCCCGTGTCGCCCCAGGCGAAGCGGCGGGTGACCCGGTCGAGGGCGTCGCGCACCGCGATCAGCCGGCCCTGCGCGTCGTAGGCGTAGCGGACCAGGGTCGCGACCGGCCCGCCGGCGAGGCGTTCGATGGCGATGAGGCGGCGCGGGCCCTGATCACCGATTGCGGCGTAATGCAGGGCGAGCCGATGGCCGACGGTGTCGGTCAGCGCCACCGGGGTCCCGGTGGCGTCCCGCTCCAGCACGATGGCATTGGCGCGGTTGTCCTCGATGCGGGTGAGCTGGTGGGTGGTCGGCGAACCGGGCGGGGCCGGACTGAAGGCGTAGTGGCGTTCGGCCAGGTCGCTGATCACCCAGCGGCCGTCGCGCAGGTGCCCGAGAAAGAGCTGTTCCGCCGGCGCGAACAGCTTCTCGCCGCGCGGCACCCGGGGGAAGACGATGGCGCGGCCCTGGGCGTCGGTGTAGGTGACGTGGTCCTCGCCCACCGCCAGGCTGATTTCCCAGGGCAGCCGCCAGCCGCGCCCGAGCGCGCTCCCATCGTCCAGCGCGCTGCTGTAGAAGCGGGCGGCGGTGAGGGGCAGCGGGGCGATGAGCGCGAAGTCGGTCTCGTCGTGGGCGAGCAGCAGCTTCTGTCCGCCGGCGATCTGCACCGGATGCCCGATCAGGCCGCCCACCACGCGATCGACGGCGGGTCCGAGGAGATAGCGGCCGGCCGCTTCCCCGGCGACGAAGCCGGCGACGTACTTCGCGGCGCACGGCGCGAGGGCGCGCACCGACGCCCCGCCGGCCGCCCGGATCATGCCGGCGAGACCGCCGACCAGGCCGGCCAGGGCGAACGTCCAGTCCACGGCGGTGCGCAGCCAATCGGGCACTTCCCGCGCGATCGGCAGGTACTGCACCCGGCCGCCGCCGATGTGCACGTTGTTCGAATGCTCCGCCACCTTGCCGTCGCAGGTGGTGCTGTCGCCGCGGCGGACCGCCGGGAGGCCGTTGATGTAGACGTTGCCGGAGCCTTCCGCCATCACCTGCTGCGGCGAATCCCGGCCGCAACTGACGGTGCTGCGCTGGACGAAGGCCGCCGCCCGCCCATTGATGAACACGTTGGGCGAGCCGCGGGTGATGGCGCCGGCCCGGCTGCTCATGGCCCGGCCGATGGCTTCCGAGGCGCTCAGGATCGCGCTGGCGCCGATGCCCGCCGCGAGCCCCGCCAGCAGCACCGCGCCGAAACCGCAGGTGAAGGTGGCGAAGGCGACCGTCGCGATCAGCGCCACGCCGAGGAGCGCCCCGATCAGAAAGCCGGCGAGCGCGCTGGTATGTTCGACCCCGTCCCCGAGGCGGGCGGCTTCGTACATGCGGGTCGCGGTCGCCTAGGGCGCGGGCGCGCGCGGCCGGAAACCGGCCAGGAGCGCGGACCAGTGCGCGTCGAACTCGGCATCGAACGGCCGCTTGCGGGTGGCGGAAAACACCAGGACGCGGCCTCGGAACGGTTCGCCCAGGGCAAAGGCGGCCTGGCGCTGAAAGAAGGTTTGGCCGGCGGCGGGCTGGGTGGCGTCGATGAATTCGCCGGCGAGCGCCGCTTCGCCCGCGCCGAGGACACACGCGCCGCGCCGGAGAACCTTGTGGCCCTTGATGTTTTTCGCCATCACCCCGATCTGGCGCGTCACATAGGCCGGCAAGGCCTCGCCGGGTTCGAAGCGGTCGCGGGCGATCGTGAGGTTGAACCCGGAGGTCTCGGGCGCGCCGAGGATGAGGATATTGGCGGTGCGGTCGGTGAACCGCACCGGGTCGAGGTCGAGGCAGCCTTCGTTGAAAAGGTAGTCGCGCATGGGGGCCTTGGGCGGGTGAAAATCGCGGGGCTTGCGGTGTTGGGTGTTCGTACGATCCGACGGCGCGTTATCTTCCTGCAACAGGCCCGAAAAGTCTTGTCGGCCCAGGCTGATTTTTGTGTAGGATTTGGATGACAAAGGTGGTCCGCGACTCGATTGGAAATGACGATTGCGTATCCGGGCCGGTAGCCCGCGCTGGATGCCGCATGGAAATCACTGCCGTTCGGGCGATCGCTCACGGAAACGGTTGAGAGATCGAACGCCGACCCGGATCCGATTCAGGCGGACGAACTATGCCACGACGCTTGAAAAAGGCGATGTGGTCGTGGCGGGGATCTCATTTGCGGTGGCCCCGGTAATGATGTGATCCGAGGAGGCTCGGGGGATGATGTTGTCAATGGCGGCTCCGGCCGCGACGTGATCTCGGGTGATGCCGGCAACGATCGACTTCAGGGCGGCTCGCGCAACGATACGCTTTCGGGCGGCCCGGATGACGATCTGCTTGAGGGCGGAGCCGGTCGGGATCTGGTGAATGGTAATTCGGGTCGAGACATCGTGAGAGGTGGCCGGTGATGATGTATTGAGCGTCGTCAACGGTGTTCGCGGCAACGGCCGGGTTGATGTCAGCTCTCACGCCAATGGTGATCGCTGCCTTGGCGATCGGGGGGATGTCCTCAGGAACTGCAACTCGTAGTTGATGTGGTGCAAGTTCGATATCGGCTCGGCTCTGTTGCAAACACTTTGTTGTCGGACAAGAATGGTCTCGAGTGGGTGCGACATGCGGGTGGCGGCACTTGCGCCCGAAATGATCCTGTTATGCGTGCGCGGGTACTGCAAACACGGCGATACGCGGATGCTTCGAACCGAGGGTGTAAAAAGAACTGTGTAACTGGTTTGTAAAATCAGCCAGAAAAAGAGACTAAAACATGACCAGTGACACAGCCAAACAAGACGCCTTATTGGATGAATTGCTCAAAGGCTATACGAATCCGAAAGACATTCTGGGGGAACACGGCTTGCTCAAGCAGCTGACCCGGCGTCTGGTGGAACGGGCGTTGGAGGCGGAGATGACCGCCCATTTGGGCTATGCCCCCCATGCGCCGGAAGGGCGCGGCAGCGGTAATTCTCGCAACGGCAAGTCGGCGAAGACGATTCAAACGGAAACCGGACCCTTGGCGATTGAGGTCCCGCGGGATCGCAACGGAGACTTCGAGCCGCAACTGGTTTCCAAGCGCCAACGCCGGCTCGAAGGATTTGATGAGAAGGTTCTGGCGCTGTATGCGCGGGGCTTATCCACCCGTGGTATTCAGGGGCATCTGGAAGAACTGTATGGCGTGGAAGTCTCGCCGACGCTCATCTCCAACGTGACCGAATCGGTGTTGGCGGACGTGAAGGCATGGCAGAGCCGGCCCTTGGCGTCGGTGTATCCGATCCTGTATTTCGACGCTTTGACCGTCAAATCACGCGAAGCGGGACCGGTCAAGAACAAGGCGGTCTATCTCGCTTTGGGCGTCAATCTGCAAGGCGAAAAGGAGCGGCTGGGCCTTTGGATCGCGGACACAGAAGGCGCCAAGTTCTGGCTGTCGGTCTTTACCGAGTTGAAGAACCGAGGCGTTCAGGATGGCTTTATCGCCTGTGTCGACGGCCTCAAGGGACTGCCGGAAGCGATTGAAACCGTGTTTCCCAACATCCAGGTCCAACGGTGTATCGTCCATAAGGTGCGCCACAGCCTGCAGTATGTCACCTGGAAGGAGCGCAAGGCGGTGGCGAAAGACCTGCGGGCGATTTATGGCGCCGCGACCTTGACCGAGGCCGAAGCTGCCCTGGCGCGGTTTGCGGACACCTGGGACGCGAAGTACCCAGCCATCAGCCAAAGCTGGCGGGCGGATTGGACGCGCTTGACTGTGTTTTTCGATTATCCGCCGGAGATCCGCAAAGTGCTGTATACCACCAACGCGATCGAATCACTCAACTTCAGCCTGCGCAAGCTGCTCAAGACCCGCGGCGCGTTTCCGAACGATGAGGCGATTCTGAAAGTCCTGTATCTGGGACTGCAGCGGATCGAGAAGAAATGGACCATGCCGATCCAGGATTGGAAACGGGCGTTGAACCACTTCGTGATCCTCTTTGGTAATCGAGTTACCCTATGAACTAACCCCAGTTACACAGTTAACTTGACACCCCCCTCGAACCCCTTGCTTAAAGGGATTAGCTCACGTATGTATTATGGATATTCCTTATCCATGATAAGGCTACACATGCACATCAATTTCTCTCCCGAGATGGAGCAATACCTACAGAGCAAGGTCAACAGCAGCTATTACAACAATGCTTCGGAGGTCGTGCTTGACGAGCAACTGGAGCGGGGGAGGGCGCGGCTTACACCCCGGAACTGCCGGCGAAGATCAGCGAGAAGCCCATGGCGAATGCGCGGAAGGGCAAGAAAGTAAGCCCCGATGTCACGCTCGGACCTGCCCTTGATTCTTTCCTCAAAGGTGCAAGACGATTTTGCCGATATCCTCCAATACAGCCTGGAAACCTGGGGTGAGGCGCAGGCCTTCGCCTATCGCGCCGTTCTCCACCAGGCGGTTCCGACTATCCCGGAAAACCCGCAGATCGGCCACGGCCGCCCGGAATTGTCTCCCGCCCACCGGATCTTCCCCGCCGGGCGGCACAGCATTGTTTACCGCATCACGGACCTGGCAATCCTGGTCTCCCGCATTCCACGGGCGCATGGAACTCGGCCGCCACGTGTAACGCAGGCATGAGGCCTCGTGGAAAAAAGCGCCGACCTCTCCGGTTGTGGCCGGTACCGATACGCTCTGCGGCGCCGTTGGTCGGGTGGCGACCAAGTACTGTTCGTGATGCTCAATCCGTCCACGGCGGATGCCGAAAAGGATGACCCCACGATCCGGCGCTGCATCGCATTCGCCCAGGAATGGGATTTCGGAGCCCTGGCGGTCGGCAATCTCTTCGCTTTTCGCACACCATCCCCACGCGGCTTGCGTGCCGCCGCTGATCCTGTCGGGCCACACAATGATCGGGAGCTGGTGCGCTTGCAGGCCGAATCAAAGCTCGTCGTGGCGGCGTGGGGAAATTACGGTGGATTCCTGCAGAGAGATGCGGCCGTTCGCGCGCTGCTGTCGGGCCTGCACATTCTGGGCCTCACCAAGCAAGATCAACCCAGGCATCCGCTGTATGTGCCTGCCGAAACCCAACCTCGTGCTTGGGACTGACTTGCCACGGTTCATCCTTGCGGAAGGGGACCCCCTCCGCTTCACGGGGATGCGGCAAAGCGCCTTTTTTCCACACGCCGAGAGGTTTGTGCCGATTTGGAAATCGGGTCGTTGAAGTAACCTATGGCCGGATCGGTGCAAACGACAGAACCAAAGTCGTGCCGCTGGCCGATGAAGCCACAGCCCAGCAAAATGTAAACGCCTGTCTCCGCAAGCGTGAAAGCGCCACCAAGAGACTTGGGATCGAGTATAAAAGTCAGTTACCACCCGCAGAGCGGGTGGTTTGAGGAAGGCCCCCAAAGGCGGCCGGAAAAACGGATGAATGTGCTTAAAGACCCTGGAGGTGTAGTTGTTCGATACGCCTCTCCTCAGCTTCCTGATGACGGATATACGCTTGAATCATTTGCTCATCTAATCCCACTGTGCTGACGCAATCCCTTTTTGCCCAAAAATGCAGCCCTGTGAAGTTCCTTTTCTGACCCAAAATCTCCCGATGGATACGGAACGCCGAGCGTGGAGGACCAACGGCGTCCGATCACGCGGAAGACCTACTCACGCGGCCGAAGCCGCCAATATCCCCCTCGATCGGATGCTCAACAGCGAGCCGGAGGGGGTTGCGGAACTCGTGACGGAAGAGGAAAACGTGTTTGCCGACAGCCGCAAACAGATGTTGGGATCCGCGATACCCTTGTGGCTTACAACAAACAGATTCGCGGCGCGCGGTTCACCGCCATTGAGGTGATGCTGGCGGCGGTTCGGGATCGTCGCCTTCTGTCGCCGAAACGGAAGACCGTATCAGGTCATCGGACCTCGGTGAGAGGTCATGGAGCGCATCATCGTCACAGTTCGCTATTCTGATTGCGGGGGGCCGCGTACTAGAGGCATAACGAAGAAGAACCGGATTCCCGTTGCGTTGAACCTCCGGCGAGCGGTTTTTTTACGCCTCGCTCGGAAGGTAATCGCGAATTCATTTGTTGTTTGCATGCTTCCGGCCAGCACGGTTGGATCACGCCGATAGCCGTACGATGTCCTTCCAGGCATAAATGCTGCCGATCGGACTGTCTTCACCCTGTCATATGGGATGCCTATCCTTGGCAGGATCATCGCCTGGCCCTCGGCAACCGGCAGAATCTTGTCTTTCGCATCGATCGTTATGCTCCCGATGATTCGCGCTCTACCGAAGTACCTCTGCCGCGCGGCTGGGTTTCGACATCTCGGCCTCCCGCTGCGGTTTTTGCTGCTTTACGGCGGCCTGCAGTGGCTGTACCAGGACGCTCGCGGCGGCGCGCTGGAGCGGCTTCTCATCGACACGCTCACGGTGCGGCCGAGCGCCGCCCTGATCGATTGGCTGACCCCCGGCGAACGGGTGATCGCGGAGGGGCACCGATTGGTCTCGCCCTGGGCCCGGCTGAACGTCCTGAACGGCTGCGAAGGCACAGAAACCGTGCTGCTCCTCGGCGCCGCCTTGCTCGTTTTTCCGGCCCGCCTCCGGCACAAACTCCAGGGGCTGTTAGGGGGAAGCCTGCTGATCTACACGCTCAACCAGACCCGCATCGTCGGACTCTATTACGCCCTGCGCCACGACCGAGACAGTTTTCAACTGCTCCATGGCGTTCTCGCGCCGACCCTGATCATCCTGGCGGCCAGCCTGTTCTTTCTGGTCTGGGCCAAGCAGGCCCGGTCGACGCCCGAGGCGACCACCGGGAAGGCCGGATGCGGTCCCTGATCCTACGCCTGATCGCCGCCTATGTGGTGGTCGTGACAGGCGTTCTTTGGGGGGGCGACTCTTACGTTCGATCCATGTTCCCCGGGTACGCCGCGGTGATCGAGCGGCTGCTCCCCGAGTGGCGCATCACAAATCTCAACCTCGACCGGCTCAACCAGGAACCCGTTATCCGGGTCACCGTCCGGCTCGTCGAAGCCTTGGCGGTCGGCGGTCAACGGCTGCCGCCCGGCGGCGAGATCACGGCGTCCACCCTCAAGGGCCATGCACTCCAGCATCCGCTCGTGCTCTACCCGATCGTGCTGGCCTGGCCGGGCCTTTGGCGCCGGGCCGGTCTGATCCGGCTGGGGATTTCGGTGCCGCTGCTGCTGGCCGTCGAAGGGCTCGACGTGCCGCTGGTCCTGGTGGGCAGCGTCGAGGATCTGGTGCTCGCCAATCTGGCGCCGGATCAACTGAACCATTCCTTGAGCGTCCGCTGGATGCACACCATGAACGGCGGCGGGCGTCTCGCGTTGGCCCTGGCCGCGGCGTGGGCGAGTATCGCCTTCGGTCGTTGGGCCGATGTCGCCTAGGGTACATGCGCGATGCTCGGGTGGGATTAAGCGTTCAGATCGCCACGCGGGGCCGAGCGGGGATGAGGGAAGTGCCCATTGTGGATCTGCTTAGACTCATTTATTGATAAGCCTCGGATGGCCGATAGGCCAAAGCCGTCCCGGCCCGGGTCTCGGCTTTTATTGACCCGGCCCAAAATAACGTTCGCCCTGAGCTTGTCGAAGGGCACTCGGCTTGGGGCTTCGACAAGCTCAGGGCGAACGGAGTTAATAGGGTATTTAAGGGCCGGATAAATATCTACTATTAGCCTGTCATCGATCGTTTACCGTCCCGTTATGCCGCTGTCACGGATGGCCTCTACGGTGCACGCATCGACCGCTTTTAAACGGCTTGTCGTTCAGTGTGACTGATCGAATGGACGCTACGTGTTTATCCGTTCTTATCCGACCTTGTTAGCGCGCCTGGAAACGGCCCGCGAACGCCTACTCCAGCTTCGTGCCGGCGTGCGGACGATCGAAGCCCTTAAGGGGCCCGAGGCCGTCGCCCATTACCTCGTGGTCAATCCGTACGCAACCCGATTGACCTTTGAATGTCCGCCCGGTGTGGCCCCCTGGTTCTTAAGCGGCGACGAAGGTGAGGCGCTCCGGGTCCGCTTGGCGCCGTGGGCGGAGAAGGCAAGGGCGCGTGTCCGCAAAACCGTCCGACGGCGTCAGTCTGGCGCTGATCGATGCGGCGCGGACCTCAGCGCGCTGAGCTCTCGCGAAAACAGCGAACTCGCGCTGTGGCTGGCCCGCACGGCCGGAACAGCGACCGTGGTCAACCTCATTGCCCGCCGCAAAGGACTTTGGCGCGAGCGCCTGGCGCCGTTTGTCGACTGGCTGACCGCCGATGAACTCTGGGCTTTGGAGGTGCGCCGGAAACGTCTGCATGGCGAGCGTCTTGACCTATTCGAGGCGGCCCTTCTTTTGGGTGTATCCGCCGATGAGGTCTTACGTGAAATCGAAAGCGGCCGCCTGCCCGTGCTGGGGCGAAGGCTCGTCCAGGGCGCTGACGAGGTGTGGCCTTGGGTCTTGGATCGCGTGGTGTTCATGAGCGGATGCTCTGGTGAGGGCGAGGAGTCGATTTGGGCGTTTGGTCGGCCGATTTAGGTTGGCGAGGCGCGCTAGCATTAGTTGTCGACGAACGGCCATTTGCCGGGCCGATCAAGGATAAGGATCGTCCCCGTTCCGTGTCCGTTTTAGATGATTTTTTGTAAGTGATGGAGATACACAGCCCGAAAGCCGTGTTCCGCCACACGTTCGATCTGTTTTGCGCTTTACAACGTCACATATCTGTTACCGATTTGTTATGTCACTGTTACAAAAGTGCTTTACGGTGCGCGCAGCGACCTTCAGCATGGAACGACACATACGTGAACCGCTTGATCACCAATCTCCTCGCAGTGGCATTCTTTTTTGCCGCAGCAGGCCGGGCGGCGCCTATCGACGAGGCCCGCCTCAAGGGGCTGGCCTGGCTGATTCAACATCAGCACGGCGACGGCCGCTGGGAAAGCGTACCGGGGCTCGAGGTCGCGGCGACCGCCGCCGCGGTCGAGGCGCTCGCGAATGCCGGCGTGACCCAGGGCGAGGCTTATGCCAAAGGCGTCGCCTGGCTCCAGAATCATCCGGCGTCCAGCACCGACACCTTGGCCCGGCAGATCATGGCGCTCGCGCGCGCCGGGCGGGATACCTCGGCCTTGGTCTCGCGTCTGATCGCCTGGCGCAACGACGCCACGAAAAGCTGGGGCGCCTACGACCACTTCAGCGGCAGTTTTCCCGATACGGCACTGGCAATGGACGCCATCCAGGCGACCGGAACCACGTATGCCGATGCGGGGTTCGGCATCGGCTTCATCGTCAACCGGCAAAACACGGATGGCGGCTGGCCTTATGTCAAAGGGGATATCGGTATGCCGCCCAGCAAGATCATCCCCACCGCCCATAACCTCATCACCCTCAATCGCTATAAAACCGTCTATGCGGTCCAGTCTTACATCAACAGCGGGATCGCGTGGCTGAAAGCGCAACAAAAAGCCGGGGGCGGTTTTGGCGAAGGCAGCACCGGCACGCTGCTGGAAACCGCCTTGGCGTATCGGGCGTTGGTGGCGGAATTGGGGACTAACGACGCCGCCGCCCTCAATGCCCAAACCTATTTGCTCGGCCAACAGCAGGCCGATGGCGATTGGGGTGGCCACGATGCCTTGTTGACCAACCTGACCCTCGCCGGCCTCCCGGCCACAACCTTGGCGGACACGGACCACGACGGGTTGCCGGACGGCGTGGAAACCTCGGCCTTGCTCGGCACCCATCCCGGCGTGCCGGATGGTCGGGGGCTGGCCCAGGGCAATGGCCAGAGCGTCATCGGGGTGAATGAACCCAGCGTGTTGCTGCAGGCGATCCTCCATCAGCCCTACGCCGCCTCGTTGACCGCCGGCGGCGGCACGCCGCCCCACACCTGGACCCTCACCGCGGGCAAGCTGCCGGACGGTCTCAATCTCAATACGGCCACCGGGCAAATCAGCGGCACGCCGACCAGCCTCGGCGCCTTCAACTTCATCTATCGCGTCGCCTCAAGCGATACCCAAGTCTACACCACGGGCCGGATCGAGGTGGTGTCGCCGGTCGCCGAGGTCGCCGATTCCGACATTCCGACCCTCCCCGAGTGGGGAATGATCCTCATGAGCCTGTTGCTCATCGCGACCATGGCGCATCTGGATCGCCGGAAATCACGGGATCTCCGCTAATTCAAGGCTCAGCCGAAAGGAACCGTCCATGTCATTCGTCTCGTATCTCCGTACGAAGCCGGCGCTCGCCGGTTTGTGGCTCAGCCTCGTCGCGATGTCCTCCCTCGCCGCCACCCCCGCGCCGCAGGACCCCGGGGCCTTGCCCGATGCCGTGGTCAAGGCGCTGCTCAAAGTGCACGAACAGCCCCGGAATCCGCTCCCGGAACGCTTGCGTCAGCATCTTAAGGAAGCGACGGAGTTGCTCGCCGAAGCCGAGGCCGAGGAGGACCAGCCCGCAGCCGGCGCGGCGGACCGCCTGGAATCCAAGCAATACTTGCTGGAGGCCAAGCGCACCGAAGTCGCGGGGCTGCGCCAGGAGGTGGAAAGCCAGCTCGACGGGGTTCGGGAGCAGCTCCGAACGCTCAAATTGGCCGGCAAGGTCAAGGCGTTCGACCGGTATGCGAAACAGGTCGCCCAGCGTTTCGATCGGATCGACCGGGCTCTGGCCGGGTTTGCGGCTAGCCGGGAGCCGACGGCACGGCGCCAGGCGTTGGCCAACGCCCAAACGGAACTGCGCGCCCTTTATCGGCGCGGGTCGACGGCCGACGTCACGCCCGAGGCGGTCCCGTTTCCCACCACCCGGCTCGGGGCCGACGTCAAGTCGACGCCCGCGGCGTCCAGCCAGAAACTACCCCGCTACCTCGGCGCCTCGTCATCGCCCCCCGACGCCCCGGCCTACGCCTTCCTCCTGGATCTCCTCGGGAAACCCGCCGAAGCCGCGGCGCCCGCCACCCCGTCGGAAGCCGCGGCCTGCGGCTATACGGGCGCGGATCTCGCCGCGACGGAGGACGTGGTCATCAGCCCGGAGATCCGCGATCTCGCCGCGCAGCTCGGCTATTCGCCGGTCAAGATCTTCCAGCACGTCTACAACACCATCCGCTTCGAACCCTACTTCGGCTCGCTCAAAGGCTCGGTGGGGACGCTCTACAGCGGTTCCGGCGGCGCCACCGACCAGGCATCGCTCTTCATTGCCCTGCTGCGCGCCTCGAACATCCCGGCCCGTTATGTCCTCGGCAATGTCCAGGTCACCGACGCGTCGAATTTGGGCGCCAACGGCCGCGCGCCCCGCTGGCTCGGCGCCAAGACCTACCGGGCCGCGGCGCTCATCCTCTCGAACAATCTGAATCCGCAAGCCGCCTACCTGACCAGCAACACCGGCATCCAACTGCGCCATGTCTGGGTCGAAGCCTGCCTGCCCTACGGCAATTACCGGGGCGCGCCGTCCGACCAGACCGGCCATCGCTGGATTCCTTTGGACCCGAGCTTCAAGGACAAGACCTATCAGGCCGGTATCGCCGGCATTCAGCAGGCGGTTGCCTTCGATTACAGCGCCACCGGTTATCTGGCCAGCCGCACCCACACGCTGCCCCACGAACGCTACGAGACGCAGGTCGACACCTACATCAAGGGCCTGAATCCCGACTATACCCTGCTCGACGTGCCGTACCGGGGCGAACAGACCGCCCGCAGCTTCGACATTCTGCCGGTCACCCTGCCGTACGAGGTGGTGCAATTCGTCAACTGGGCCGGCTCGTCGTCGCCCGAGACCGCCAGCCTTCCTGCGAGCCACCGCTATCAGTTCACGCTCAAGGTGCGGGACAGCACGGACGGCAGTCTCATGGCGGACCAGCAGGTATCGCTGCCCTCGATCGTCCACCAGCGGGTGACGCTGTCCTATACCCCGGCGGACAGCGCTTCGCAAACGATCTGGAATAGCTGGAACGGCGATCTGGCCGGTTTGCCGGCCGGATCGGTGAATCTGAAGCCGGTCCTGAAACTCGACGGCACTACCCTGGCCACGGGGTCGGGCACGCTTCCCCTCGGCACGGAGCATCGCCTGATCATGAAAGTGACCCTGGGCGACACCACTCTCCAGCAACCATCCTGCCGCAACGACGACCCCAATAATGCCACGCCGGATCCCGACCTTCATTGCTTCAACAAGACCGTCTACGTCAATTTGAAGGCCGGCGCGCATCATGCCTTGATGGCGTATGCCCATCAGGGAGCGGACCGCCTCCTCGCCGAGCGCGCGGAACGGTTGATTCAATCCGTCCAGGGCGCGCCCGGCGCGCCGACGCCCGCCAACGCCGCCAATTACGACGCGACCGAAGGCGAACTCCTGCATATCGCGCTGTTGAAATACCTCCGTTATGTCACCGACGCCGGGCAGCGCCTGGGCGAACTCAACGGCATCAGCGGCGAAAGCGGCATTCACCTGGGGCTCACCGCGGCGGGCCTCAAGGTCGACTACCTGTTCGACCTGCCGTTCGCCGTCCATCCCTCCGGTCCCTACATCGACGTGCTGGGCAATCTCGCACATTTGGTCAAGCTCGACACCACGGCGACCGACAGCGCCACCCTCCGCGCGGAAATCTGGCCGACCTTCAAGCTCTGGGGTTACAGCGCCTCGGCTTACGAACACGCCATCTGGCAGGAACTGATCCGGACCGATGCGGTGTCGACGGTACGGGGGCTGCAATTCGCCGGCGAGTCCGGCGGTACGAACCCGCTGGTGACGTTGACCTCGGCCAATATCGGGAGCTGGTCCAGCCTGATGGACCCCAGCATGAATCTCTATCAGGGCAGCATCACGGGTTTCGTCAACGACGGCGCCACGGTCACGGTGCCGAAGAAAACCCTCGCCTACACCGACGGTCAGCCCCAGCCCAAGACCTGGAACGGCGCGGTGTACATGGCCGAAAACCAGACCAAGGGCTATATCGCCGCCATCATCAACGGCGGCCTCGGCGGGGGCTATTCGCTGGTCAACACGAGCCCGGTGCCGGTCTCCTACCCGCGCGACGGCTACACGCCGAGCACGGTGTCGAGCGTCTGGCCGATCAACTCGGCGACTCTCGCCAACGGCTGGAACGCGGTCATGAGCTGGGGCGGCGATCCGGTCAACCTCGCCACCGGCAATCTGTACCACACCGAGCGGGATATCGCGGTACCCGGCCGCGGCTTGCCCCTGGTGTTCGAACGCGCCTACAACAGCCGGGGACCCAAGGATGGCCCCTTGGGGTTCGGCTGGACCCACAGCTTCAACCATAAGCTGAACTTCTACGGCGCCGAGGGCGGGTATGTCAGGGTCGGCTGGGTAGACGGCACCGGGGCGGAGCGGTTCTTCCGGCTTCCGGGCAGCAGCGTGCCGGCGGGCAGCGTCTTCCAGGCCGCGCCGGGGGTGTATTCGGTTCTGAAGCGCGAGGCCGACGGCAGTTGGAGTCTGACCGAGAAGAACGGCCTCCGTTACGGCTTCGAGAGCAACGCCGGAATCACCGCCGGACAGGTGGCGCGGCTCTTGACGATCAAGGACCGCAATCTCAATACCCTGACCCTTTCCTATAACACCGGCTGCGGCAATGTCTTGTGCATGGTCAGCGACGGGCCGGGGCGGTCGCTGGCGTTCACCTACACCTCAGGGCGCATCAGCCAGGTGACGGTGAAAGCCGCGGGCGGCAGCGTGCTCGCCACCCACCGGTACGGCTACGACGGCAACGGCCATCTGACGAGCTACCAGAGCCCCTTGGGCGTAGCGGGGCAGCACGGTGCCGTGACCTACGACTACTACACCGCCGCCGACGGCCAGAATCTCGCTCATGCCCTGAAGACGTATACCCTGCCGGAAGGCGAAGGGATGCGCTTTGCCTATTACCTGGACGGGCGGGTGTTCCGCCATCAGCGCCACAAGCACGGCACCCTGCTGCCGGAAACCACCACCTTCCGTTACCAGGATTTCCGCCGCGAGACGGTGACGGTCAACGAGCGCGGCTACGAGCGGCGGCATACCTTCGATGCCAACGGCAACCCGGTCCGGATCGTCGACGAAACCGGCGCGGCCTACACCTACGCTTACGATGCGGCGAACCCCTTCAACCGCCTCTCGGAGACCGATCCGGCCGGGCTGACCACGCACTACCAGTACGACAGTGTCGGCAACGTCACCCGGATCACCCCGCCCTCCGGCGCCGCCACCGAGTACGCCGACTTTACCGCCTATCACGCGCCGCAGCGGATCAAGGACGCCCAAGGGAATTGGACGCTCCTCAAATACGACGCCAAGGGCAATCTCACCGACGCGGTGCGCCTCAAGACCGGCCAGGTGCCGACGGCCGGCGTCACGCCCCCGGCCTCCGCCATCGCGAGTTGGACGAAATACGCGTACGACGGGAACTTCGGCCAGCCGACCCAGACCAAGGCCCTCCGCGACTTTACCGGCGCCAGCTTAGGGAGCTTCGCCGGCGGGGTCGGTCCCACCCTCACGACGAGCTACGACGCCCAAACCCTCTATCCGGCCCAGCTCAGCCGGCTGGGCGACAAGACCGGCGACGGCCTGATCAACGGTTCGGACCCGGCCGATACTGCGAGCCTGGCCTTCGATGGGCTGGGTAGACCAACCCAAGGGATCGACGCCGACTGGCACCCGGTCCAGGTTGCCTACGATGCCGACGGCCGGGTCATCCAAGGCACCGATGCGATCGGGCAGCTTCGAACGTACCGCCACGACGGCGATGGCCGGCTCATCGATGCCGAGCTGAAACTCACCCAGGCCGGAAAGACCCGGCTCTGGGATTCCGCCACCCAGGTCTACG
The DNA here is from genome assembly GCF_003584645.1 of Methylocaldum marinum. Classification (GTDB taxonomy): domain Bacteria; phylum Pseudomonadota; class Gammaproteobacteria; order Methylococcales; family Methylococcaceae; genus Methylocaldum; species Methylocaldum marinum. The sequence goes on from NZ_AP017928.1 coordinate 5,307,643, forward strand.
ACGACGCAGGGCGCCTCGCGCAAACCCTCGATGCCGGCGGCTACGCCACCTTGTACCGGTACGATGCGGCCGGGCACCTCACGCAGGTGACCGACCCCGATGCCTACAGCTTAAGCTTCGACTACGACCCCGTGGGCCGTTGGGTGCGCGCCTACGACAAGGCCGAACATGCGGTCCGCCGCACGCTGGATGCCGCCGGGCGGGTGAAAACGGTCACCGACCCCAACGGCCACGCGACCACTTACACCTACTGGAACGCGGCCGGGGACGGCCGCCTGAAACAGGTGACCCGGCCGAAGGTCGGCAGCTTCACCGCCGGGCGGATCACCCAGTTCGACTACGACGCCCTGGGCCGGGTGATCCGACTCACCGAGCAGCCCGCGGCCGGTTCGGGCGAAACCGCCCGCGATACCTTAAGGACCTACGATGCCCTGGGCCGCCTCGTCCGCGAAGCGGGTCCGGCGTATACCGACTCGGACCCCAATTCCGCCACCTTCGGCCAGACCATCCGCCCCGTCACCCGCTGGGTCTACGACAATTTAAGCCATCTCAAGGAAATCAAGGCCGGGCAGACCGCCGCGAACGGCGGCAGCGGCATCGATCCCGACAGCGGCGCCTCCGCCTCGGACACGGTGACCACCCAGGCGACCTACACCGTCGACGACTTCGGCCGGCGCTTGACCGAAACCGACGCCTTGGGCCACACCACCGCCTACACCTACGACCTCCACGGCAACGTCCTCACCCGGCAGACGCCCAACGGTCATACCGTGACCTACGTCTGGGCTACCGGCCATCAGCTCCTGTCGGCGACGGCGGAAGACGGACGCCAGGTCCTCTACACCCGCAATCCCCTGGGGCAGGTCATCCGCGCCGAAACCTGGAGCGCGGTGCCGAGCCAGCTGGAAGTCGCCTACGACTATACCTATGACGCCGCGCATCGGCTCGATCAGCTAACCGACAGCCGCGGGGTCAAGACTTTGAGCTACGCCTGGAGTCCCGGCGGCCTCTTGGACAGTCTGACCGACAGCGACGGCGGAGCCACCCACACCCTCTATGATCCCGTCGGCCGCCTGATCGGCCTCTGGGCGCCCAACTTCGACACCTTCGGCCTCGCCTACGACGCCGGCGGCCGGTTGACCGAGCTGCGCTACCCCAACGGCGTCACCGAGACCCTCGCCTGGAACGCCGACGACAGCCTGCAGCGCATCAGCCACAAGAGCGGGGCGACGACGCTGGCTCAGTCGACCTACACCTACGACGGCCTCGGCCGGCGGAAGACCCTCCAGGAGACGGTCTCGGGCCTGCCGACCCTGACCTATACCTACCAATACGATCCGCTCGACCGGCTCACTCAGGTCGACAACGGCACCGCGAGCCAGAAGCAAACTTATGCCTATGACATCTTCGGCAACCGGGTGCAAAAACAGCTCGGCAACCCGGTCAGCCAGACCACCGCCTACCAGTACGACCCCGCCCAGCAGCTGACCGAGGTCCGAAACGGCAGCCTGACCGGGACCTTGCTCGAAGCGGACCTCTACGATGAAGTCGGCCAGCTCACCCAGAAGTGCACCGGAGGCACGGTCACGCGGCCCAACGACACCAGCTGTTCCGGCACCAGCATCACTCAATACGGCTGGACCAGCTTTGACCGGCTGGGGGAGGTCAGCGGCGCCAACTCCGCCAGCTTCCGCTATGACGACCAGGGCCGGCGGATCCAGAAGACCGAGGGCGGCGTCACCACGAACTATCTCTACGACGGCCTGAATCTCTATGGCGAATATCCGGCCGGCAATTGGACCACGCCCACCGCGCTCTATGTTCAGGCCGGTCTCGATCATCCGCTGGCCCGCCTCACCGGCAGCGTCGGCAGTCCGAGCGCCATGGTCCATTACTACCACCCGGACGGGCTCGGCTCGCTCCTGGCCCTGACCAACGCGGCCGGCAGCATCACCGCCACCCAGCGCTTCGACGCCTTCGGCCAAAAGCTGGCCGGGACCGGCACGATCCCGCAGTACGGCTACACGGGAAGAGAGCCCGATGCCGCGGGGCTCGTGTACTACCGGGCGCGGTATTACGATCCCAATGTGGGCCGATTCACCCAACGCGATCCGATCGGCTACCTGGATGGGATCAACCGCTATGCCTACGTCGGCAACAATCCGGTCAATCTGACCGATCCGCAGGGGCTGACGGCGCAAGGGCCGCTCGGCATCCAGTTTGCCTCGCAGAACGGCAGTTATTACAGTGGCGGTCAGGGCGTGCTGGACTCGGCCGGCAGCGGGTACGGACCCGGACTGGTTGCCAACACAAATTGGCCGAGCGGTCCGCCCGTGAGCTTGGCCGGCGGCATCCGTCAAAGCGCCAATCCCTTTCTCGGCAGTACGTTTACCCGGGAACGCTACCACGTAGCGGATGCCTCGGGAGTCATCGGCGGTTCGCCGACCTCGTGCGGTCAGCGCTTGTGCAACCAGATCGGCACCGGGCCTGGCCCGCTGGATATCTTGGATATTGGCACGAATCTGGTGGCGCCAGAGGCGAAGGTCGGGGTAGGGATTGCCGGGGCGGTGGTAAAGGGGGTGGCAAATAGGGCAGGACAACTGCACCACATCGCCACCGACAAGGCGATCAAGAGTGGCTACACGAAGGAATTCACAAAGATATTCGAAAAGGCCGGTATGAATCTCAATGATCCCGCTAACAGGGTCTTGTTGGAGGGGCATGCTGGCAGGCATTCGCCGGCTTACCACGATCATGTTCTTCAGCGATTACGGGACGTCACACAGGGGCTTTCCGGCAGTAATTATGAAAAGGCTCTGCGCTCGGAACTGGATACACTCAAGCAGGAACTTCTCAAGAACCCTGACATGGTGAAGGGGATCGGAATCAAATGAAGTGGTATCACGTCATTCGTTATGGCAACCCTGTCGACAACCCCTACGTGGCCGGTACGGGTGATTTGATTGGGGTAGAAGAGGAAGACTTATGGAGTGGCAAGCCCATGGCCAACTGGCACGAGGCTGCCTGGATCAAGGCTGAAACTCCGGAAGATGATGGTGAGCCGGACGATGCACTCCAATCCTATCTTCACCCCCCCATCTACTCCGCCCGCCTGCGCCAGGCCCTGGAGGCGATGGGCATAACCGGCATCCAATGGCTGCCCATCCACGTCCTGCGCCCAGATGGGACGGAAATCCCCGGCTACGCCATCGCCAACATCGTGAACCTGGTGGAGGGCGCCCTGGACCTGGAGCGCTCCGACTACGATGTCTACCCACCGGACTACTTCCTGCCCGAGCGGGTGGGCAAGGTGCGGGGAATTCGCATTCCCGTGCTGCGGGCGGAGAAGCTCAAGGGGCTGGATATCGTCCGGTTGGCGGAAGCCAGGGCAGCTTTTTACGTCTCCGAGCGGTTCAAGGACGCCTTCGAGCAGGCCGGCTGCACGGGGCATTCTTTTTGCGAGGTAGAGGTAGTGGGAGAGTGATCCGCCGCCCTCGTGACAATGACAACACGGTTAAGGCGCTCTTCTCGTAGGAAGGTGCCGACTCGGCCGATTTCGCCAACCCGGCCTACGACGCCCTGTGCCGCCTCGTCAGCGAAGCGGGTCCAGCGCATACCGATGGCGACCCCAGCGTTGTTCTTTATCAAAGAGGCTAGCCCAAGAACGACACGCGCGCCGGATTTCTCCTTTCTGGGCGACAAACTGGCGATTTAGAACCGCTCGCCCTTCGTTGTCAGGCGAAGTGGTAGAACGAAATGTTCAACAATGAATGTTTTCAATAAACAGGGACTTTCCCAATGCCCATTTCACCGGTACTTCGAAATCCGCAGATTGCCCTTGTGGTGATATCACTCGTCTTGACGCCCCAAGTTGACGCGACGGTGCCGGATGTCAAGGCTTACAGCTCCGTTCCGGGAGAGTTGCCGCGATCCGACATCGATCTCCCGCCTTTGCCGTCGGCTTTGTCGGTGGACAATCCCTTTGCGCCGCAATTTTTCATCACCCAGCCGGACCCTGAGAAGGCGAGTCCTTTGGAGCAATTGAAAGCGCGCGCCGAGGCGGGCGATGCCGAAGCCATGTTAGCCATGTATCTGATTCTCTGGCACGGAGAGGGTGTTCCTACAGATCGAAATAGCGCTTTGGCATGGCTGCAAAAGGCCGTCGATGCGGGTTACCCACAAGCATTGACTGAACAAGCCGGGCATTATCTGTCAGGGGCTGGATTGCCCAAGGATCCGGCCAAGGCCGCAAAACTTTATGAGCAAGCGGCCGAGAAAGACCATGTACCCGCTTTAAGGTTATTGGGTTATCTCCATTGGTTTGGGGTGGGGGTACCCAAAAACCAGGAAAAGGCCCGACACCTGTTGACAAAGGCCGCGGCACGCAACGACCCGTTCGGCCAGTATTGGTTGGCTTTGGTTTTGGATGCGAAAGGCGAACAGAAGAAAGCAGTGCCGTGGCTGCTCAAGGCGGCCGAAAACGGCGTGCCCGATGCACAGTACCGCATGGCGCTGGCCGATCTGCAAGGCTTCGGGGTGGAGCGCAATCCTCAACAAGGGCTGCACTGGTGCGAACAGGCCGCGCGTCAAGGTCATGCCTACGCTCAAGTCTTGTTGGGCTCACTCTATGAGTCCGGCGTTTCGGTGACGCGCAACGAGCGCTTGGCTGAGGAGTGGTACCGAAAAGCGGCGTCGGTGTTGGAACCCATCGCGAACGGCGGTGATCCAAGGGCCCAGTTCCAACTCGCCGTACTCTACCGCGAAGGCAAGGGGGTCCCTAAGGACTTAGGAAAGATGAAGACCTGGCTGGACAAAGCCGCGGCCCAAGGGCATCAGGTGGCCCGGTTTGACTTGGCGACAGCCTACCTTCGCGGCGACGGTGTGACGAAAGACCCGAATGAAGCCTTGCGCCTCTGGCGTGAGTTGGCGGAAGGAGGACAGCTTGAGGCCAAGGTGCGCTTAGGTCTCTTGCTGGCACAAGGCACTGACGTCCCGAAGAATGTCGACGAGGCCAAGCGATGGCTATTGGATGCCGGCGACGCCGGCAATCCGGACGTCACGGCGGAGGTCGGTTCGATGTTCCATTCCGGGACCGGACTGCCTCAGGATTACGCCCAAGCGCTCCGCCTTTATCGCAAGGCCGCCGAGCAGGGGCATACGACGGCCATGAATAATCTGGGGGTGATGTACAAGAAGGGCGAAGGGGTGCCCCCGGATTTCGTCGAGGCGGTGCGCTGGTATCGGCGGTCGGCGGAAAAGGGGGACAGGGAAGGACAGTTGAATCTTGGCCACGCGTATGTGAAGGGGGAAGGCGTCAAGCAGGATATCGCCTTGGCCGTTGAATGGACCCAAAAATCCGCCAATCAAGGGTTTGCTCCGGCGGAAACGAATATGGGAAATTTTTACGCTAGCGGCATGGGCGTACGGCAGAGCTTTTCCGAGGCGATGAAATGGTTTCGCAAGGCGGCCGATCAAGGTTACGCCGATGCGCAGGTCATGCTGGCTTTAGGAATGTTCCAAGGGGGGCGGGCGAACGCCACCGCAGCGCAACAAGCCATGGGCTTATTGCGTCGGGCGGCCGATCAAGGCTACCCGAAAGCCTACCATGTCATCGCCATGATTTACCGCGAGGGTGCGGCAGGCATCTCCAAGAGTTTGCCGGACGCTGTTAAATGGTTTCAGAAAGCGGCCGATCTGAAATTTCCCGAGGCGCTGTTGGAATTGGGCGGAATGAACGAAATCGGTTTAGGGGTCAGACAGGATTTGGGTCAAGCCGCCCGCTATTATCGGGAAGCGGCTGAACTTGGGCATGCCCAAAGCCAATACCGGTTATCGATTCTGTTGTTTAACGGGAAAGGCATGACCCAAAATCCTCAGGAGGGGTTTGTTTGGTTAAGAAAGGCTGCGGAACAAGGGTTTCCGGCGGCGCAAAGGGAGATGGGAAATACCTATCTCTACGGGACTGGCGGGGTCGCCAAAAACACGGCCGAAGCGACAAAGTGGTTCCGCAAATTATCCGAAAGCGGTCAGGCGGATGGCGATTTCGGGATGGGGCTGATCTTCTTCGAGGAAGGAAAGCAGGAGGCCGCGAAATACCAGGAGGCCGTCAAGTGGTTCCGACGGGCGGCGGAGAAAAATCATGTTCATGCGCAAAACTACCTGGCGGTCATGCATGCCAACGGCTTGGGCCTCGAACGCGATCAAACGAAAGCCATTGCCTGGTTTCGAAAGGCGGCAGAACAAGGCGAGCCCGGTGCTGAATACAATCTTGGGCATATTCACGAATTTGGGCTGGGCGTTCCGGTCAATCGCAAAATAGCATTGGCGTGGTACCGGAAATCCGCAAGCCACGGGCATCAGCCGGCCATAGACAAGGTCAGATTGCTGGATTCACAGCGATAACAGTTCGCGTAGATACTGTTATCCGGGTCAAGTGCCATGGAGTGCTGGATCGAAGGGTTTTCCGGACTTGAGGACGCCGAAAGCGACCTGGAGGAGCTTGCGCATCATGGCACCGATGATGAGCTTGGCGGGCTTGCCCGAGAGCGCGAGCCGGTTCTTGAAGGGCTGGCCCCAAGCGGTCTTATACAGGATCACCATGGCCGGCATGTAGAGGGCTTTGCGCAAGAAGGCATGGCCGACCTTGGACAGCCGCGGCTTGGTTTTCACGCTCGTTCCGGACTCCTGCCGGCGCGGGTCGAGCCCGGCGAAGGCGACGGCTTGTCGGCTATTGGCGAAGCGGCTGGGCTCGGCATAGAAGGCGAGCAGAATGGCGATGGTGCGTTCCCCGATACCGGGGATGCTCTCGAGTAATTCGCGCTTTCCCTTCAGATCGGGGTTAGAGTCGATGTGCTCATTGATGGTTTTGATCAGGCTCTTGATCTGCTGATCGAGCCAATTCAGGTGTTCTTGAATGTTGGTGCGCACCGCGTCCCGGGCGACCTCCAGGCGGTTACTTTCCTGGGTCCGCAGGGCTTGCAACGCATCCAGACGCAACACGAGCGCGCGCAAGGCGATTTCGGCTTCGCTTCTCGCCTGCCAGGGAGGCGGATGGCGTTCGGCGCAAAATTCGGCGATGAGGCGCGCATCGACGGCATCGGTTTTGGTCCGGGTTAAGCGGGAAGCGGCATAGGCTTTGATTTGGGCGGGGTTGATGACGCTGACAGTGAACCCTTGGGTAGCCAAGCACTGGGCGACGTCTTCCCAATACACCCCAGTGGCTTCCATACACACGTGAACATTCCGTGCCTCTGGGCCGGTGAGCCAAGTGACGAGGGTGGCGAACCCGTCTTGGGAGTTGGCGATGACTTGGGTTCGGAACTTCCCGTTGGGGAGGCGTAACGCGCAGTCCAGTTTGGCTTTGGCGACGTCAATTCCGAGATAAAACGTGGGCATCATGAACCTCAAATGATCTACCTTGTGAATGCGGGCTGCCGGCAAGCCGGGCCGAAGATACTGTTCGATCGCTCGATGAGGGTGAGCGACTGCTGCATCGATCGACGCAACGGGCTTGGTGTCCCAAGGGCGGGAACGGCATCCAGTCGCTCAAACCTGGAGCGCCCTCCAGGCCTGGGGTGACCGGTCGGGAGTCTTCTCCAACCCCTTCCGAACCACACGGAATTCATAATACAAGGGCGGGTTAGCGTACTCGCTTAACCCGCCGTTTGGATTGCTGGGTATACGGCGGATTACGGCGCGCGTTGATTCCTCGCGTGCCCGTTAGGGTATTCGTGGTGCGCGGGGTTGAAGGAGGGGGGCACGAAAGGTGGGGGCAGCCCGCGTAGGATGCGGTGAGGGACGAACCGCATTGCTCGAGAGCCTCGCCCGGTTCCGTTTGGCTCTTTAACAATTCACCCAATCCATTATCACCCTGACCCGTGGGCCGGTTAACGGCCTTTGGGCGCCCCACTTCGACACCTTCGGCCTCGCCTACGACGCCGGCGGCCGGTTGACCGAGCTGCGCTACCCGAACGGCGTCACCGAGACCCTCGCCTGGAACGCCGACGACAGCCTGCAGCGGCTCAGCCACAAGAGCGGGGCGACGACGCTGGCTCAGTCGACCTACACCTACGACGGCCTCGGCCGGCGGAAGACCCTCACCGAAACCGTCTCGGGCCTGCCGACCCTGACCTATACCTACCAATACGATCCGCTCGACCGGCTCACTCAGGTCGACAACGGCACCGCGAGCCAGAAGCAGAGCTACGCCTACGATACTTTCGGCAACCGGGTGCAACAACAGCTCGGCAACCCGGTGACCCAGACGTTGGCGTACAAGCAGGATGCGGCCCACCAGCTGACCGAAGTGCGAAACGGCAGCCTTACCGGGACGCTGCTCGAAGCCTATCTGTACGATCAGAACGGACAGCTCACGCAAAAGTGTACGGGCGGCACCGTCACCCGGCCGAACGACACCAGCTGTTCGGGCGCCAGCGTCACCCAGTACGCCTTCGACAGCTTCGACCGGCTGGGCCAGATCAGCGGCGCCAACTCCGCCAGCTTCCGCTACGACGACCAGGGCCGGCGGATCCAGAAAACCGAGGGCGGCGTCGCCACGAACTACCTGTACGATGGGCAAAACCTTTACGGCGAATACGCGGCCACCGGCTGGACCACGCCCACCGCGCTGTACGTGCACGCCGGCCTCGATCATCCGCTGGCCCGCCTCACCGGCAGCGTCGGCAGTCCGAGCGCCACGGTCCATTACTACTGCTTACTTGCATTAAACACCGATATGCTGCATCTTGGTGATATGACTCAGATGCAGCAACTGACATGTGATGAGAAGACCCGAAGGATTCTGGAACAGCGGAGGAGCAGCCAAACGGAATTGCACAGAAACGTGTTTCGGGCACGCATTATCTTGGGGTGCCTGGACGGACGAGGTGTCATGGAATTGGCGCGGGCACTCAACACCCGTCCCAACACCGTCATCAAGTGGCGCGATCGCTTTGCCGCGGGAGGACTGGCGGGGCTGGAAGATCGGCCACGGCCCGGCGCGCCTCGGCAGTTGCCGCCCGATTTGCGCGAGCAAATTCTGGGCGTTTTGGAAGAATCGCCACCCCCTGGACAGGCGGTCTGGGATGGTGGTGCCGTGGCCCGGCGCTTGGGCGTTTCGCCACACGCGGTATGGCGGGTTTTGCGGCAGGAGGGGATTTGCCTGCAACGGCAACGTTCCTGGTGCGTTAGCACCGATCCGGAGTTCGTGGCCAAAGCCGCCGATATTGTCGGGCTCTATTTGGCGCCACCGACCAACGCGCTCGTAATTTGCGTGGACGAGAAACCGAGCATTCAGGCGTTGGAGCGGGCGAGCGGTTACGTGGAGACCGACAGCGGAAAAATCGTCCGGGGCTTCAAAAGTACCTACAAGCGCCATGGCACACTCAACTTATTTGCGGCGCTGCAAGTAGCCACCGGGCACGTTCACAGCGCAACTACCGCCACGAAAACCCGCGAGGATTTCTTGGCCTTCATGGACCAAGTCGTCGCCGAGACCCCGGCGGACCAGGAATTACATGTGATTTTGGACAACTATTGCACGCACAAGCGCAACGAGGACTGGTTGGCCAAGAATCCCAGGGTTCATTTTCACTTTACGCCAACCTCGGCCAGCTGGTTGAACCAAGTGGAAATCTGGTTCGGTATCCTGAGTCGGAAAGCCTTGCGCGGGGCCAGTTTCTCCAGCATCGCTGAGTTAAGGAACGCTATTGAAGCGTTCATTGCCAACTATTCCCAAAATCCACGCCCATTCAAATGGCGCAAACGCGAAGTGCACGGCAGTCAACTCAAAAATACTATCGTTAATTTACGTAATTAAGCACTACCACCCGGACGGGCTCGGCTCGCTCCTGGCCCTCACCAACGCGACCGGCAGCATCACCGCCACCCAGCGGTTCGACGCCTTCGGCCAAAAGCTGGCCGGGACCGGCACCGTGCCCACCTACGGCTACACGGGGCGGGAGCCGGACGCGACCGGGCTCGTTTACTACCGGGCGCGGTATTACGATCCGAGCATAGGCCGGTTCACCGCCCGCGATCCCGTGGGCTACCTCGATGGGCTCAACCGGTATGCCTATGTCGGGAACAATCCCATCAATTTCACCGATCCCAACGGGCTGTTGATGCGGCGGGTGGAAATGTGGTGGGACACCCAAGCAAAAGGCATTGTCAACGACTACGGCGGCACGGCCGCAGACGTCGGTGTCGGCTTCACGCCGGTAGGAATCTACGCGGACGTTTACGGCGCCGCCACCGGCAAAACCCTGTTTGGCGGCCAGGAGCTCTCCGGCTGGGAGCGCGCACTCGGCCTCATCCCCGGCGTGTCCGAAATCGCCGGCGTGGTGCGGGGGGTGAATAAGGTTGATAACATTGTCGGTGCCATAAAATATGGCAACTTGGATACGCTAAACCGTCCGACAGGCGTCTCCGCAACGATTACCCCTGACATGATTGGAACGGGTACTAAAGCAAATCCAACCATCCTCCCTCCAGGCTACGTGACAGATTCGGGCATGGCACGTGGCCACCTGTTGGGCGCTCAACTAGGAGGTTCGGGCGATGACGTGAGGAACTTGGTCACAATTCAGCAGACGCCCGCCAATTCGCCAGTGATGAGAGGATTTGAGAATCAGGTACGTGCGGCTGTAGAGGGAGGGCAGAACGTAAATCTTCAGGTGACGCCTGTGTACCAAGGGAATAATCCAATTCCTTGCGGGATTACGATGTGTGCTTCTGGGTCGGGCGGCTTTAACTTGGACGTGACAATCCTCAATCCACCGGGACGATGAACTATGACTTCATCACGGGAAGAACTTTTGCGCATCCTGCTTCCGCCTCAGAGTCCCGTTGATGTGCCATCGAACGACGACTGGCGCTTGGTGGAGCAGAAATTTGGCGGAGTGCCAGCGGATTTTCGATGGTTCGTTGATTGTTACGGGAGTGGCCGGATCGACAACTTTCTGTTCACCTTTAACCCGGCGTCGCGGAATCCGCACCTGAATTTGTTTACTCAGGTCGACCTTCAGCTGGATGCATTGAGGGAACTCCGTTCGGGACGCACCGAGGTAGTTCCGTATTCACTCTTTCCCGAGCCTCATGGGCTGCTGCCGTTCGCACTAACAGACAACGGAGACGTACTGTATTGGATAACCGAAGGAAGCCCTAACCAGTGGAGAGTAGCTATCAACGATAGTCGCGAGCCGGAATGGGAAGAATACTCGTGGACTCTGTCTGAGTTGCTGGTGCGCTTGCTTACGAAGAAAGCTCGATCCTCGATTTTCCCCAAGGACTTTCCAAGCGAACGGCCATCGTTCGAACCGTCCCTTCGCTGAAGCCCGCGTAGGGCGAAATAGCGCCTCTATCGCGTATTGCGCCGTATGGTCACGGGCACTGCGGTTGCGTATGCGTGACATCGTGGATTTGGGACGATCATAGGACACGGAAGGCAGTTCGCGGAAGCCAGGAATGGGCGAGCCAAGAGCCGGTGGGATGGGATGCCATGCGCAGTCTGCCGAATGCGGCTACTCCCCGAGCTCTTCCTTCATGCTGTTCTTCTCCCGCCTCGCCCTTGTTTTCCTGCTCAGCCTGACTCTTGGCCTGCCGGACATTGGAGCGATCGTGGCCGGCAGTTACTCCCTGGTCAACACGAGCCCGGTGCCGGTCTCCTATCCGCGCGATTCGTTCATTCCCAGCGTGGTCCCGAGCGCCTGGCCGGTCAACTCGACCACCCTCGCCAACGGCTGGAACGCGGTCATGAGCTGGGGCGGCGATCCGGTCAACCTCGCCACCGGCAATCTGTACCACACCGAGCGGGATGTGTCCGTGGCGGGCCGCGGCTTGCCCTTGGTGTTCGAACGCGCCTACAACAGCCCGGGACCCAAGGATGGCCCCTTGGGGTTCGGCTGGACCCACAGCTTCAACCATAAGCTGAACTTCTACGGCGCCGAGGGCGGGTATGTCAGGGTCGGCTGGGTGGACGGCACCGGGGCGGAGCGGTTCTTCAGGCTTCCGGGCAGCAGCGTGCCGGCGGGCAGCGTCTTCCAGGCCGCGCCGGGGGTGTATTCGGTTCTGAAGCGCGAGGCCGATGGGTCGTGGAGTCTGACCGAGAAGAACGGCCTCCGTTACGGCTTCGAGAGCAACGCCGGAACCACCGCCGGACAGGTGGCGCGGCTCTTGACGATCAAGGACCACAATCTCAACACCCTGACCCTTTCCTACAACACCGGCTGCGGCAATGTCTTGCCTGATTAGCGATGAACTTCAGCTAAGCGAAGTTGCCACTCGGGGCGAGGTGGAGTGAATACGGCAGCGTGCGCTAGCCGGCGAAGCAGCGTTTTGAGATCGAAACGCCGATTGAAACGGTATTGGAACTCGGCCAGATACCGCTTGGCGTATTTCTCGAATTTGAACGCGTGATAGGTACCGGAAATCGCGGTCTTCAGGTTACTCAACAACGTGTTAACCCAACGAAACTCAGGATGTTGTGCCGACTGCCGCCCAGAGCCCAGAATCAGGCATTCGTGGCGAGCGACGACGTGCTGCAAGCTCCGAAACCCGCTCAAACCATCGGTGAGTGCATAAGTCGACGGAGCTAAGGCGCGTTGAGCCCACTCCGCAATCGCCTGCTGGGTGAACGGCAGGGGATCGATACGCACAAATAACGGACGTCCGTCATCCGTGGTTTGCACCGCCACCACGAAGGCGACTTTGTTTTCCGACCCTCGTCCCCGTTTCCCCGAGCGCTCACCGCCCAGGTAAGCATCATCGATCTCGACCCGCCCGCTCAATTGCCGATCCGCCTCTCGCTCCGCCATCACCTGGATCAACTTGTGCTTTATCAGCCAGGCGGTGCGATAACACACTCCGAGATGACGCATCAACTCCAAGGCTGAGACATTGTTCTTGGCCTGGGTTAGGAGATACATCGCCAGAAACCAGGTGGTGAGCGGCAGCTTGGTCGCTTCGAAGAGCGTCCCGGCGGTTAACGTCGTTTGCTTTCGGCAGTGTCCGCATTGCCAGTAGGTTCGCTCATTTCGTTTGAATACCGTATGCCGTGCCTCGCCACAGGCTGGGCAACGGAAACCGTCCGGCCAACGCAGAGCTTGTAAGGCCGCTTCGCACTGTGCTTCGGTGCCGTATTGGGTCAGAAACTCGGCCAACGACAATCCCTTTTGAAATTGCACTTGGTTCATTGACATGGGACACCTCTCTTGTGATCGATGTCCATAGTCTAAAGCCTATACTCGCTCACCACGTGAGCCTGTGCTGAACTTTCTCGCTAATCAGGATGTCTTGTGCATGGTCAGCGACGGCCCGGGGCGGTCGCTGGCGTTCACCTACACCTCAGGGCGCATCAGCCAGGTGACGGTGAAAGCCGCGGGCGGCAGCGTGCTCGCCACCCACCGGTACGGCTACGACGGCAACGGCCATCTGACGAGCTACCAGAGCCCCTTGGGCGTAGCGGGGCAGCACGGTGCCGTGACCTACGCCTACTACACCGCCGCCGACGGCCAGAATCTCGCTCATGCCCTGAAGACGTATACCCTGCCGGAAGGCGAAGGGATGCGCTTTGCCTATTACCTGGACGGGCGGGTGTTCCGCCATCAGCGCCACAAGCACGGCACCCTGCTGCCGGAAACCACCACCTTCCGTTACCAGGATTTCCGCCGCGAGACGGTGACGGTCAACGAGCGCGGCTACGAGCGGCGGCATACCTTCGATGCCAACGGCAACCCGGTCCGGATCGTCGACGAAACCGGCGCGGCCTACACCTACGCTTACGATGCGGCGAACCCCTTCAACCGCCTCTCGGAGACCGATCCGGCCGGGCTGACCACGCACTACCAGTACGACGGCGTCGGCAACGTCACCCGGATCACCCAGCCTTCGGGCGCCACCACCGAGTACGCCGACTTTACCGCCTATCATGCGCCGCAGCGGATCAAGGACGCCCAAGGGAATTGGACGCTCCTCAAATACGACGCCAAGGGCAATCTCACCGACGCGGTGCGCCTCAAGACCGGCCAGGTGCCGACGGCCGGCGTCACGCCCCCGGCCTCCGCCATCGCGAGTTGGACGAAATACGCGGACGACGGGAACTTCGGCCAGCCGACCCAGACCAAGGCCCTCCGCGACTTTACCGGCGCCAGCTTAGGGAGCTTCGCCGGCGGGGTCGGTCCCACCCTCACGACGAGCTACGACGCCCAAACCCTCTATCCGACCCAGCTCAGCCGGCTGGGCGACAAGACCGGCGACGGCCTGATCAACGGTTCGGACCCGGCCGATACTGCGAGCCTGGCGTTCGATGGGCTGGGTAGACCAACCCAAGGGATCGACGCCGACTGGCACCCGGTCCAGGTTGCCTACGATGCCGACGGCCGGGTCATCCAAGGCACCGATGCGATCGGGCAGCTTCGAACGTACCGCCACGACGGCGATGGCCGGCTCATCGATGCCGAGCTGAAACTCACCCAGGCTGGAAAGACCCGGCTCTGGGATTCCGCCACCCAGGTCTACGACGACGCAGGGCGCCTCGCGCAAACCCTCGATGCCGGCGGCTACGCCACCTTGTACCGGTACGATGCGGCCGGGCACCTCACGCAGGTGACCGACCCCGATGCCTACAGCTTAAGCTTCGACTACGACCCCGTGGGCCGTTGGGTGCGCGCCTACGACAAGGCCGAACATGCGGTCCGCCGCACGCTGGATGCCGCCGGGCGGGTGAAAACGGTCACCGACCCCAACGGCCACGCGACCACTTACACCTACTGGAACGCGGCCGGGGACGGCCGCCTGAAACAGGTGACCCGGCCGAAGGTCGGCAGCTTCACCGCCGGGAGGATCACCCAGTTCGACTACGACGCCCTGGGCCGGGTGATCCGACTCACCGAGCAGCCCGCGGCCGGTTCGGGCGAAACCGCCCGCGATACCTTAAGGACCTACGATGCCCTGGGCCGCCTCGTCCGCGAAGCGGGTCCGGCGTATACCGACTCGGACCCCAATTCCGCCACCTTCGGCCAGACCATCCGCCCCGTCACCCGCTGGGTCTACGACAATTTAAGCCATCTCAAGGAAATCAAGGCCGGGCAGACCGCCGCGAACGGCGGCAGCAGCATCGACCCGGAGACCGGCGCCTCCGCCTCGGACACGGTGACCACCCAGGCGACCTACACCGTCGACGACTTCGGCCGGCGCTTGACCGAAACCGACGCCAAAGGCCACACCACCGCCTACACCTACGACCTTCACGGCAACGTCCTCACCCGGCAGACGCCCAACGGTCATACCGTGACCTACGTCTGGGCTACCGGCCATCAGCTCCTGTCGGCGACGGCGGAAGACGGACGCCAGGTCCTCTACACCCGGAACCCCCTGGGGCAGGTCATCCGCGCCGAAACCTGGAGCGCGGTGCCGAGCCAGCTGGAAGTCGCCTACGACTATACCTATGACGCCGCGCATCGGCTCGATCAGCTAACCGACAGCCGCGGGGTCAAGACCTTGAGCTACGCCTGGAGTCCCGGCGGCCTCTTGGACAGTCTGACCGACAGCGACGGCGGAGCCACCCACACCCTCTATGATCCCGTCGGCCGCCTGATCGGCCTCTGGGCGCCCAACTTTGACACCTTCGGCCTCGCCTACGACGCCGGCGGCCGGCTGACCGAGCTGCGCTACCCGAACGGCGTCACCGAGACCCTCGCCTGGAACGCCGACGACAGCTTAAGCCGCATCAGTCACAAAAACGGGGTGGCGACCCTCGTCCAGAGCGCCTACACCTACGACGGCCTCGGCCGGCGGAAGACCCTCCAGGAGACGGTCTCGGGCCTGCCGACCCTGACCTATACCTACCAATACGATCCGCTCGACCGGCTCACTCAGGTCGACAACGGCACCGCGAGCCAGAAGCAAACTTATGCCTATGACATCTTCGGCAACCGGGTGCAACAACAGCTCGGCAACCCGGTCAGCCAGACCACAGCCTACCAGTACGACCCCGCCCAGCAGCTGACCGAGGTCCGAAACGGCAGCCTCACCGGCACCCTGCTCGAAGCCTATCTGTACGATGCCAATGGCCAGCTCAGCCAAGCCTGCAAGGGGAGCGGCGTCACCCGGCCCAATGACCAAACCTGTGCCGGCACCAGCGTCACCCAGTACGCCTGGACCAGCTTCGACCGGCTGGGCCAGATCAGCGGCAGCACCAGCGCGAGCTTCCGCTACGATGACCAAGGAAGGCGCATCCGGAAGACCGAGGGCGGCGTCACCACGAACTATCTCTACGACGGCCTGAATCTCTATGGCGAATATCCGGCCGGCAATTGGACCACGCCCACCGCGCTCTATGTTCAGGCCGGTCTCGATACGCCTTTGGCCCGCCTCACCGGCCCTGTGGGGAGCCCGAGCGCCGCGGCCGCCTACTACCATCCGGACGGCCTCGGCTCGGTCCTCGCCCTGACCAACGCCAGTGCAACCGTCACCGGCACCCAGCGGTTCGACGCCTTCGGTACGAAACTCGCCGGCAGCGGCACCGTGCCCCAGTACGGCTACACCGGCTGGGAGCCCGATGCCACGGGGCTGATCTACTACCGGGCGCGCTATTACGATCCGAGCGTCGGCCGCTTCACCGCTCGCGATCCGATCGGCTACCTGGATGGGCTCAACCGCTATCGCTGCGAGACATGGAGCGAGTGAGCGAGCGAGTCGAGTAGTCCCCGGAAGCCCGAGCGCCGGGTGTGAGACCGAAGGTCGACGCGATAGCGGCGGTCGGAGGTCTCACACAAGGCATCGCGACCGGGCGTCGAGTCATCTGCGAGCGGTGTCCGGACCCCTTGTTGGGTCCGGACCAGACGAGCGGGGACGGCCGGGGCGCCGAAGGCAATAACTCGTCGCCAATTTTTTGCTCCTTTTGGTGACTTGGAGGTCCCAAAAGGTTTCGCAAAAAATGGCGACGCAATCGGCCTATGTGGGCAACAATCCCATCAACTTCACCGATGCCGATGGGCTGCTGGCGCGGCAGGTGGGGACGTGGCTGGATACGAACGTAGGCAGTTACTATGGCAGCTCCACAGGCTATTACGTGCCCGGTCCGATCCCGCAAGCCAACCTCGATCTAGGGGCCGCCTCGCTGACGGTCAATGGCGCGGCCAACCTGGTCAATTCAGTGGCCAACAGCGGCCTGAATCTCCTGGGTGCCGCGACTGCGCCTCTCGATCGTTACTCCGGGGAAATCAACACCCTGGCGACCTCGGGATTGGGTTCCCTCGGTCCTTACGGTCAAGTGGCAGGCGCCGCCCTCCTGGGCACGACTCGGGGATTGAGCGCAACGGCTGCATTGATACGGACGGAGACGATCACAAACACAGCAGCCAGAGCAGCGGAGCTTCGCAACGCAATTCCGGCAGCTCAGCAGAGTCGAATTACGATGGGAGTCGGTCTGGCCGAGGATGCTAGCGGCGCGACGCAAGTACTCATTGGAACCAGTGAGCCACGAGGATACCTCCGGCCAGGCGTAACGCTAAATCCAGGCGAAACCCTTGTTCGTGGCAGTGGACATGCAGAAGCAAACATAGTGAACTACGCTCAGGAGAACGGCCTCAACTTATTAGAAGTTGGAGCTACGAGACCAATTTGCCCGGCATGCGCTGCCGCTATTGAGGCCGCCGGAGCGAAACCAGTTACGCCGCTTAAAGTTCCATGATGACAACCCGCCTAAATACTATTAGTCCCGAATTAGCAGGGTCATTTGGAAAAGCAGATCCAGCTAAGCAGCGACGAGCTGTTGCCGTCGCTTGCGCCGTCGCTGTATCACGAGTTGGACTTGATGACGCAGATGTTAAGACCGCTATCGATTTTCTTCTGAGCGAGAATCCTATAAGCCATACGTTGCGGTTAAAGATG
This sequence comes from Methylocaldum marinum, assembly GCF_003584645.1. Classification (GTDB taxonomy): domain Bacteria; phylum Pseudomonadota; class Gammaproteobacteria; order Methylococcales; family Methylococcaceae; genus Methylocaldum; species Methylocaldum marinum. The sequence goes on from NZ_AP017928.1 coordinate 5,325,532, forward strand.
GAAGCGCTTTCAGCAGATTTTGATAATCAATACTTCGCTTTAGAGGACGATGCAAATGAAACCTCGCACAATGTGGCATTAGGGTTCTTTTCGAAAGCACGGGCTGCTTCCGCTGTAGCATTTGCCTTGTCTGAAAATCTATCTGAGTTGCATGAAGCGCTGTATGAAGCGATTTCCGCACTCGACGATCCAACCGAAATCACTGACATCGTAGCGAATATTTTGCGTTGATAGGAGCGGGCTCAACCGCTATGCCTACGTCGGCAACAATCCGGTGAATTTCACCGATCCCAACGGACTGGTCAGGTGGGTGGCGGGTTCCTATTTTGGCCCGCCTTTCTGCCCCGGCGCCTTGGGCCGCTCGGGGAAGATAGACAAGCCGAGCGTAACCCACCGGTCATAGTCGGCCAGGAGACGATCACGCGTTGCTGTATCCACCGCGCTCCGCCCTTCAGCGCGGGCCGCCTCTACCGCCTTCTTGCCGTCCACCAAGATTTCCCGGAGCCGCACCGGCCAGCGGTGTCCACGGGGCGCTTCCTCGAAATAGCGCAACTCCCGCAACAGGTGAGCGCTACACAGGCTATGGGTCACCTGCGTGAAGTGGAAATAGGGCGCCCAAGGATCATGGACCGCATACCCCATGAATTTGGGCAGGATCCCCGCCGCCTGCCCGACCCAGTTCTGGATCGTGCCGTCGGACGGTCGCACCCCATACTGATCGGCGAGGATCTCCGCGGTCCGCCCCAAGGCCACAAAGTGCCCATCCACCAGAGCCACCGCGTAGGCTTTCAGACGCGGGCCGTAGCTCACATGTGGCGTGACGCCGAACGGAAACACGCCCCGATGCACGCACCCGCACGCGCAGGTCACAATCCGCTGCCGGTATTCGATCACCTCGGCCTTGGGTTCGGGAATCTCGATCTGCTGCCGCCGCTCGCCCAGCCTCCCCGGTTGATCCGCCAACGACAGACCGCAGCCACACGTGCCCAAGGGGCTTATCTCCCGCGCCGCATCGGGCGTTTCCGTCCACGCCCGCGTGATACCGACATGCCCCGGCTGTCCGCCATTCGACCTGGACCCGGGCTGGCGCGGCTCCGCCGCTTGCCGATTCAGCCCGTCCGCAGTCAATATGAACCGGGCTGCGAACAGGCTATTCAGTCCATACATTCGAAGTGCCAAACAAAACGTGTATCCGCCATGCCGACACCCTTGAATGAAGTTCTGCGTCCTGCGGCCATCATCGAAGCTCCGCGTCTCTCGCGAAGACTCGGGGCAACCCTTACCTTAGTCAGCGAAACCTTCCAGCGCACGGGCAGCTTTAAGTTTCGTGCCGCCTACCACCTGGCCTCGAAAGTGCCGCAACGGCACATCATTACCGCGTCGTCGGGCAATTTCGGACAGGCCTTGGCCTATGCCTGCCGGCTGCTTGGAAAATCCTGCCGGGTGGTCATGCCAAAGACTTCGGCGCGAGTCAAAGTGGACGCTGTGCGGGAATACGGCGGTATCGTCGAGGAGGTGGACATCGCCGTGAAAAGCCGGGCCGAGCGCGTGGCGGAACTTGCTGCCGAGCATCCCGACGCCTATATCGCCAGCGCCTATGACGATCCGTGGGTCATCGAAGGCAATGCCAGCCTGGGGGAGGAGATCGCCGCATTACACAGCAACTTCGAAGTCGTCATCGCCCCTGTCGGCGGCGGCGGTCTCACGGCCGGGCTCGTCACGGGACTGCGTCGGGCCGGAAGCGCGACGCCCGTCATTGGCGCGGAACCGTTGCTGGGCAACGATGCCGCGCGCTCCCTGAAAGCCGGCCGGATCGTCGCCAACCCATCCGAACCGCAAACGCTTGCCGACGGCGCACGCACCGTAAGCCTGGGCCGGCATAACTGGGAAATTTTGCACACAGGGCTTTCCGGCATTGTCGAGGTGCCGGAAGCCATGATCGCCGAAGGAGTCAGGCTGTTGTTCGAACTGGCCAACCTCAAGGCTGAACCCACCGGCGCCTTGGGCGTAGCCGCCCTCCTGACCGAGCCGGAACGGTTCCGCGGGCGGTCGGTGTGTTGTGTCATCAGCGGCGGAAACGTGGATCCGGAAATTTACCGGAAGTTGCTGGCCGTCGTGGGATAAAAGCCTATTCCCAGTAGGTTCCAAACACCTTTCGACAGGCCTGTCCTGATCCTGCCAACGTGCCCAGGGCGAACGGCATACTGAGATAGACTCTAACTAGGAGTGCACTTGCCGGACAGCGGAACAGGGTGATTGTGAAAGGGAAAAGCCCGCTTTCCTGGCGGCACGGCAGTGCCGTTGTACCCTCGCTTTTGAGTGCCGACACAAGGGCTTATGAGCCCCATTCTTGCGTCAAAGCGTTCTGCCGCGGATATTCCGTGGGAGAAAACTAAGGAAGCGTGCCGCCTCAGCTGCCCAGCAGGAATTCATAAGCCCAGCGTAGCATCGACATCTCCGTCGGGTGGCGGCCATGTAGTTCACTGATCGAGTAGAATTGTCCGCCCTTGTCCCGCACTTCCGAGTGCGGTGCATCAAGGGTGGTGAAGCGCGCCAGATGGAGGTTGACCATTGCCCGCGGAATTTCCGCGCGCCGCAGAAACTCCCGTTCCACCACGAGCATTCCTGGTTCGAAGCCCAACTCGGCATTGAGTCGCATGCCGAGGTTCAGCTGCTCTATGAGATCGATTCTTCCGGCCTGCGCAGCCTCGTCCTCGATTGGGCTGGACAGAAACGGGAGTGGCCGAGGACACAGGACGCTACCGGTTTCGTGGCACAAAAAAAGCAATCGGGCGCTGAGGGGTTGCAGGTGAAATAGCAGGAAGCGGGGCTCGGCGTCGGGGTTCATGAGGCTGATTTTCTTCATTCGGTATCTTTGCCGGGCGCTATGCCGGAGGAATAAATATCCGTCGGAGTGCAATAAATATACTGCCCGCAATCGGAGGCAAAAACTGACGGTGCAGATGCGTGTCTGCTTCAGGGCAAAACACTACAGCATTTGTTTAGAAACACAATATGTCCAATGGATCAGGCGACATTCCGAGATTGAAGTCGTTTCATTCAGTCTCAGATCACCGCATGGCTTGGCGTACCGCCCCAAACCAGGCGCGTGAATGCGCGCCGATCTTTGACATGGTGTGGACACCGGCTGAATAAGCCCGGGCAATTGTTTCATGCCACGGATCGATAGCTGCTTCAAGGTCGAGCCTCCGGTTCTTCGATGGAGGCTCTTATCTGACGACAGGCGCAGGCAACCCCATTGAAGGCACAGAACCGGCAGCGAGTGACATGGTATCCGTTCAAAAAAGCTTGGGTGTGTGATATGCCGCATTATGCTGTGTCAAATGACACAATTTTGATTTACAAAATTGAAAACCCGTGTATTCTACGCAGCAGGGAAGCGATCTTTTCCATGGCTCCATAGGGGGAGTTGGTCCACACAGGACCTATGGTTTTAGACGGCGGAGTTTAGGCGTGCTTTCCTGGACATTCAGTAACAATTCGATGAGGGAGATATGATGAAAAACACCAAATTGTTCAAGCTAATTGCATTGGTAGCGTCTTTGGGGCTTGTTAGCTTTCAAGTAGCGGCAGAGCCCCACTTTTGCGCCGCGCATTGTGCGAAGCACGGCGATACAAACGCCAAAATGTGCATGACCCACTGTTCGTCCGGTGTGGCCGAAGGACATGACTGTGCAGCACATTGCAAGAGTCTTCCTACGGATGATCAGGATCAGGCCTGCGCGATGCACTGTTCGGATACAAAGCAGTAACTATCGAAACTCCGCCCGGCAGTCTACGGACAGACTGTCGGACCTTGTTCTCGTTTCGGCAATTGCACAATTCGATATCCGGCGGAGGCCGGACTGAGGAACGAAATCCGGTGCAATGCCGGTTCCCAAAAGAGTTAGCTCACAAGGCTATACCGTCTCCATGCTGGAAATTTCAAATTCTGCCTCGTCTTCAAGAGGCGCGATTTCACTTCGTATAAAGACCGTTTAAGCGACCAATTAAATGTGAGAGTTGCCTCGCGAGTTCGCTTTACCGCGACGGCGTCCTCCGGTGGACCAGGTACCGGAGACATTGCTCGAGGCTATCGAAGCCGAATTTCTTATAGCCGCCGCTTTGGCATTCGTGCCTTCTGGACGGAACAGCGTGTTCGAAAGCACCGATGTCGCAAAAGTCGTCACCGGGCTCCGCCCGGCTGACGCCGCGCTGATCGGTCACGACTCCGGCGGTAACACCGTCGGTCGTACCTTCGCAGCCCAGAGGATTGCCATTCAGGTCGCGAATGAAGGCAATCCGATCCAGCGCTATGCTGCCTCTTCGAAGCGCATGGGTCAGCGTCGGCCCGCCATTGTCCCCGAGGGGACCGAGCCTGGGATCGCCGATCAGCGGGGGATTCGAGTAGCTCGGGTCGAAACAACCGCCGTCCTCGATCAGATTTTGCCCGCTGAATGTAATACGCGTGGTGCCGGTGGCGCTCACGCAGTCGCTGCCGATGTTATCGGCAAGAATCGAATTGATCATGGCGCTTGTGTCGATATAGATCCAGTGCTCTCCGCTCTCGCGGTATACGCCGCCACCGAGCTCAGCGACGTTATGGGAAACGGTGGCGTTGATGAGCGTAAATTCGGTTCCCGGTAGTTCATCACTGCTATCGCTGGGTATCACGTGAATCCCGCCTCCTTTAGTCTTGCGATTTCCGTTTCCGGACACGGTACTGTTCACGAGCGTGGCGTGAAGAACGGCAAGCTCGATGCCGCCGCCGGTATTGCCGGCGAGGGTGCTGCGGGTCACGGATAGCACCCCTCGTCTCTCATAAAATGGGAGGCCGCCATGAGCCGAGACACCGCGATCCGCATTTCGCGCGACGGTGCTGTCCGTCAGATAAATGTCGCTTGCATATCCTCGGATGCCATGACCGCCATTGTTCTTGATTACGCTGCTCGTGAGCCGCAGCGAGGCAAAGCGTGCCGATATGCCATCGCCGCTATTGTCGGTAATACGGCTATTCACCAATTCAAGCTCCGGCGGACACTCGATGCCGAGGGTCGCAGCCTCCAATACAATGCCGGTGTCGCCATTTTTCAGTTCGACCTCGTTCAGTTTGACGATCGGCGGAGGCATATAGACGCCTTCGGCACAAAGCGAAAAAAGCGTCAGCAGGTCGAATTCCGGGGTGTCCGGACGGCGCGAGCGTGCGATCGAATGACCGTGGCCATTGATCGTGATATAGGTTTGAACACTCTCGGCACAAGGATCGGGCTCGGGGCTGCAGTAGCTCCTCACCTCGGGCAAGGCTTCCGTGAGGATAACATCGCCGGTGAGTTCAATGATGTCGGTCTCATCCTTGGAACCCGCCGGGCAGCCTCCCGTATACGTGTTGTTATCCGCCGCGACGATGGCATCGGCCAAGGTGCAAGCCACGCCGTTGGCGTCGATCGCACCCACCGTGAGGGTGGTCGCCTCGGCGGACTCGGCCGTCAAACCGAACAACGCAGTGAAAAGCGGCAAAAGTCTACGAGGAAATCTGCGAAAGCCGAACGCAGTCATGTCTCGATCCTCCTTGTCCATACCGAAGTCCTGCACGCCGGATAGCCGAAAGCGCGTCCTTCAAACGAGATCCGAGGACTTGCCTCTTCTGAGATAAACGGTATCCGGAACGTGACATCCTGGACTAAAGGACATACCAATGGTCAAGAAAGTAAAGCCACAAGAACTCCCTCTCCCTCCGGGACAAACCGGCAGCGCGAGGCGCAACGCGACGAGCGGGCAGGCCAGGGATGGGCTGGGGCTGCCCCGGACTCGCAAGCGAAGCGGGACAGCGTGGCGATTCGAATAGGACTTTACTTTCTTTACGCTCAGTAACTGAAATGGATGTCCACATGGGCTTTGCAAACCGAGAACGGAGCGGCTCGAAACCCAGCGTCGTAAGCGGCCTCTTGCCAAGTTAGTCCATACATCGGAACCAAAAATGCTGCGGACAGCGTTTTTTCCAGTATGGAACAATGGCCGTGCTGGTGGCAGGCCGCCTCTTCATCCGCGCGAACGATACGGAGGAAAGCGTCTTCGCGACCGAGCCAATCATCCCGCCCGATAACGAAAGCACGCAATTTTGCTGTTTCCGTACGATGCACGCCTGACCCGCACTCTACCAGACACGCGACTTGGAACCTTGTCTTCGGCTATGGCCTCACCACAAAATATTTCCAAGTGCACTTTGCATGGGACTGCGGCTTCTCGGACTTGTCCCGAAAGAATTCGTCGATAGCTTTGGTCGCGCCGGGCCAGCGGTTATCCCCATATTCATCGAACATGACGACGCCGCCGGGAGTGACTTTGCTGTATAGCGTCTCCAAGGCCAATTTGTAGGATTCGTAAAGATCGCAATCCAGGTGCAGCAGCGCGATCTTCCCCTCGTAATTCGGCAGCGTATTGTCGAACCAGCCTTTATATAGCCGTATTCGGTTCTGGATGACGTCCTCCGGCAATCGTCCATCCTTTAGAACCCTGAGAACGGTTTCCGGCGGATTGGCCCAAAATCCCTTTCCCGTGATCGGCGTCTTTTCGTCCTTGTCCACAGGGGCCGGAAAACCCTCGAAGGAATCGAAGCCATGGTAGGTACGCTCGACCCCGACGTATTCGCTCAACAGTTGGAACATCAAGGCACCGTGGCCAATGGAAACGCCGCACTCCACGATGTCCCCCTCCACGTCCCGCACCCGTTCCACCATGTCCTTGAAATACAACATCCGGTGCAACGCGCCACGATAGACACGCGGCAGGAACGGTGAGTGGTTGTAGTCCGCGGGGATGCTTTCCTCCAACGGATCGCGCCGGGTGATGTTGTAACCCAAACGATGAAATGTCTGCTTCATGATTTTCTTGAGCATCTCCGCCTCAGCATGAAATTACACAGGGTGCTTCGTTCATCAGGACCGGACGGCAACGAAATACATTCTGATTGCAGCCGCATTGCCGCTGATCGAACCCGGTTCTATTCGGCACCACGACGCCTTGAACGCCTGCATCGCCGTCACCGAATCAAAATCATAGGTGAAAACGAGGTTGCGGGTTTCACCCGGCACGTACGGTGCCGCGCTTTCCGGATAATGGCGCAGCAAATCCAGCCCCTCTTAACGACCACTGAAATGGAGGGGGCATGAAGACGATTCCGGGGCGCACCCGCTCGGTAACGAAAGGCAAGACTCAAATCCGTCCGCTTTCGGGACCGGGCAACTCAGCGCCGCTTGCTGTGCTGCTCCCGGGTTGGCGTCGCGCGGGTTGATCCCGGCGAACATACCTTGCTCTGACTTGGTCAGCAAGTAGCCCCGAGGAAACCCAACGGTATCCGGGAGACTCGATGCGCCGACCATTCCGGATGCCTCGGAACGCCATCCGGACTATGGTGGTTCCGTCATGGCGATATGAAGGAACGTGAATGAAAGGTTCAGGCTTTTATTTCTTGACGTGAACGGTTTGACCTCTGACTTCGGGCAAGGGCGCTGTGGAGGGATTGGCTCAGTGTGGGAGGGATCGGATCAGGCTTCCGTTTCAAAAAAACATAACCACGTCGTACAAGCGAAATCCAAAGGTAATAACAAAAGCCCGACCCCGATGCTAATCGCGGTGCCCTAAACGAATGCATGCACGATGGATATCATGTTAATACCTTTGTGCCTCATGGCTAGAAGACCCGGAGATTCCTGCCGACAGCTAATTTCCTTCGCCTTCCAGGTTTCACCTATACTGAATTGCCTGCCAATGCGAAAGCCGGTCTTGGCAAGATACTCAAGCCAGCGGGAGGTACGTTCATGACGTTCAAAGCGCTGGTCATCGGAGTGAGAAACCACATCCTGGATTTCCCTGGCAAAAAACGCCTTCAGCCCATTTCTTCTGAAATCACCGATAGCGAGTTGGTCGATAATGCTGAATATATTCCCATAATGCGTATAGGCATTCTCTACCCTCTGACGCCAATCGCTCTCCATGTGGTTACTGTCCGGTTCGGTCAAGAGGAGGGCATCGGGCTGCATTTGACGAACCATATCAAAAAATGCGATCCGTTCTGCCGTGCTGGGGATATGGTGGGCGATCAGTGAAGCATTAACGACGAGTTTATCGAATTCATCGGGCAAGGCTGAAAGCAATTGCTCCGGCATCAACTTTTCAACCAGGCAATTTACCGGAATGAAAATGACTTTGAATGGCGCTTGCTCTGCCGCTTTGGCAACCATTTCTCCGGCATGGGTCAAGGCCTCCTGAAATGGCTCAACACCGATTACGGTCAAGGTTTTCAAGCGAGTAGCATCCGAAATGGACTGAATCAGTTTAGCCGCTTGAATGCCGCGGCCTATGCCGATATCGATCAGCACAGCATGCGGAGCTTCGGCGATGACATGCTTGATGGCATCGTTAACGATTCCATGACTCATGCTGACCAGCGGAAACTGGTTGATAAGGAGATCAAAAAGCACGATTTGCGGAATTTCGAAGCGTTTAAGATAAAGATGCTCACGCTTCTCGTCACGAGGCATGAATCTGTCATAGATAGCGTTGAGGAACTGCATGTCCAAAAATGCTTGCGGTTCGTTTTCAGCGCGTTCCGTATTGTATTCGATCAATTGCCGTAATCGGGTCAGATGATGCGGAGCCGGATGACATGCAAGTTTGCCAAGCAAATCTTTTAAATCGCCACTCATCGAAAAGTTATGGGGGTTGTGCATGGCATATGATCTCCTATGGTAGTTGTACGTTTTTATATATCTTTCTTGCCGGCCGGGAACAAAGTTATGGCGTCAACCAGGTTTGTTAACGGTACATCCCGCGCGGTAACGCTCTGCCGTTTTGGGGGTTAACCATGTGAAAATAAAAACACATCCGACTGACGATCTTCGGCCGCCGTTATGTTCTTGTCGATACTCTGTTCAGCAGGCCATTGGGGCATTCCCCTATGATTGTATGGCGAGTCAACAAACTACGAAGTGAAATATCGCACAGCGCATCCACTTTAAAACTGATGCGTTGGATGCGAGGGACAGATAATGAGTATCGGCTGCGCTATGCCATGCGACGATCAACACCGCTCAAACTGTCAAGCCTTCTCGGTTCGAGGGGCTTTTGCGTACGCCATTGTTTCACTTGTGGTGGAGGTATAAGTTTTGCCCCTGTAGGACAGAGGAACAAAATCCGGGCCTTGCAATCTACCAGGTTGTGGCGACATGAAAATTCTTTGATGCAAGGCGCTTCTGCTCTGATCCACTTCAGGAACACGGGGCACTTCGCCGCATTCCCTTTATTCAGGACACGATCCTCGGTCAGGAGGACCTATGAGAACCCATACACTTTGCTTCGTGCTCGCGGCGATGATCGGATTTGCATCCGCCGCGAACGGCTGGAACAACGGTTCGAGCAACGATAATCAGCTCCCCGAGTCACTGGAGCGGAAGGTCCGGAATCTCCGGACCGACCTCGAGTCGAAAGGCTACGAGGTCGCGCGGGGAGCCTGGAACCTGTTCAGGATCGAGGACTGCAAGTTCGCGATCGAGACTATCGGGAACTGCCTCGGGAATAACCCGGCGGCGCCTTATCTCATCCCTTCCGTTCCGCTCTGGCCGGACGAGTTCGTGGACCAGAACGTGAGGGACCTGCTCGGCCCGACGCCGGACGACACCTGGTGGACATACCGCCTCGACGAGCGCGAGGCGCTGGTCGTGTTGGCGCAGCTCCCACCGCCCGGAAGGTATTTCGGGATGCAGACCTACATTTTCTCGCGAGAAGGCGAGATCGACACCACGGATGAGGTCTACCAATCCGTAACCGATGATCCTTTCATGCAGAACATCCTGTTCATGATGTCGCCGAACCCGTCCCGTGTGCTGGTGTTCTCGAGCATCGGCAACAGCAACAACAACGTCGTCACCGAGCGGCAGTCCGGAGCAGCCTTCAATCAGCAGCGTTTTTTCATCATCACGCCGGATGCGGTGATGGAGCGTGCGCTTACCGAGGCGCTCCTGCGGGCGGGCGTCCCGAATCGCAACCATGTGTTCATCGAACCCGTGTCGACGGATCTCGCCCGGCTTGGGCTCGGTTCCGGGGAGGACGACCTGATGACCCTGATGCGCTATTCGCTGCCACAAGATGAGACGGCCGGCGATGAGTGGCGCCGGCAGCTTCCCCTGGCCGTGCTCCGGGTGAGGGATACGAACACGGCGCGCCCGACCGAGCCCTATCCCAAACCTGCCTATGATGAGCGGATCGCCCGCTCCGAGCTGGGACTCAAAGGCGATGTAGAGAATCTGGTCGAGGCGGTCAAGCAGCTCTGGGGGCAGCCCGCCGCCAAGGACAGGGCATTCGAAAGTCTGATGCTCACGGTGGACCTCATCGGCCAGCACTGCCTCGAACGGCCCATGAACTGTCTCGGTGACACCCAGGATGCCGATTACCAGATCAGCCCCACGGAGAGCATCGACTCGGGTGAAGTTCTCGCCGTCGTCGGCACCCTGGGCACCGCCACCGGCAACGCCACGTACACGAGTCTGGCGCCCAACCGGATTCCGGCTCTGGTGGGCGTCACGAACATCTCGGACCCGGATCTCAAGGGTAGCGCGTCCGCCTTTTCGGAGACGGTCGGCAACACCGACAAGCTCTATGTCTACTACTTCGCGCGCGAATGCGGGAACCTTCCGAATTGCCGCGAAATCACCGAGGAGATGGTTCCCCGAGGCGATGCCGTCAAGATCGTTCAGCGGAACTACGTCGTACCGGGGGCGACCCGGGGTCCTGAGCCCAAGAAGCTCGTAAACCCGACGCTCATCCAACTCGACGGGGCGAAACGGCCGTCGAGCCGTTAAGGAAGCGCTGAATCAGACGTCTCCCGGAGGGAGAGGTCTGAAGTGAGGGTGATTCGAATAGGACTTTACTTTCTTTACATACAGTCATCAGAGCTTCCGTAAGGACACGATGGTTGGTCAGGAGGACCTCTATGAGAACCCACATGCTTTACTTCACCCTCGCGGTGATGATCGGATTTGCGTCCGCGGCGAACGGCTGGAACAACGGTCCGAGCAACGGCAATCAGCTTCCCGAGTCGCTGGAGCGGAAGGTCCAGAATCTTCAAGCCGACCTCGAGGCGAAAGGCTACGAGGTCACACGCGGCTTTTGGGACCTGTTCACGATCGAGGATTGCCAGTTCACGATCGCCGTGATTGGAAACTGCCTCGGGAACAATCCGGTGTCACCGTACGTCGTTCCCGCCGTTCCGCTCTGGCCGGACGAGTTCGTGGATCAGAGCACGAGGGATCTGCTGGGGCCGACGCCGGACGACACCTGGTGGACATACCGCCTCGACGAGCGGGAGGCGCTGGTCGTGCTGGCGCAGCTTCCGCCGCCCGCGAAATACTTCGGGATGCACACCTACGTTTTCACGCGCGAAGGGCTTGTCGACCCCGCCGATCTGGTCTTCCTATCGGTCACGGACCTCTTCCTGGGGGAGTTGCTCTTCGCCCCTTCGTCGAACCCGTCCCGCTCGGTGATGTCCGCGGCCTTCGGTAACAGCATCAATAACGTCGTCATCGAGCGGCAGTCCGGAGCGGCCTTCAACCAGCAGCGCTTCTTCATCGTCACGCCGGACGCGGTGATGGAGCGGGAAGTGATCGAGGCGCTCCTGCGGGCGGGCGTCCCCGCGCGCAATCAGGTGTTTACTACCCCCGTGTCGACGGAGATTTTCCGGGCAGGGCTCGGGCCCGAGGCGGACGACCTGTGAATCACGATTCGCTATACGCGTCCGGAGGACGAGGAGGCGGGTGATGAGTGGCGTCGTCAGCTTCCCTTGGCCGTGCTCCGGGTGAGGGACACGAACACGGCGCGTCCGACCGAACCCTATCCCAAGCCTGATTACGATGAGCGGACCGCCCGCTCCGAGCTGGGGCTCCAAAGTGACTTCGCGGCCCTGATCGAGGCGGTCAAGCAGCACTAGGGACAGCCTTCCGCTCCCGAACAGCCGTTCCAGGCCCTGGAACTGACCGTGGATCTCGTCGGGCAACACTGCCTGGAACGGCCGATGAACTGCCTCGGCGATAACCAGGACGAAGACTGGCGGCTCAGTCCTCGTTCGAGCATCGATTCGGGCCAGGTGTTGGCCGTCGTGGGGACTCTCAAAACGGCCACCCGCAACGCGACGTACTCGGCCATCGCACTCAATCGCTCGTCAGTTCTCCAGGGCATCGGAAACATCTTTGACGAAGATCTCGCGGGGACCGCGTCGGCGTTTTCTGGAACGGTCGACAACACCGATCGGTTTTACGTCCAGTACTTCGCGCGCGACTGCTCGGGGCTCTCCCACTGCTTTGAAATCACGGAGGAGATGATTCCGAAAGGCGAGACAGTCGCGTTCATCGAGCGGAACTACGTTGTTCCGGGTACGGCCCGCGGCGCCGATTCCAGGCAGACGCTGACGCCATTGGTCATCATCTTCGATGGCAAGGCGCGGCCGTCGAGCCGCTGAGGAAGTGTGCCGCTGCGAGCGCCCGCGGAAACGCAGAAAGGCCCCGTGGACGCTTGTGGCTGCAAGATGCCCATACACGGAGGTAAACCATGCGTCCCAACGACCTCAAGGAAGCTCTGATTAAGTCCTTCGACAGGCTCAGGACAGGCTTGTCGAGCCACGAACGGAATCCACTTGATCAGAGCTTCCTCAAGCACCGAGGCATCGTCGCCGCGGCATTCGCCGCCTTGTTGCTCGTATCCTCGCCCGGCGTCCGGGCACTCACGATCGCCCTCAGCGACGACGACGGCTGGGATGCTATCGGGATCCAAGCCGCCAAGCGGGCGCTGGCGGCCGCCGGCCACACCGTGGTCCTCGCCGGCCCGCTCAATGAGCAAAGCGGCAGCAGTGCGGCGATCAACCTGACTGACCTCCGGATTACCAAGCGACGCGACGACGAGGGCGCGCTCGAGTATTCCGTTGCGATCGGCGACGGGACGGAAGGCGCCGAACCCGCGACTAGCGCGCTCGTTGCCATGGACATCGCCCGGCAAAGCACCGGCCGGTTGCCCGACTTGCTGGTGTCCGGCATCAACGTGGGCGCCAATATCGGCGCCGCCACCCAGTTTTCGGGTACGGTCGGTGCCGCCATTGCCGCGCTATCCCCCATGTTCAACGGCGCTGTCCCCGCCATCGCGATCAGCACCGATCCGTTGTGCGGCGAGTCCACACCGGATTGCAAGACAGCGAACGAGGCTCATTTCGCGCGGGTGGCGGACTTTCTCGTTGGCGTCATAACCCGCCTCGAACGTAAGGCCGGCTCCCTGGACGGCGAAAAGGGCCTGCTGCCGCAGGGGATAGGTCTCAACATCAACTACCCGCCGCTACCCGAGCCCGCCGGCGTCCGCGTCACGCGTCAAGGCCGCACGGTGACCTTTGCGGACGATCTGGTGGTGAGCTATGCCGCCGATACGGTCACCATCAACATCGGCTGTCATGAGCCCTGCGCCGATGTACCGGCCGGAACCACGCTCCGGGGCGGGATCACGAAGATTGTCCCCGACGAGACGCCCGAGTTCCCCGGCGCCGACACCACGTGGTATGAGCGAGGGTACATCACCATCGTGCCGATCACGCCCGACTATACGGCTGACGCGCCGAGTGCCTTCTCTCTCGGGATAGATATCAAGGATGGCCTTGGCAGGCGATAGACGGTGATTTCAACGGGCTCAGCGTTTGTAGGTCGGCAATCCTTTGCCGACGAAAACGTTGGCCCAACTGTGCACTGTCGGGAAGGGCGGCTTCGGCGCTCCAATCGCAAACGGTCATCCCAGGACGGCCGTTTGCGATTGGAAGGGGCGTCCTGGCGCTCCCAGGACGGCCGTTTGCGATTGGAAGGGTCGCGACTAAAGCGACCGTTTGCGATTGGAAAGGATTCCCGACCTTGTATTATGAATTCCGTGTGGTTCGGAAGGGGTTGGAGAAGACTCCCGACCGGTCACCACAGGCCTGGAGGGCGCTCCAGGTTTGAGCGACTGGATGCCGTTCCCGCCCTTGGGACACCAAGCCCGTTGCGTAGATCGATGCAGCAGTCGCTCACCCTCATCGAGCGATCGAACAGTATCTTCGGCCCGGCTTGCCGGCAGCCCGCATTCACAAGGTAGATCATTTGAGGTTCATGATGCCCACGTTTTATCTCGGAATTGATGTCGCCAAAGCCAAACTGGACTGCGCGTTACGCCTCCCCAACGGGAAGTTCCGAACCAAAGTCATCGCCAACTCCCAAGACGGGTTCGCCACCCTCGTCACTTGGCTCACCGGCCCAGAGGCACGGAATGTTCACGTGTGTATGGAAGCCACTGGGGTGTATTGGGAAGACGTCGCCCAGTGCTTGGCTACCCAAGGGTTCACTGTCAGCGTCATCAACCCTGCCCAAATCAAAGCCTATGCCGCTTCCCGCTTAACCCGGACCAAAACCGATGCCGTCGATGCGCGCCTCATCGCCGAATTTTGCGCCGAGCGCCATCCGCCTCCCTGGCAGGCGAGAAGCGAAGCCGAAATCGCCTTGCGCGCGCTCGTGTTGCGTCTGGATGCGTTGCAAGCCCTGCGGACCCAGGAAAGTAACCGCCTGGAGGTCGCCCGGGACGCGGTGCGCACCAACATTCAAGAACACCTGAATTGGCTCGATCAGCAGATCAAGAGCCTGATCAAAACCATCAATGAGCACATCGACTCTAACCCCGATCTGAAGGGGAAGCGCGAATTACTCGAGAGCATCCCCGGTATCGGGGAACGCACCATCGCCATTCTGCTCGCCTTCTATGCCGAGCCCAGCCGCTTCGCCAATAGCCGACAAGCCGTCGCCTTCGCCGGGCTCGACCCGCGCCGGCAGGAGTCCGGAACGAGCGTGAAAACCAAGCCGCGGCTGTCCAAGGTCGGCCATGCCTTCTTGCGCAAAGCCCTCTACATGCCAGCCATGGTGATCCTGTATAAGACCGCTTGGGGCCAGCCCTTCAAGAACCGGCTCGCGCTCTCGGGCAAGCCCGCCAAGCTCATCATCGGTGCCATGATGCGCAAGCTCCTCCAGGTCGCTTTCGGCGTCCTCAAGTCCGGAAAACCCTTCGATCCAGCACTCCATGGCACTTGACCCGGATAACAGTATCTACTCGCGAGTGCCCGTACAGCAGGTATGAAAATGGTCTAGACGGTGATCCCGACGAGAACGGTTCTTTAAATGTTGGAATGTGAAGACTGACCGCGATAGATGCCTATCCCACATCTTTGGCTTGCCTGCCGAATTGGGCAGCTTTGAAATGTGTAAAATGACCATATTTGACACACATCGGAATCAGGCATGCGAACCAATATCGTCGTCGATGACGAGCTAATGAACGAAGCTCTGAAATCCACCGGCCTTTAAAACCAAACGGGAGGTGGTAGAGCTTGGATTCAAGACACTCGTCCGCTTGAAAAACAGGAACAGATCAAAGCGTTCAAAGGAAAGCTCAAATGGGAAGGCGACCTTGACGCTATGAGAACCGACGGGTGATCGTGGTCGATTCCAGCGTCTGGATCGATTATTTCAACGGCATCGACACGCCCCAAACCGCCATACTCGACGAACTGCTCGGCGTGGAACCGCTGGCGATCGGCGACTTGATCCAACCGAGGTCTTGCAAGGATTTCGCCAGGATGGCATTTCCGAACGGCTAAACGGTTGCTGATGTCGCTAACCGTTTATGACTTGCTCGGCACCGAACAGGCGCACAAAAACGTGGAGAATTATCGGGCACTCAGAAAACGGGGCATCACCACCCGCAAAACCGCCGACGTCATCATCGCTACATTCCGCATCGAAAAGGGACACGCCCAGCTGTTTTCCGATCGGGACTTCATTCCGTTTGTCGAGCACCTGGGATTGCGAACCGTCGGGGGATACGGGGTGGAATAGTCGGGGCGTGTTGGAATCGAAAGTAAACAACAAAAGCCTGACCCCTTCGTTTAACGCCGAGGTAGGTGGCTCGGCCGGTAAAGAGATGGGCGATGAATTGGAACAGCACGATGGCCCACAGAATAAAACGTACGATGCCAAAGAGCGCAAAAAATAGAGCCATGAACAACAGGCGTTTAAAGGCGTTCATGCTGACTTGATTGTTGTCGATCGGGTCTTTCATAAAATGCAAAGGATAAGAAACGCAGTGAAGCTACTCAAAAATGTATTGCCAACGGTCCAGCTAAGCCATCGGGGACGCAGCGCATGACAGCCGGCGTCAAAAGATGCAGGGTCTGATCATGTTCGCAATCCAACCGCCCGATTCCGAGTTCATTTGCTCGAAAAGTCGGCGGCCGAGGATTTTAGGAGGCACGTGGTCATGGGACAACTATTATCTGCCAAGCAAAATAGCGCCGTCAGGTCTTCACGCTCGCTGGGAGGTTTACGCGTGATCGCGGCGGTCGAGTTGAGCAAAGGTGTGCTGATCGTGCTGGCAGGATTCGGACTCCTCTCGCTTATCCATCACGATGTGCAGCACCTGGCTGAGGAAGTTGTCGGTCATTTTCACCTCAATCCAGCCAGCTGGTATCCGAGAATTTTTATTGATTTGGCTGGGCAACTTACGGATAAGAGGCTTTGGTTCTTTGCCGGTTTCGCATTTACTTACAGTGGGTTGCGGTTTATCGAGGCATATGGATTGTGGAGAGGCCGGCGCTGGGCGGAATGGTTCGCCGTGGTGAGCGGTGCCATCTATATTCCCATAGAGATTTTCGATCTGTTGGCCGGGGTCTCGTGGATCAAGGTCCTGATTTTCGCCTTCAACTTAGGGATTGTGTCTTATGTGGGCTTTTCTCTAGCAAGGGCTCCTTTAACCGCGTCTGGAACGGCCGAGGGAAACCGGTGACGATGGTGTTCCTGTATACGAAGGTGGACATCTATGACAGAAAAGACGGCCGTGTAATCGCGTCCTCCGGTGGTGGGGCGCAAGTGGGATGGGGGGCCATGGTCTGTTTGGCAGAGCTGATCGAACTTATAAGCGCCCGAGGACTGTTTGGCGCGGGTCAGCAAACGGTTGTGAATGCTGAGCCGTTGTCAGTCAGGCACGTCTGGATACGGAAGGGGGCAGGCTGGCTGGTTTCACGAAGGAGCGGGCGGTGCGGTTGGGCCCGAGGGCGACAGCCCCCAGCGGATGGCGCGGTCGATGGCGACGAACAGGTAAAACGGCGCGATTCACCGTGATTGGCGTAGATAGTCGACGATGGCTTCCTGGGCCGGCGTGAGGGTGGTGTGCTGGGTGACGGTGTTTCCACTTGCGGGTTGCCCGGTGATGCCATGCTTTTTGGCCAAAGCTCGCTCGCTCAACTTGGGGTTTCGAATTTCCTGCCGTCCCGCGGGCCTTCTTGTGAAGGCGAATCTGCATCGTAATGAACCTCAACCAGACTGACCGAAAACCTCCCGGAGAATGCTCCGGGCCTCGAACAGAGGATAACTCCTTCTCGGCAAAATCACATGGGACGTGACGGTTAGTTCGTGTACGGCGCATTAGCGTTAGCGTAATGTGCCGAATGGAGATTCCCATGCGGGGGAATAGGCGAGTACGCTATTCCGCCCTATACGGGCTATGACCCCCTCACACTCAAGGCACGCTTGCGGCGCTGGGGGCTTTTCGTCCCATCAGACTTCACGACTGCCTGAGGGTCGACGAGTCCAACCGCCGGATTCGGAAGACCGCATGTCCGGTAGTGTGAGAGAGGTGATGGGCGCAATCCCATCACCCCGATCCGATCCTAAAAGTCGCCCGCAAATTAGGCAAATTTGCGGCGGCCTAATCTTATCAATCCTGCCATGGCAGAACCAAATAGCCAGAGGCCGCCAGGGAGTGGTACGGCCGCAACGTTGCCCGGCACTACTACCCAGATATTACTAACCTGAGGAGAGCAGCCCTTTAAAGGTGGAATCAAAAACGCGAGTATGTCTGCCCTGATTCCTGATTTAATTTCTCCCCGCCTATAACCTCAAATACCCCACGCGTTATGATTGAACTGCTCTGCCGGAAAATGCCCCTCTCGAGCTTGCTGCGCGGGTTATTGGAGCGCTGCTTTGCCGCGGAACGGCTGGAGGCTTTGTTCGAAGCGCACGCGCGCGAGCAATACACCCGTGACTTGTTGTTCTCCACGGTCTGCGATCTGCTGCTCTCCGTCGTTCTGCGCGTGTATCCCTCGACCCACGCCGCGTACCAAGACCGCCAGCAGGAACTGAACGTCTCGGTCGTCGCCCTGTATGACAAGCTCAAAGGGATCGAAGTCGCCGTCTCGGCGGCGCTGGTCCGGGAGACCGCACGGGATTTGTCGGCCCTCCTCGACGCCCTGGACTGCCCGCCGGAACCCGGGTTGCCCGGCTATGCCGTGCGCATCCTGGACGGGAATTGCCTGGAAGCCAGCGAGAAGCGGCTGGGCGTCCACCAGGGGCTTGCCGCGGCCGCGTTGCCGGGCAAGTCCCGGGTCGTGCTGGACCCGGAGCGCCGCCTGCTGGTCGAGGTCGTCCCTTGCGAGGACGGCCACGCCCAGGAACGGTCGTTGCTGGAAGCCGTGCTGCCGACCGTCCAGGCCGGAGAGGTGTGGATCGCCGACCGCAACTTCTGCACCCTCGGCTTCCTGCGGGGCCTCCAGGAACGTCAGGCCGCGGTGGTGGTGCGCCGGCACGGGAGCCTCCCCTTCGGGGAACAAACCCCCTTCGCCCCGGCTGTCGGGGGGGAGGAGGGCCAGCGCCTCTTCGAGCAACGGATCGAAGTGGAAGGCCGCACCTACCGGTGCGTCCGCATCGAACTCCCCGCACCGACCCGCGACGGCGACACTCATCTCGACGTGCTCACCGACCTGCCAGACACGGTTGACGCCGCCACCGTGGCCCGCCTGTACCGGAAGCGCTGGACCCTGGAAACCGCGTTCCAACACCTCGAGCAGCACTTCGCCTCGGAACTCAATACGCTGGCCTATCCGCGAGCGGCTCTGTTCGGATTTTGCCTGGCCCTGGTCGCTTACAACGTCTTCTCGGTCATGCGTGCAGCGCTCGACAGTGCCCACTCGGAACCCGTCTCTAAGGGCGTGTCCTCCTATGACATCGCGCATGAGATCAGCGCGACTTTCCGCGCACTGCTCCTACTGGGCGAGGCCCTCGACTGGCAATTCCTGGCGACCTGTCCTCCGGTCCAGTTCGCTCACTGGCTTCGCGACGTGGCGCGGAACGTCCGCTTGGACAGCCTCAAAAAACATGGACGCGGCCCCAAAAAGCCTCCCCAGAAAAACCCGTATGATCCCAAACAGCCCCATGTCTCCACGTACAAGTTGCTCCGGGATCAATAGCGGACACCTTAAAAGGGCTGCCTGAGGAGAGCTACCGTTCATGAGATTGAGGTTGACGATACCGCCGAGTCCTGGTCCCGCGGCGTTGGCATTTGTTGAACTGGTCAGATCCGACGTCCAAAAAATAGGGGGTATCCAGTCAAATGTCTCAATTGCACCCAAGTTACCGGCAAGCTGTGAAATTAGGTTCTGGCTCTCGGCGGTGGTCGGCAATCGCCAGTCGGAAATAGTTTCACTGCCATATTGAAAGCTGAAGTTATCAGCCCAAGTAGTGGCAACCCACCAACTTCCAAACCACCGATCTAGGTCGATACGATAAAAGAAATCGTCAGCGGTGATAGTGTGGGGGTTGCCCAAGGCGGGCGTAACAACCGTACCCAAAAGCGGTCCCGTGTAAGGACTACCGGTTGGATTGGCCGTTGTGCTCCTGATGTCATTGGAAAAAATCAGTCCATTTGACACCCAAGTTACGTTAGATACGTCATCATAGATCAACCCATTGCCAATATCCGTCAAATCCGCTTGGGATGGAGTACAGAACAGAGACGAAGCGAGTAACAGTGTGGAAGTAATTAGCGTTCTTGAATAATCGGTATTTTTCATATCGGATACCAGTAAAGAGATCGGAATGCGAAAATTACCTTACTTCACGATGATGGTTTCAAAGCAAGCAAGTCACACTGGACAAAGCAAATAGCGCACCGATTTATAGAAACACTATTGGCGTAGCCTAACCGACCAAACTAATGACAGCAGACAAGGGAAATCTCGCGCTACTCTATGTGGTTTCGCACACAGCCGATTACCTTCGCCTAATATGGCCAGGTCGGTCTTTTGTTATTTAATTCGGACTGCGTTTTTGTTTCAAAAAGCACAGCCAATTCACACAAGCGAAATATGAGGTCAATCACAAAAGCCTGACCCCTTAGCTGCTAACCCGCACAAGTCGCTGGGTCGCGGTTTCGGAAGCTTCGCCCGGTGGATTCCGGCGGCACGACCGGCCGCTTTTCCATCGAAAACGATGTCAAAAAATTTTACAGTTGCCTTCCCCGCACCGGGCGCGCTGTCATGGCCTTCAGAAAAGCCCTTGATAAACAGACGAATAGATGTTGGTTTTGTTTTTGCATGAAGGCAATCCGGGTAATTCCGCCCGCCATCCCGTGTACAAAGGAAACTGTCATGAGCAAGACCCAAGAAAAATTGCAGCAAGTTCCGTCTCTCCTGGCGCGGTCCGCATCGGCTGCCGGAAGGCGCAACGCTCTGATCCGGAACCTGGCCGCCGCGGCTTTCCTGGCCGTCCTTCTGCCCCTGGACCGCGCTGAGGCCATCCCCATTGTCATGAACTTCACGACGGAGCCCGGTCTCGTGACCGGCACCATCGTCTGGGACGCCGACTCCCCCACCTCGCCCATCAACAGCCTCAGCTCCATCGATCTGAGCATCGATGGGCACGACTTTACCCTAGCCGAGGTCGGCTTCGCTGTCGGCTTCGAAAATGATGGGGTAATCGGGGGCTTGGTGAGCGGTGTCGGTGGGCTCTTTTTCAGTAACAATGATTTCAGGATTGAATGGGACGCGGCAAATTTGACTCCTATCTCATTCATTTACACCATCCCCACCTCCGGGGGGGCCTTGTTTCTACCTCGACTTTCACCCAGTTCAGCGTGACAGCGCAACAAGCGGTGCCGGAACCCGCGACCCTGACCCTCCTCGCGGCGGGTCTCACCGCGGGGCGCCTCGCCCGGCGCCGGCCTGTGCAAGCTTCGGCACCGCGGTACAAACCGGTATGATCTTTTGCCCATACTCAGGCTGATCTTCTCGAGCAACACGTGTAGGGCGTATTAGCTTTAGCGTAATTCACCGAATGGAGATTCCCATGCGGCGGAATAAGCGAGTACGCCCTTCCGCCCTTCATGGCCTCAACCCTGAGCCGCCGAACTCCGCTGGAGTTCGAACAACAGTGGCAAATAGCAGCCTGACTTTTTTGTCCGGAAAACTCTTGCCATATGAGACTGTTGGACGACACGGGTCGGAATAGCGGGAGCGTATTGAAATCGAAAGCAAAAAACGAAAGCCTGACACCCTCTCCTTTCACCCTTTCACTTTCATTTCACCCTTTCCAGGCCGAGGTGGCGCGGTGGCATTGAGTGGTCGCGCCCGCGCCCGGGGCTTGTGCGACCGAGCTCGTCTGTCCTTCACTTCGGACGGGTCGGGTAGACCGCGAACCTCCGCGTCTTCGGCGCGCTGCGATTCAGGGAGTTGCCGGGCTTGAACGCTCTCCCTGTCCCACACTTTGTCCAGCGCGGCAGTTGTCCTGGAATGGTTCACTGGATAAACTGGAGACGTGTGGAGGTGGTGATTTGTACCCTGTTCTGGGCCAGTGAGCCGGCTGGACGTTTTTGGCGGACAGCGGCCGTCTCCGCAGCCTTACCGGGTAAGGCCAAGAGCTCTACACTTACAGAACCCCTGTCAGGCGGAGCCAGTCTGACGCAGATCTGTCCCTCAGTCAGTCCGACGTCACCGGCGGCTTGCGTGGATACTTTCTTCGCTCCAGGGGGCGAAAGATTGTTCTAAAAAAGAGGGGGAAACGAAGATGAGATATGTCAAGGCAAAAAGTGTGGAGGAGGCGAAGGAGCTCTTTGACGGGTTCTTTTCCCATAATTACTCCTACAAACCCCAAAACTGCAAAAGCGCGTATACCCTTCCCCAGCAGCGCTGGTACAAGGTCAACAAAGACGGCCCCGACGACGCGCCGTACACTTTCCAGCATCTATACAGATTTTATCTCTTGCCCAAAATCGAGAAATGCTTCAAAGCTGAACCCAACGGGGTGTTGGCGCTCCTCGGTCCCGGCTGCCACAGGCTCACCGTCATAGCCTTCGGTACCCCCGCCTGGAAAAGGCGAGGGCCTGTTTATTCCGAAACGAAGCCCAAGGGGCTTTCCAACTCTACCGATGTCGAACTGCTCACGTATCATCGGGCGCACCCTGCCGTTAAGGCGCTCAAGATGGCGAAGGGCATCGGAAAGTTCGGCGGTGATGTCGTGGACGGGATCCTCCAAGGATTGACGGACGTTTTGTTTTTACCCGACACAGTTGGGAATATGGCGGGAAACGCGTTGGTAAAGGTTTTCGAGAAAGACGAGCAAGTCAGTAGCTGGGAGGGCAGTGTCCATTTTTAGTGAGTAACTAGAGAATGATGTGATCGAGATTGTAGGAGTGAAAAAAAGGCCTTATGGGGGCTTCGTGTATGTGGATCGATTTGGAGAAGGCCAGGGTTTTTCGGGAATAGAGCGCCAAGCGTTAGCGCAAGGTATTGTTCCAGCGCTCGACGTGAACCGTTCGACCCGCCGATTTCCGGCAACGCCGATGTTGGTTTACGGGCATCACAGCGGCATACGGTTCCCAGCTATCGGTGTAGACCTGAGCCTCACGATAGCGGGTCGGAAGTCGGTTCCACCGTTGGCGGGCCGTGGCTTCCGTGCGGTCGCCCAAAGTCGGCCACGATTTGGCGAGAGTGCGGGGCGAAGGCGATTCACAGCCACACCGGTGTGGCCTTCCGGCCAACATCGTGCCGGACCTCATCGCATTCAAGCACGGGTGGGTCTCCGCTGGCCTGCGGCGGTTCGGCCACGGTGATGCTCAGCGGCGGCAGCCTTTGGACTGTTTTTGAGCCACTTGGCGACCGTGGCGGGTGCGACGCCAAAGGTCCGTTGGAGTCCCCGTAAGCTGCTGCGCTCCTGATAGGCGCGCAGAATCTGTTCGCGCTCGGCCTCGGAATAGCCGCGGGGAGAGGGATTTTGACGACATGGTCGGCCACAGGTGTGGCACAGGAATCGTTGTTTCCCGTTCGGTGCGCGACCGTTTCGAACGATCCGATCACTTCCGCAGTGCTGACACAGAAGAATTTGAACCACCATCGCTGAGACCTCTAAAGCATTGATCTACTTTAGACGTCATCATTCTCAGGTTATTCACTACCAAGAAAATCGTCATCTGGTTTCTCGTTCTTGCACAGCTTTAGAAAGAGTCGGGCTTTGCCTTTTTATATTGGATCAGGTCGTCCCATTCGGTCGAAAAACCACCTCAACCGGACGACTTGTCCGTACTCAGGCCGATCTTCTTGAGAAGTTCGTCAGCAGAAACCGCTCCGCTGGTCTCGATCATCAGTGTATTGCGCCGCTCTTCTTCGGTGAATTCATCATGCGCCGCGAGCTGACGGTCGAGCACGGACAGATCGGCTTCGGAGGGGTCGCGGCCGAGCAGGGCGCGGGATTCGATGCGGCTTTTTAAGGTAGCTATCGGTGCCTGGCAGTCGAGGATCAGGAATGATGCGCCGAGCCGTTCGGCCAGTATTCGTTGGCTTTCACGCTGCTCGTGTTTTAGGAACGTGGCGTCGACGATGACGGAGAGGCCGGATTTCAGGATCTCTTCGGCGGTATCCAGCAGATAGCTATAGGTTCTGCGCGTCATGTCGGCGGTGTAGATGCCGGCGTCGAGGGTCGATCCGGTGTTGGCGTGTTCGGCGAAGCCGGCAAGGCGTTTTCGTTCCAAGTCGGAGCGCAGGCGTAAGGCCGGGAGGCATTCGGCGATTTGGCCCGCGATGTAGGATTTGCCGCTGCCGGAAAAACCGTGGGTGATGAGCAATGCCGGTTTTTGAGGCCGGATGAGGCCGGATGCGTAATCGAGATAGCGCCGGTACAGGTCCAATAACTCCTGCTGCTTCGCGGTGTCGCCGGTAGAGGCGCGGGTCAGTTGGGCGATCTTGGCTCGAACCATGGCGCGGTAGACCCGGTAATAATGGAAGAGCGAGAGACCACGGTAGTCTCCGGTCGTTTCCAGGTAGCGGTTTAGAAGCCGGAAAGCCAAATCCCGCTTGCCTTTGACTTCGAGGTCCATGACCAAAAAGGCCAGCTCGCTCATGACATCGATCCAGCGCAAGTCTTCGCTGAATTCGATGCAGTCGAACGGCGTGGGCTCGTCGCCGATGAGCACGATGTTCCCGAGGTGGAGGTCGCCGTGGCATTCGCGAACGAAGCCGGCGGCTTTTCGGGCGAGCATGGTCTCCCGGCAGCGCGAATACGCCTCGGACGTCCAGGCGCGGACACTTTCCAGCTTGGCAAGGTCAACCGGATCGTCCTGCAAGGGCTCGATATGGTTGAAATTCTGTTCGGCGGCGTCGTAGATGTGTTCCGGGAGTCCGTGGGCGTCTTCGACGGTGCTGCGATTTACGCTTGCGTGGAATCGGGCCAGCGTCTCGGCCAATTTGTCCATGTGTTCGGCGGACAGGCGATCGTTCTGACACAGACGATCGAACAGTGACGCTTCGTCGAAGCGGCGCATCTTGATGGCGAATTCGATGGGGATGCTGCTGCCGCCGATTCGGGGGGTTCGGGAATCTCCGACGATGGGCACGACGGCCAGATACAAGTCCGGGGCGAGCCGGCGGTTGAGGCGGAGTTCCTCTTCGCAAAACCGGCGGCGCTTGTCCAGGGTGGTGAAGTCGAGGAAGCCGAAATCCACCGGCTTCTTGATCTTGTAGGCGTATGGTCCGGTCAGCAAGATCCAGGAGATGTGGGTCTCCCGGATTTCGATGGCGTTCGTGGGATGATCGTAAGCGGCGGGGTTACGCAGCGCCGAGATCAGTTCGGGATAGCGGGCGTCATCCATGCGGTTCCATCCGTAAACGGCCGTTGATCACTCTGAGTTGTCGTTCGCCCTGAAGGAGGGCTTTCAGTTCCGTACCAGCCATCGTCTTGCGCCACCCTTGAAGCAGTTTCGATTGTTCAGGCTCTTCCATCAATAGTTCCAGGTCCTTGCGGCCTCCGAGAATCGCCGGATTCAAGGTGTGCTGCGCGGCCCGCAAGCGCACCACGGCGGTCAGCACGTCGAGCAGCGCTTCTTGTTCGGGCGTCTTCTTGGTCTGCCGCGGCCTGAGGGAAACCGCCGGCGGAGGGCGATGTTTCGCCTCGTCGATGATTCGGCACAATTGGCTGCCGTAACGCTTGAGTGTACGTTCCTCCAGTCCCCGGATCAGCTTGAACTTGTCGGCATTCGTCGGCTGCAGCCGTGCGAGATCGAACAAAACCTCGTCCTTGACCAGCCAGCTGCGTGGAATGTCCTGCTGGCGCGCATTGTCCTCGCGCCAGGCTGCAAGGGCCTGTAATACGGCGAGCTGGGACGCATTCAGCTGATAATGTCCGCTGATACGCTGCCAAGCTTGATCGGGCGCATTCTCGTAAAGCTTCGGATCGAGCAGGGCGGCGAAATCGCCTTCCGGCCAGTCCAGGCGGCCCAAGGCTTCCAGTCGCTGGCACAGTTTCAGGTAAGCGGTTCCGAGATGGATGACGTCGTCGGCCGCATAGCGCAATTGCGCATCGGCCAGGGGCCGGAGCGACCAGTCGGTGCGCGCATGTCCTTTGCCCAAGGTTATTCCGAGCAGTTCCGAAATCAGTCCGGCATAGCTGATTTGTTCGGGCAAGCCGATCAGGGGAGCCGCGATCTGGGTGTCGAAGATCGGCGCCGGCAGTTTTCCCCATAGATGAAAAAAGATTTCCAAATCCTGCCGCCCGGCGTGAAATACCTTGGTGATGGCGGGATCGAACAGCAAATCCGCCACCGGCTCCAAGGATTCGAGCGCGAGCGGATCGATGCAGGCGACCTTGTCGGCGGTCGCGATCTGGAGCAGGCAGAATTTCGGAAAGTAGGTTTTCTCGCGCAAGAACTCGGTGTCCACGGCGAGCCATGGGGAGGACTTTACGGTCTTGCAAAAGTCCCGGAGTTGGTCGAGCGAGTCGATGTAGCTGATTTGGGAAAAGGGCGTCATGTCAAAGGGGTGCTTTTTAGAGTCATGAAGTTATTATATGGCCTAGGGACGAAGAATACGCTCCCGCCGATGATCCGAGGTGGCGCATGAAGATATTGGTGAGTGTGAAGCGCGTGGTGGATTACAACGTGCGCATTCAGGTGAAGCCGGACGGCTCGGGCGTCATGCTGGACGGGGTGAAGATGAGCATGAACCCGTTCGACGAGATCGCCCTGGAAGAGGCGATTCGCCTTAAGGAGGCCGGCAAGGCGACCGAGATCGTGGCGGTTGCGCTCGGGCCGCAGGCGGTACAGGAGCAACTCCGGAGCGCCTTGGCGCTGGGCGCGGATCGGGCGATCCACATGCCGCTGGACACGGCGCCTCAACCCATCAATGTCGCACGCGCCCTGGCCGGGCTCGCCCGGCGCGAAAATCCCGATCTAATCCTCATGGGCAAGCAGGCCATCGACGACGACTGCAACCAGACTCCTCAGATGGTGGCGGCGCTGCTCGACTGGCCCCAGGCGACCTTTGCTTCCAGAATCGAATTGAATGACAAGTCTGCCACGGTCGCCCGCGAGGTGGATGCCGGACTCGAATTTCTGTCGGTCGATCTGCCGGCGGTGATTTCCGCCGACCTTCGGCTCAATGTTCCCCGTTATCCCAAGTTGCCGGACATCATGAAGGCGCGCCGTCTTCCGATCGAAACGGCCACGCCGGAGGACTTGGGCGTGGAGTTCGTGCCGGAAGCCAGGCTGCTCAAAGTCGCGCCGCCGCCAAAGCGCCAGGCCGGCCGGAAAGTGGCTTCGGTCGACGAGCTGGTGGCGGCCGTGCGCGAGCGAGGGCTGTTGTCATGAGCAAGGTATTGGTGATTGCCGAGCACGACGGCGAAATATTGAATCCTTCGACTTCGAGAACCGTGGCCTGCGCGCTGGCTCTCGGTCCGGAGGCGGTCGATGTGGCGGTGTTCGCCGAGGCGGAGACCAAGCCCGTGCAAGCCGCAGCTCGGTTGAACGGCGTGACCCGGGTGTTGCTGGTCGAACATGCCGCCAACCGGAGCCCAGTGGCGGCGGTTCTGGCGCCGCAAGTTTACGCGCTGGCCAGGGACTACACTCATGTGCTGGCGCCGGCGACCACCTTCGGCAAGGACGTTTTGCCGCGCGCGGCGGCGCTGCTCGGCGTACCCCAAGTGAGCGACGTCATGCGGGTGATCGACCGGAATGTCTTCGAGCGGCCGATTTATGCCGGAAATGCCCTGGAAACGATCGAAACGCCGCCGGGCATCGTCGTCGCGACCGTGCGTACGGCTTCATTCAAGGCGGTTCCGGAGACGGGATCGGCGCCCGTGGAAAAAATCAGCCTCGATTTCGACTGCCCGACCCACACGCGTTTTCTCCGGGTCGAAGGTTCGTCCGCCGGCGGGCGTCCCGATCTTCAATCGGCCCGCGTCGTGGTGTCCGGCGGGCGGGGTTTAGGAGCTAAGGAAAACTTCGATTTGATCTATGCCCTGGCGGATCGTCTGGGCGCCGCGGTCGGCGCGTCCCGCGCGGCGGTGGACGCCGGATTCGTTCCGAACGACTTGCAGGTGGGGCAGACCGGCAAGATCATCGCGCCCGAGCTCTATCTGGCCTTCGGCATTTCCGGAGCGATACAGCATCTCGCGGGAATCAAGGACGCGGGGACCATCGTTGCGGTCAACAAGGACCCCGATGCGCCCATCTTCGAAGTGGCCGATATCGGTCTGGTGGGCGATCTGTTCGAGGTGCTTCCGACCTTGCTCGAGGCTCTGCCCAAGGGCGGATCGTGACTCGCGAAAGCCTTAAGTTCGACGTTGTCATCGTCGGTGCCGGCCCCGCGGGACTGTCCGCCGCCTGTCGTCTGATGCAGCTGGCCAATGAGGCCGGAAAATCGCTCCGGGTCTGCGTCGTCGAGAAGGGCGCGGAGGTCGGCGCCCACATCATTTCGGGCGCCGTGTTCGAGCCGATCGCCCTGACCGAGCTATTCTCGGACTGGAAAGAGCAGGGCGCGCCCGTCACCGTGCCTGTCGAACTCGATGAACTGCATTACCTTCTCGGCGAAAGACGCTCGATCAAAGCACCCGGCTTTCTGATACCGAAACCGATGCGCAACGAGGGCAATTACGTGATCAGCCTGGGCCGTTTGTGCCGATGGCTGGCGGAACGGGCCGAAGCTCTCGGAGCCGAGATATTCACCGGGTTCGCCGCGGCCGATGTGCTTTATGACGACGCGGGCGCAGTAGCCGGCGTCGTCACGGGCGACATGGGCATTGCCAGGGACGGTTCAAAGAAGCCGAACTATCAGCCGGGCGTGGAGCTGCGCACGCCCTACACGATTTTTGCCGAAGGCTGCCGCGGACATTTGGGCAAGCGGCTGATGGAGCGCTTCGAATTGCGGCGGGACATCGATCCGCAGCATTACGGCATCGGCATCAAGGAAATCTGGCGCATCGATCCGTCGCGTCACCGGCCGGGGCACGTGGTCCATACGCTGGGCTGGCCCCTGGACAACGAAACGGAAGGCGGCGGCTTCGTATACCACGGCGAGGACGGACTGGTTTCGCTCGGTCTCATCGTCGCCCTGAATTACCGGAATCCCTATCTGAATCCGTTCAACGAAATGCAGCGTTGGAAGCACCATCCGGTGGTGCGCCCGTTCCTCGAAGGCGGAACCCGGATCGGCTACGGCGCCCGCGCGGTGAACAAGGGCGGCTGGCAGTCGGTGCCGAAGCTGTCTTTTCCGGGTGGCGTGATGGCGGGTTGCGAGGCCGGGTTTCTCAACCCGGTGAAGATCAAGGGCAATCATACCGCCATGAAGACCGGCATGCTGGCGGCGGAAGCGGTGTTCGAGGCGCTGGAAACGGACGGAATTCCGGATTTGGACGGGCGCTACCGCGGGTCATGGGTCGATGGAGAGTTGTTTCGGGGCCGGAACTTCGGTCCCGCGCTGGCGAAGTTCGGAACGCTCGCTGGAAGCGCGTTCATTTGGATCGATCAGAATATCTTCCGGGGAAAGCTGCCGTTTACCCTGCACAATCGCGTTCCGGATCACGCCTCGCTGGCACGGGCCGCGGACAGCCGTAAGATCGATTATCCCAAGCCGGACGGCGCGCTGAGCTTTGACAAGCTGTCCTCGGTCTATCTCTCCAACACCAATCACGAGGAAGACCAGCCCTGCCATCTGGTTCTGACCGATCCGGCCATCCCGATTTCACGGAACCTGCCGCTGTACGACGAACCGGCACAGCGCTATTGTCCGGCGGCGGTTTACGAAATCGTGGCGGCGCCGGGAGGGCCGGCCCGATTCCAGATCAACGCGCAGAACTGCGTTCACTGCAAAGTATGCGACATCAAGGACCCGGCGCAAAACATCAACTGGGTGGCGCCCGAAGGCGGGGGCGGGCCGAATTACGTGAATATGTAATTCCATTCATCGAACAACCCGACAATATTCTTTAGCCGGGACGTGGCGTCGGGAAAGGGTTCCAGACTTACTGGGTGCACGGTCGTAGGTCGACAATCCTTTGCCGACGAAAGCCTGCGCCGAGCCGCGACGTTGGGAAGGGCGGCTCCGGCGCTCCCGGAGACACCGTTTGCGATTGGAAAGGATTCCCGACCAATTCGCGAGTGCCCGTACAGTTAGGTATGAAAATGCTTCAACGCTTATTCCGGCCTACAAAATGGCTTCTTTGATCGAGATCTGGAATTCAACAGGCGGTCTATGGGCGCAAGAGGTAATCCGCCGCGAGTCCCGCAAACACCGCCGCGCCGAACCAGTGATTATTCAGAAACGCCTTGAAGCAGCCGTCGCGATCGCGCTCCCTTATCAGAAGCTGCTGGTAGGCGGATAGGCCGGCGGCAACCAGGAGTCCCAGGAAATAGGGCAATCCCAGCCCGGTCTGCCTTCCCACCGCATAAAGAAGCAGCAGCACGAAGACCTGAAGCATGCCGATCAGCACTCTATCCATGTCGCCGAACAGAATGGCGGTGGATTTCACGCCGATCTTGAGATCGTCGTCCCGATCCACCATGGCGTACATGGTGTCGTAAACCAGTGCCCACAGGATGGTGGCGAAATAAAGCTCCCAGCCGACCCAGGGAATGCCGCCCGTCTCGGCGGCGAAAGTCATGGGCACCGCCCAGCCGAAGGCGAGCCCCAGGTAGGCTTGAGGAAGATAGGTATAGCGCTTCATGAAAGGGTAGGACGCGGCGAGGACAGCGCCGGGAACCGACAGTGCGATCGTGAGCGGGTTGGTGAGGAGAACCAGGCCGAACGACACGAGGCACAGCACGACGAACAGCCAAAGCGCTTCCCTGGGCGTTACCAATCCGGCGGCGATCGGGCGCGATTGGGTGCGTTTCACATGGGGGTCGAAGTCGCGGTCGGCGTAATCGTTGATCACGCAGCCCGCCGCCCGCATCAGCACGACGCCGGTAACGATGACGAAGGTTACCAGAATATCCGGTTTGCCGTTCCCGGCGATCAACAGCGCCCACACGGCCGGCCAAAGCAGAAGAAAGATGCCGATGGGCTTGTCGAGGCGCATCAGTCTCCAGTAAATCTCGAGGCGCCTTCTGGAAATACCGAAAGTCGATGGGTCGATCATAGGCTTACATCTTTTCCGGTGCATCCGGAAGCTTATTCGCCGCTTCCAGTTGTAGGACCGAAGGCAGAAAGAACTCGGCCACCAACAAGTTTCCATGGGCGACGCCATATAGCGAGCGCCGGCCCCAGATCCGCTCGGATGCCCGGGCGCCGACTATCGCGTCGGCCAGTTCCGGCCACCATGTCTCATTTCCGATGGAGGCGAGTTGCAGGCCCAAACGCCTGAGCTTGGGATCAGCGAAAAGAATCTCCCCGAGTGGGCGGTTGCCCAGATAGGCCAAATGGCGCTGAGCGCCTCGGAGAATGCTTGCCGGTATGACGCTACGGGCCACGATCAACGGCTGCGGACCGCATTGCAGCGCCACCTCGCGGACCAATGCGAGGCGCGAGGTGCGCAAATTCAATGTCCTGGATTCGTCGGCGAACGGCCGCCGCCAGCCCTGCCATAGCACGCGGACGTGAAACTCGCCGCTGCAAAGGCTGCGAACCCTGCGGGTCAGTGAACCGGGTTCGAAAAGCCATGAATGGAGTCGTGCCGGAATTCGGGTTCGCTGACTGCTTCCGAGTTCGAACCACTCGGGGGCGTGACTGAAAAGGTGGCTGCGCGTCGTCAATTGTTGTTCTCGATTATGAGCGGGGAATTTTAAGGCGTTTTTCGGTTTAAAGTTTCAATGTAAAGTCCTCTCCCGGTGGGAGATGGCTTTTTCGAAGTTTCCTTTAGTCGGTCGGAGATCCTTTCCCGACACTCACGCGGCGAGAAATGGGATGTCGGCAAGCGGTTGCCGGCCTGAAACTGCATGAGCGCATCCGTGAAAGCTTTGCGGCACGGGAATCGGTGATCGAGGGCACCTGTCCGAGGCAGCGATTGTATCGGCTTGAGAAATCGGTGCCCCCGATCGCGCGTCTGCGTCTACTTCTTCCTTGAACCATGCATGCGCAGAACCTGATCCACGAATGTACCGTCGTCGACTTCCTTCATGAATCTTTCGGCGACGTCGACGATGGTTTTGCCGACGTAGGCGTACTGCCTCGAAAACGGAGGCCAGTAGTCCCCCAGACCGATGGCGTCGTTGATGACCAGAACCTGGCCGTCGCACGATGCCCCGGCCCCGATGCCTATCGTCGGCACCGCGATCGACTGGGTAATGGTTTTGGCCAGTGCTGCCGGAATGTGCTCGAGAACCACCATGAACGCGCCCGCCGCCGCGATGCCGATGGCTTCGTTCAGGATGCGGTCGGCATCGCTTTTCTTGCCTCCGACTTGGCGGAAGTCCGGGGCGGTCTGGGGCGTCAAGCCCGTGTGGCCCACGACGGCGATTCCGTTGGCGACGAGATGAGCGATCACGTCGTATTTCGGACCTTCCAACTTTATGCTGTCGGCGCCTGCGTTCAGCAGCAGCCTGGCGTTATGCAGCGCGGTGGCCGGATCGCGATCGCTGTCGTACGGAAGGTCGCCGATGATATGGGTATTCGGCGCGCCGCGGCGGACTGCGCCTACGTGATACTGCATGTGTTCGATGGTGACGTGGCGGGTGCTATCGAAGCCCATTTCCACCATCCCCACGGTATCTCCGACGAGGATGACCGGAATCCCCGCTTTCTCGAGAGAACGAGCGACGGGGGCCGTGTATGCCGTCAGCATCGGGATCGGCTTTGCCGACTTCATTTGTTTCAGCGATTCCGCGTTGAGTTTCATACCTTTCGCCTCCGGTATGCCGAGTTTGTATCAGGAATGGCCTTCATAATCATGGTATCCACTTTGAACAAAATTTTCGGGAAGGTTCTTACGCCCCGGCGTATTGCACCGAATGGCCGACCCAGCGCCGTATCAGGCGCTCGGCCCGGTCGGGATAATCGCGAAATAGAACGGCGGCGGCTTGTGCTACGGCGTCCAGGAGATGTCCGTCACGCGACAAATCGGCGATGCGGAACTGGATCTGGCCGGTCTGCCGGGTGCCCAGAAGTTCACCCGGTCCCCGCAGTTCCAGGTCTTTTTCCGCGATGACGAAACCATCGTCGGAGTCCCGCAGTATACCCAAGCGCTGCTTGGCGGTTTCCGACAGGGGCGGCAGATAGAGCAATACGCAATGGGCTTCGCCGGGGCCGCGTCCGACTCGTCCGCGAAGCTGGTGCAGCTGGGCCAGCCCCAAGCGTTCGGCATTCTCGATAATCATCAGGCTGGCGTTGGGAACGTCGACGCCGACTTCAATGACGGTGGTCGCCACCAGCAAATCGAAATGCCTTTCTTTGAAGGCTTGCATGACGGCTTCTTTTTCGGCCGGTTTCAAACGCCCGTGTATCAGCGCGACGCGAACGTCCGGCAGGGCTTCGGCCAGCGTCACGGCGGTTTTTTCCGCCGCTTCGCACTGTAAGACCTCGGATTCCTCGATTAGCGTGCAAACCCAGTAGGCTTGCCGGCCCCTGGAAACCCAATCGGTGATGCGGGCGACAATGTCCGCCCGCCGGCTGGTCGGGGCGACCGTAGTCTTGACCGGGGTGCGTCCGGGCGGCCGTTCGTCGATGACGGAAAGATCGAGATCGGCATAGCCGAGCATGGCCAGCGTTCTCGGGATCGGCGTGGCGGTCATGATGAGCTGGTGCGGATACAGGCCGTCCTGCAGGCCTTTCTCACGCAGCGCCAGCCGTTGGTGTACGCCGAATCGGTGCTGCTCGTCGATGATCACGAGTCCGAGACGGTGAAATACGACCTGTTCCTGAAACAGGGCATGGGTTCCGATGACGATGCCGGCGGTGCCGCGGCTGATCGCTTCCAGCTCGGTTTTTCGCGCTTCGCCCTTGAGACGCCCCGACAGGAAGGCGATGTGTACGCCGAACGGTTCGAGCCACTGTCGGAAATTCCGGAAATGCTGCTCGGCCAGGAGTTCGGTGGGGGCCATGATGCCGACCTGATAGTTGGACGACAGCGCGGTCAGCGCGGCATGAGCCGCCACCACCGTCTTGCCCGAGCCGACATCGCCTTGAACCAGGCGCATCATGGGACGGCTGGAAGCCAGGTCGGTTTCGATTTCGGAAATCACGCGGCATTGGGCAGCCGTTAGCGAAAACGGCAGGCTGCGCAAGAATTGGTTCGCTGCCTCCCGATTGGTATGCATCAGCGGCGCTCGATGGGCCTGCATCTTGGCTCGGAAGCGGCTCAGGCTCAGATGGTGGCCGAGCAGTTCTTCGAAGGCGAGACGCGAACGAGCCGCCGCCAGGCGTGGAGACGCTTCGCCGCAGCCGGGTGGCGGTTGATGCAGCAGCCGCAGCGCATCGAGCAGCTGCAACCGGCTCGCCGGAGGGATCAGCGTGTCGGGCAGCAACTCCGGAAGCCGGGTTGCGTCCGCCAGGGACAAGGCTTGTGCGGTCAGCCTGCGGATGGCCTTCTGATGGACGCCTTCGGTCAGGGGATAGACCGGCGTCAGCGCTTGTTCCGAGACCTCGGTTTCCGCGTCGTCGATCACCTTATAATCGGGATGGGTCATTTCCAGTCCGGCGTAACCGGACCGAACTTCGCCATAGCAGCCGAGTCGCTTGCCGCGGGCCAGTTGCTCGCGCTGCTTGGCCGTGTAATGGAAGAAGCGCAGATCGAGGAACCCGGTGCCGTCGCCGATCCGAACGATCAGTGAACGGCGGCCTTTGGGAAGGATTTCCGCGAGTTCGATCCGGCCTTCCAACAGCGCATGATCGCCGGGTTTCAGATGCCCGATCGGCGTAACGTGCGTTCGGTCCTCGTAACGCAGCGGCAGGTGGAAAAGCAGATCGCCGACAGTCGTAATCCCCAGCTTTTCCAGCCGCTTGAGAGTCTGTGCGCCCGCTCCCTTGAGAGTGGCTGCCGGGAGTTCGTCGAGCGATTGATTGTGGGAAGCCAAATAGCCGGGGACGCTTATTTCGCCAGAACCATGATCGCGTCCATTTCGACCCCGGCGCCGCGTGGCAGGGATGCTACGCCGATAGCGGCGCGGGCGGGGTAGGGCTCGGCGAAATACTCCGCCATGATTTCGTTCACCAGCGGAAAATGAGCGAGATCGGTCAGGAAAACGTTGAGTTTGACGACGTCCCGAAGGCTGCCGCCGGCGGCCTCGGCCACGGCCTTGAGATTATCGAACACGCGCCGGATCTGGATCTCCATGCCGCCCTCGACCAGAAGCATGGTGGCGGGATCGAGCGGAATCTGTCCGGACAGATAAACGGTGTCGCCGACTTTCACGGCCTGGGAGTAAGTGCCGATCGCCTTGGGAGCCTGGTCAGTCTGAATAATTTGTTTTTCCATGGTTTTGTTTCTTTCTGAGTTCGGACTTTGCGCGGGAGATTTTCAAAACGACCGATAATTTGCGCAGTTCTCGCATGACCGAGGCGAGATGCACGCGGTCCTTGACCATCAAGGTGATGATGTCGGTGGAAATCTGGCTGTCCTGATTGGTGATCTGGACGTTCTCGATGTTGGCGCGCATGCGGGAGATGGTGGAAGCCACTTTCGCCAGGGTACCCACCTGGTTCATCAGTTCCAGGCGGATGACTGCCGGAAAATCGCCGCTGGCTTGCTTGTCCCAGTCCACGTCCAGCCAGTTCATGTGTTTTTTGCGGAGCTCCGAGACGTTCTTGCACTCGCTGAGATGAACCACGATGCCCTTGCCGGGGTTAAAGAAACCGACGATGGGATCGCCCGGTATCGGGCGGCAGCATTTGGCCAGGTTGACCACCATGCCCTCCGTGCCCTTAATGATGAGCGGCGATAGCGCGGGCAGGTTTTCCTCTCTGGCTCCGGCATCCATGCTGGCGTCGGCTTGAGCGATCTGGCGGACGACCAGGAACGGCAAACGGTTGCCTAACCCGATATCTTCCAGCAAGGCTTCGAGAGAAGGCAGGTCCAGCGCTTTCAGTAGCTCGTCAATCCGTTCTCGCGGAATGTCGTCGAAGCGTATGTTCTGGGCGTCGAATTCCTTTTCCAGGAGGCGCCTGCCCAAGGCCACCGCTTCCTGCTTCTTGAAGTTTCGGAGATAGCTGCGGATAGCGGCGCGCGCCTTGGCGGTGACCACGAAATTGAGCCACAGCGGATTGGGCCGCGCCCAGGGCGCGGTGATGATCTCCACGGTCTGGCCGTTCTCGAGTACGGTTTGCAGCGGGGCGAGCACGCGGTCGATGCGGGCCGATACGCAGGTATTGCCGATGTCGGTGTGCACGGCGTAGGCAAAGTCGACGATGGTGGCGCCGCGCGGAAGCTTGGTGATCTTGCCCTTGGGGGTAAAGACGTAGACTTCCTGCTGGAACAGGTCGACTTTCAGATTATCCAGGAACTCCATCGAGTCGCCGGCGCTCTTCTGGATTTCCAGGAGATCTCTCAGCCATTCGTGAGCGCGGGCCTGGCTGGTCGAAATCTGTTCGTGCTCGCTCTTGTACTGCCAGTGCGCAGCAATGCCGGATTCGGCCAGATGGTGCATGGCGCGGGTGCGGATCTGGATTTCCAGGGGCTGACCATAAGGTCCGACCAGCACCGTGTGTAGCGACTGGTAGCCGTTGGCCTTGGGTACCGCGATGTAATCCTTGAAGCGGCCCGGCACCGGCTTATAGAGGTTGTGAACTATCCCCAAGGCGCGGTAACAGTCGTCCACCTGATCGGTGATGATGCGAAAGGCGTAAACGTCGTAGACGCCGGAAAAAGAGACATGCTTGATTCGCATCTTCTGATAGAGGCTGTAAAGATGCTTCTCGCGTCCGATCACTTCGCCATTGTCCAGTCCAGCGTCATGCAAGCGCTTGGTGATGGCCGACTCGATAATCGCCACCACCTCCTTGCGGTTGCCTCGGGCCTTCTTTACCGATTGTTCCAGTACCCGGAATCGCATCGGATACATGGCGGCGAATCCCAGTTCCTCCAATTCCAGCCGTATCTCGTTCATGCCCAGACGGTTGGCGATGGGTGCGTAAATGTCCAGGGTCTCGCGGGCGATACGGCGGCGGCGAGTGGGCGACATGATGCCCAAGGTCCGCATGTTGTGCAGACGGTCCGCCAGTTTCACCATGATGACGCGAAGGTCCTTGACCATCGCCAGCACCATTTTGCGGACATTCTGGGCCTGTGCCTCGGCCCTGGATTTGCAATCGAGCTGGGTCAGCTTGCTGACGCCGTCGACCAGTTCGGCGACTTCATCCTCGAATTGCTCGCACAGCTGCTCCTTGGTGATGGACGTGTCTTCGATGACGTCGTGCAGAATGGCCGCCATGATGCCTTTGGCGTCCATGCGCATTTCGGCGAGGATAATCGCGACTGAAAGCGGATGGCAGACGTACGGTTCGCCGGTCAGCCGGAATTGACCTTCATGGGCGGCGAGAGCGACCTGATAGGCGCGGTAGATTTCGTCGACCTGGGTTCCGTCGAGATAGGTCGAGACGATGCTGCACAATCTGCGAATGAGCTTCTCATTCGGCAGCTCGGTAACTTCTTTGGGGAGAAGCTGGTTCATGACAGCCCGCGCTCAGGTATCGGTTCTTGATGTCCCGAATGTCCTTACTCGAAATCATCCTCTTCGAGAGCATTCATCCCGGGTTCCTGCGGATTGGGTACCGGGGGACGCTCGATCGCGAATCGCTCCTGTTTGGTGGCCGCGGTGAGGTATTCGCGGGTGATCAAGCCCTGTGCGATTTCGCGAAGCGCGACTACGGTCGATTTGTCGTTCTCCCAGCCTACCTTGGCATCGTCCGGATGACGGGACAATTGACGAGCTCTCTTGGTCGCCAGCAAAACGAGCTGAAAGCGGTTGTCCACGTGTTCCAGACAGTCTTCGACGGTTACTCTTGCCATAGTTGGTGAATTCTCGATCTGTTTCGGGTAAAAAATTTAAGAAAAAACAAATAGCTTATGGTTCATTTTGACCCAAAAGCCGGGGCCTTGTACAGACGGCCCGCTCGTTGGCGCGAAATGCGGTCCATTCGGTTTTGTTCGACGGGTTCCTAATCCAGACCGCCAACGCGGCGGGAAGGTTCAGACCGCCCAAAAACAAAGCGCGAAGGAAAGCACCGGCCGCTCTCCTTCGCGCCGCGGGGTCGAAAAATTATTTCGACCGCTCTTCCAGCATCGCAACGGCGGGAAGCGTTTTGCCTTCCAGGAATTCCAGGAACGCGCCGCCGCCGGTCGAGCTATAGGATACCCGATCGCCGATCTTGTATTTTTCGATCGCCGCGAGCGTGTCGCCGCCGCCGGCGATGGAAAAGCCCCCGGCTTCGGCAATGGCCATCGACACGGTGCGGGTGCCTTCGCCGAACTGATCGATTTCGAATACGCCCACCGGTCCGTTCCAAACGATGGTTCCGGCCGCTTTGATCAGTTCCGCGTAACGCGCCGCGGTTTCCGGCCCGATGTCGAGGATCAGGTCGTCCTCGGCCACTTCGCCGACCTTCTTGATCGTGGCCGCCGCCGATTCCGCGAATTCTTTCGCGCAGACCACGTCGGTCGGAACCGGGATCTCGCCACCCTGGGCTTTGGCCTGCTCCATCAAGCGCTTGGCTTCGGGAATCAGGTCGGCCTCATACAAGGATTTGCCCACCGGATGGCCTGCTGCGGCGATGAAGGTGTTGGCGATGCCGCCGCCGACGATGAGCTGGTCCACCTTGGATGCCAGCGAATCGAGTACTGTCAGCTTGGTGGATACCTTGGAGCCGCCGACGATAGCGAGCAGCGGGCGCTCGGGGTTTTCCAGGGCCTTGCTCAATGCATCCAATTCCGCGGCGAGCAAAAGGCCGGCGCAGGTTTCGGGCGCGAAGCTGCCCACGCCGTGGGTGGAGGCCTCGGCTCGGTGCGCGGTCCCGAAGGCGTCCATCACGTAGATATCGCAAAGCGCCGCCAGTTTCCTGGCCAATGCCTCGTCATCCTTCTTTTCGCCCTTGTTGAAGCGGACGTTTTCGAACAAAACGACCTCGCGAGGATTCATATCGAAGCCATTCAGCCAGTCCTTCACCAGGGGCACTTTCCGGCCGAGCAGCCAGGTCATGCGGTCGGCCACCGGTTTCAGCGAAAACTCGTCGGTGTATTCGCCCTCGGTCGGGCGTCCGAGATGGGACATGACCATCACTTTCGCGCCGGCTCTGAGGCAATGTTCGATCGTGGGCAAACTCGCGCGTATGCGGGTGTCGCTGGTGACTTTGCCGTTCTTGACGGGAACGTTCAGGTCCGCACGGATCACAACGCGTTTGCCGGCAAGGTCGAGATCGGTGATTCGCTTGAAGGAAAGAGGTTTCTTCGTACCGGATTTTTTGGCTTCGGCAGCTTTTTGGGGGGGGCCGTTTCCTCGCGCCACTTGATGGAACAACCCATACTCGGGATCTGCTCCTCCGGACCCTTGCCGGTCTCCGCCACCTGCTTCATGGCCTCGAACAGCTCTCGTTTCGCGTCCGGCGGGGCGGTTTCCTTTTTGCTGGCGTCCAGCCGCCCGCGGTACTGCAACTCCATGTCCTTGTTATAGCCGAAAAAGTCCGGCGTACAGACGGCCCCGTAAGCCTTGGCCACTTGCTGGGTCTCGTCGTACAAGTAGGGGAAAGGATAGCCGAACTGCTCGGCAACGATTTTCATGTTTTCGAAGGAGTCTTCGGGGTAATCGGTCGGATCGTTGGACATGATCGCTACGGCGTTGATGCCGTGTTCCCGGAGTTCCTTGACGTCCCGAATGATGCGTTCCTGCACGGCCTTGACGTAGGGACAGTGATTGCAGATGAACATCACCAGAAGGCCATTCGGTCCCTTGCACTTTTCCAGAGTCCAGATTTGGCCGTCTAAGCCGGGCAGAGCGAAATCGATCGCCTTCTTGCCGAATTCACAAACCGGAGTTTCTGTGCGCGCCATGAGATCATCCTTCTTATTCGTTATAAGTGGAAATCGATGAAAATGGCTCAAATCATAACAAAGAAATCGAATCGAGTCGTCCGGAGGTGCTACCACCCGGAATCTGTTTTTTTTGATTAGAACCAGGCACCAACCAGAAGGAGTGCTCCCAGGGCGCCGGTAACGCCGGCGGCGGTCAGCGAGGCGGCGGAGCCGGACAGGACCGCAGCGCTGACCAGCAGGGCGCCGCCGGCGATTCCGGTCAGGGTGCGCCGCCGATTCTCCTTGATTTCACGATGGATTTGCTCCAGTTCGCGCGACTGGAAAGTGATCGTCAGCTTTCCGGTCGCGGCGTTTTCCAGTGTTCGGTGTATCAACATCGGCATTTCGGGCCAGGATTCCGCCCATCCGGGCAGTTGCGACTGGATTTTTTTCAGGCCGGCCCTGGGGCCCATTTCGTCTTTGAACCAGTTTTCCAGAAACGGCTTGGCGGTCTGCCAGAGATCCAGTTCGGGGTAGAGGTCGCGGCCGAGTCCTTCGATGTTCAGCAGGGTTTTTTGAAGCAGCACCAGTTGCGGCTGTACTTCCATGTCGAAGCGGCGGGCGACCTGGAACAGCCGCAGTAGTAAATGACCGTAGGAGATATCCTTCAACGGTTTTTCGAAAATCGGTTCGCTCACCGCCCTTATGGCCGACTCGAATTCCTCGACGCGGGTGGTCTTGGGAATCCATCCCGATTCGATATGCATTTCCGCGACCCGGCGGTAGTCGCGGTTGAAAAAGGCCAGGAGATTCTCGGCGACGTAGCGCTTGTCTTCCCGGGAAATACTGCCGACGATGCCGAAGTCGACGGCGATGTACCGGGCGGGCGGCGCGACGAAAATATTGCC
This sequence comes from Methylocaldum marinum, assembly GCF_003584645.1. Lineage (GTDB taxonomy): Bacteria > Pseudomonadota > Gammaproteobacteria > Methylococcales > Methylococcaceae > Methylocaldum > Methylocaldum marinum. The sequence continues at coordinate 5,366,003 of NZ_AP017928.1, forward strand.
GGGATGCATGTCCGCATGGAAGAAGCTGTCGCGCAGCACCTGGGTAAAGAAGATCTCAACCCCTCGTTCCGCCAGGAGCTTGAAATCGACGCCTTCGCGCCGAAGGGTTTCCACCTCGCCGACCGGAATGCCGGATATGCGCTCCATGACCATGACCTGACGCCGCGTGTACGGCCAATAGACCTTGGGAATGTAAAGTATCTCGGAGTCCTCGAATCGGCGCCGCATTTCGGCGGCATTGGCCGCTTCGCGGACCAGGTCGAGTTCGTCCAGGATGGTCTTTTCGAATTCGGCGACGGCCTCGATGGGGCGAAGACGCCGGGCGTCGCTCCAGAAGCGCTGAGCAAGTGCTGCCAGTTCGTACAACAGGGCGATATCCGATCGGATCTGCTTGTCGATGCCGGGCCGGAGCACCTTGACCACCACATCCTGGCCGTCATGCAGCCGCGCGGCGTGTACCTGTGCCACCGAGGCCGAGGCGAGCGGCGTTTCGTCGAATTCGGCGAAAATTCGGGCGACCGGCTGTCCCAGCGTTTGTTCGATGATGGCCTTGGCCTCGTTGCCGGGGAATGCCGGCACGCGGTCCTGAAGCTTGATCAGTTCTTCGGCGATGTCGTCGGGCAGAAGGTCCCGGCGGGTGGACAGGGTCTGGCCGAATTTGACGAAAATCGGTCCCAGGTCCTCCAAGGTTCGGCGAATTCGTTCGCCGCGCGGTGCTTCTTTCGAGCCTAGCCAATAATTCGGGGAAAGGGTGCCGACGAAGCGGATAGGGCGGAACAGGTGGGTGGCCAGTATCAGTTCGTCCAGTCCATGACGCACCAGCGTCCGTTGAATATGCAGCAAACGCCGGATCAGTTTCGGGCGGATCACGAAAGGGAATTCCTAGGCGGCGGATTCGGGGGACGTGGAATTGGCCTGCAGCGCCAGCCTAAGCCGCTCGACCCGGGCCTGGAGGCGATCGAAATCGGCGCGCAAGCGGTCGACCTCGGAATAAAAGGCGTCAGCCTCGAATTGAGTCGGCAATTCCCGACTTTCTTCCTGCCAATATTCCGCGACATCGAGTCTTAAGGTTTTCAGTGAATCCCGGGTCCAGCCGAATCCCGAGCGGACCAGGTCCAGGCAGGTCGAGGCGAAGGCCCGGCCGGTATATTGAGCGAGGTGAAACTCCCAATCGATATCGAGCTTTTCGAACAACGCCTGGAAGCGGCGCGCCGTATCCATGTCGCCGTCGATTTCGACGACGCCGGCCGCGAGGAGGCGGCTGGCCGGTTCCCCGAGCCTCAGCCTGGCAAAGGCGGGGATCGAGCCGGTCAGCGTCACGTTCGGGCGGCCGCTGAAATCGCCGAGAATCTGCATATCCGATTCGGTCGGACAGAAAAAAATCGATGTCTCGAACGGAAGCACCCGCAGCTCTATGACCTTGCCCGCGATCGGAGTCAGCCATTTTCGACTGTTGGTATCGAGGCTCAAATAGTGCGCGACCGCGTGCTCCAGCGCCTCGGCCAGAACACCGGCCAACACCGGGTGACGCGCCGTCACGGTCAGACCTTGTAGCCGCGGTGAACGGCCACCACACCGTGGGTCAGATTGAAATATTCGCAGCGCTCGAAGCCGGCTTCGAGCATCATCTGCTTGAGTTTTTCCTGATTGGGGTGCATCCGGATGGATTCGGCCAGGTATTTGTAGCTGTCCGCATCGTTGGCGATGAATTTGCCGAGCATCGGCAGGACCTTGAACGAGTAGAGATCGTAGGCTTTCTTGAAAAGGTCTCCCTGCGCTTCCGAGAATTCCAGGATGATTGCCCGTCCGCCCGGTTTCAGAACGCGATGTATCGAGCGCAACGCTTCCTCCTTGTGGGTCACGTTGCGGAGACCGAAGGCGATGCAGACGCAATCGAAATGATTGTCCGGGAACGGCAGTTTTTCGGCATCGATCTGCGCGTAGCCGACATTGTCGACGACGCCCTCGTCAATCAGCCGGTCGCGGCCCCGCTTAAGCATCTCGGCATTGATGTCGGACAGAATGACCCGGCCGTTCGGGCCGACCCGCTTTTGGAACAGGGACGTCATGTCTCCGGTGCCGCCCGCCAAATCCAGAACCTTTTCGCCGGCGCGCACATGGCTCAGCTGCAGGGCGATCCGTTTCCAAATCCGGTGAATACCCAGGGACATGAGGTCGTTCATGATGTCGTATTTGCCCGCGACCGAGTCGAACACGGCTTTGACCATCTTGGCCTTTTCGCTCGCGGGAACCTCACTGAAGCCGAAGTGGGTGGTTTTTTGATCGTTCATTCGTTCGTCAATGGCCGAATTGCTTTATCTTGGTGATCGCCTGGGCGAGAAGTTCGCTGGGCTCGTCAGGTCTCGGTTCGACGCACGTATCCCTCCCTTTCCAGTTTCCTTAAATATTCGTTCCAGAGCTCTGCCTGATGCACGCCGAGATTGTACAGTATCTCCCAAGTGTAGATGCCGCTATCGTGGCCGTCGCTGAAGCTGGGCGCAATGCCGTAATTGCCCACCGGCCGGATCTCGGTGATGGTGACGTCCTCTTTCCCGAGCTGCAGGATTTCCTGGCCCGGTCCGTGACCGCGAACCTCGGCGGAGGGCGAGTAAACCCTAAGATACTCGCAGGGCAGCTCGAACCTCGATCCGTCTTCGAACGCAATTTCGAGAATCCGCGATTTTTGGTGCAGCTTGATGTCGGTGGGCAGCGGGATGGCCATGGTGGAATGCCCGGTCAAAGGATGTAGCGGCTCAGGTCTTCGTCCTGCGCCAGTTCGGACAAATAGCGGTCAACATATTCGGCATCGACGACCACGGATTTTCCGGCGTGGTCAGCCGCTTCGTAAGAGACCGTTTCCAGCAGCCGTTCCAGCACCGTATGCAGCCGGCGGGCGCCGATATTCTCGGTACGTTCGTTCACTTCCCAGCTGATTTCGGCGATACGGGCGATGCCGTCCTTGGTGAACTTCAGATCGACGCCTTCGGTGGCCAGCAGTGCGGCGTACTGTTCGGTCAGGGAACTGGCCGGTTCGGTCAGGATGCGGATGAAGTCTTCGACCGTCAGGGCGTTCAGCTCGACGCGAATCGGCAAGCGTCCCTGAAGTTCCGGAATCAGGTCGGAAGGTTTGGAAAGGTGGAACGCGCCGGAAGCGATGAACAAGATGTGGTCGGTTCGAACCATGCCGTATTTGGTGCTCACGGTCGAGCCTTCCACCAAAGGTAGCAGGTCCCGTTGCACGCCTTCGCGCGAAACGTCCGGGCCGCCGTACTCGCCACGCTTGCAGATCTTGTCGATTTCGTCGATGAATACGATGCCGTTCTGCTCCACCGCTTCCACGGCACGCAGCTTGATGTCCTCTTCGTTGATCATCTTGGCCGATTCTTCCTCGTGCAGGAGCTTGAGCGCGTCTTTGACCCGCAATTTCCGGGTGCGCATGCGTCCCGCGTGGAGATTCTGAAACAGGTTTTGGAGTTGGCTGCTCATTTCTTCCATGCCGGGCGGCGCCATGATTTCCACGCCGATCTGAGCGGCACTGACTTCGATTTCGATTTCCTTGTCGTCGAGTTCGCCGTTTCGGAGTTTTTGCCTGAATTTCTGGCGTGTCGCCGATTCCGGCCCCGCTTCTTCTCCACTCCAGCCCGAGGCGCCGGGCAGCAAAGCGCTCAGAATCCGTTCTTCGGCCGATTCTTCGGCACGGGTTCGGACTTTCGCCATCTCGGTCTGGCGGGTCATTTTCACCGCGGCGTCGGCCAGATCGCGAACGATGGATTCCACGTCGCGCCCCACGTAGCCGACTTCGGTGAACTTGGTCGCTTCCACTTTGATGAACGGTGCGTTGGCGAGTCGCGCCAGGCGCCGGGCAATTTCGGTCTTGCCGACGCCCGTCGGGCCGATCATGAGAATGTTCTTGGGCGTGATCTCTTCGCGGAGAGCGGGTTCGATCTGCATTCGCCGCCAGCGGTTGCGCAAGGCTATCGCCACCGCGCGCTTGGCGGCGGCTTGACCGACGATGTGTTTGTCCAGTTCGTGGACGATTTCTCGAGGAGTCATATGCATCATGGATGTTCGTGCAGTTCCCGTTGCATATCTAGTTCTTCGATGACCAGATTGCGGTTGGTGTATATGCAGATGTCGGCAGCAATTTGCAGCGACTTTTCGACGATGTCGACAGCGTCCAATTCGGAATTTTCCAGCAGGGCGCGTGCGGCCGCCTGCGCGAAGGGACCGCCGGAGCCGATGGCGATGAGGCCGTTTTCAGGTTCGATGACGTCGCCGTTGCCGGAAATGATCAACGAGGCTTTCGAATCGGCGACGGCGAGCAGTGCCTCGAGCCGGCGCAGCATTCGGTCGGTACGCCAGTCTTTCACTAATTCGACGGCCGCCTTGGTCAGGTTGCCGCGCTGTTTTTCCAATTGGCCTTCGAAGCGCTCAAATAAGGTAAATGCATCGGCTGTGGCGCCGGCGAAACCGGCCAGCACACGGCCGTGATAGAGTCGGCGGACCTTGCGGGCATTGCCTTTCATGACGGTGTTGCCCATGGTCACTTGGCCGTCGCCGCCGATGACCACTTTGTTGTCGCGGCGGACGGACACGATGGTGGTGCCGTGAAATTGTTCCACTAACTTGCCTGCGTAGCTAAAAGTCGAATTGTACACTATCCGGCTCGCCGGAACTGCCGACGGGCTGGACCTTCGGTGTTTAGATTCTGCAAAGGTCGAAATCGTGCGCGATAATGTCCGACTATTTTTCGATTTCAGCGACGGTTATGAGCCAGTTACCTTCGATACGTCTCAAGAAGAACGAGGAGCGACGCTTGCGCGGAGGCCATTCGTGGATTTTCAGCAACGAGGTGGACGTCTCGGCGACGCCGCTCAAGCCATTCGGGGCCGGTGAGCTGGCGATCGTGGAGAGCTGGCGCGGGCAAGCCCTGGGGGTCGCCTATGTTAATCCGGCGTCGCTGATCTGCGCCCGTCTCCTGACCCGTGATTTGCACGCCGGGATCGATCGGATTTTCTTCGAGCGGCGTCTGAGGCGCGCCCTGCAGTTGCGCGAGCGACTGTATTCCCGACCCTATTATCGGCTGGTTTATGGAGAGAGTGACGGCCTTCCGGGGGCGGTGGTCGATCGTTTCGGCGATGTGTTCGTGGTGCAGACGAATACGGCCGGCATGGAGACACTTCAGGGCCATCTGATCGCCGCACTCGAAACTTTAATCAGCCCACGTTCCATCGTACTGAAAAATACCTCCAGCCTGAGAGCCTTGGAAGGACTGGAAACTTATACGTCCGTCGTCCGGGGCGCTTTGGAGAGCCCGGTCGAAATCGAAGAAAACGGCGCGCGCTTCCTGGTGGATCCGGTCGGCGGCCAAAAGACCGGCTGGTTCTTCGATCATCGTGAAAGTCGGGCGGTATTGGCGAAACTTTCGAACGGTATACGCGTACTCGATCTTTTTTCTTATACCGGGGCGTGGGGGGTACAGGCCGCGCTCGGCGGAGCGGCATCGGTCGATTGCGTGGACGGCTCCGAAGCCGCCTTGCGGTTGGCGGAGGAGAATGGCGGCCTCAATGGCGTTGCGGACAAGATGCGGTTCGTCAAGGACGATGTGTTCGAGTTCCTGAAGCGTGCGAGAGAAGAGCGGCAGCGCTATGACGTGGTGGTGGTCGACCCGCCGGCCCTGATCAAGCGGAAGAAAGATGTCGGGCAGGGCGTGGAGGCGTACCGGCGGCTGAATCAAGGCGCCATCCAGGTATTGGCGCCCGGCGGGATCCTGGTATCCGCTTCCTGCTCATTTCATTTGCAGCGGGAGAGCTTGCACGATCTATTGCGCGCCACCGGGAGGAGCATGGATCGCCATCTCGTTTTTTTCCGGCGCGGCGGGCAGGCCCCGGATCATCCCGTGCACCCCGCTATCCCGGAGACCGATTACCTGAAGACCTTTTTCTGCCATATCGGCGAGACTTTATGAAGCCTGCTCCGGCGTGGCGGACGGGCTATATTCGATGGACATTCCCACGACGGGTTTCAGCAAGCGGTTGAGGAGTTCGCGGCCGGAGGACGTGCAGAACAATCCTCCCAGGACGAGCACCAGCAGCAATACGGTTATCGCGAGGGTGACCGGAAGCGTGACGGCGAATTCGAAGTGCAGTTTCTTCTTTCGATCCTCGTCAGTCGCTTGTGCGGCGGATTCGAAGACCGCCAACCGGGTCCGGGCAGATTGAAGGGCTTCACGGAGCTGGTTTCCTTCTTCCGCCATGTCGTGCAGCCGGGACTGCGTCTTCGCCATTTCTTCGGCATGAAGGCGGCGTAGGTCGTCGAGTTCTTCGAGCAACGCTTTCTCGTCGGCAGTGCCGGGTTCGGCCGACTGATCCGCGGCCTTGAGTTCCGCGATCTGCCGGGTCAAGTCAGCCACCTGCCGTTCGGCTGACGCCTTGTCTCGGACCGCGAGGCGGTTCAGGGTTTTCAGCCGCTCGATTTCCTGTTTCAAGGTTGATAGAGCCTGTTCGCCCTTGCTGTTTTCGGCTTTGTCGTTGCCGGGCTGTTCCGTTAGAAGGCGCTTGTTATTCTCCTGCAAGGATCGAAGCGCTGCTTCTCTATCGCTTGCGAGTTCGCGCGCTTTTTTCAGCTCCACTTTTAAGGCGTCGATGGCTCTCGTGGCTTCCAGCAATTGCTCTTCGGCATGCTGACGCTGTTCGGTTATGGCGGCGGCATTCGCGATGATATCGCTGGCCTTGTTCAGTTGCTTTTCCAGCGTGCTTGCTCTGGAAACCGCTTCCGCAGCCCTGTTCTCGGACTCGTCCAGTCGCTGGGCGAAATTCCGTTCCCGCGAAAGCGCTTCCCGCAAAGCGGCTTCGAGTTCCTGAACCTTGTCTTCTTGTGTTGCTGCTGAACTCTCTTCCGGAGCTTGGCTGTCCCGAGCGACGGATTGCTGCGCTTCCGCGTCGGTCCGGCTTTCCTTGCTCTCGGTTGCGATCGGCGCATCCGATGTCGGCGCCGGCGCGCCCTTCTCCGGGTCGGGGGCGTCTATCGATTCGTGTTCCGGGTGCTCCGGTTTTCCCGGTGCGCCGTCGTCGAACGCATCTCGGGTCTCTTTCAAGTCTTCCGGCCGGTCGGACGTGCGGTCCGCCGTTTCCGCCGCTCCGGGCAACACCTCTTCCTGTGGGGCGGGAGTTTCGGTGTTGTCCGCAGCCATATCCGGCGCGGCCGAATCGCGATCCTCCGACTGCGGTGCCGAGTAAGCGGCAGCGGATTGTGAGTGGGGCGGGATCCATTTCGTGGCTTCTACAACCAGGTGATCACGGGGCACCTTGCTGATGCCGCCGGACAGCACAAATGCTTCGAAGCCGTAGCGGATCAATAGGAAGGCGGCAGCCTCGCTGAGCCTTCCGTCCTCGCAAACCAGAAGGTACTTGCTCTGCCGGTTCAAGGTCGGAAGCATTACCCGCAAGGAAAAGAATGGAATATTGAGGCTTCCCGGCAATCGGCCCTGCTCGAAGCTATCCGGCGAGCGAACATCCAGCCATACCCCGTCCCGGTTGGCCATTCGTTGTGCGCTTTCGAACTCTACCAGGGATATGATCGGATCCTTGAGCAGCTTGATGAAACTGCTCTTGTCCAGTCTCAGCAAAATGCCGTCCGTCAGCATCTTTATCGTCACGTTGCGCGGATCGCCGGAAATCAGCGAATCCTCGCCGAAGGCGTCGCTGATTTTCAGCGTGGCCAGCTTGATTTCCTTGGCGAGACGAGACGGTTTGCGCGACAGGGAACAGCGCCCCTTCTTGATGATGTAGTAAAAGTCGCCCGGATCGCCCTGGCGGCAAATGACGTCGCCGGCTTTGACCTCGATTTCTTCGAGGCTTCGAAGTATCGCCTGGATATTGGCTGGCGGCAGGCGCTGAAAAAGCGGTGACTTGAGCAGGGCCGTCATCCAGTCGCGCGTGGGTTCTTCCGGAATATTGCTGACCTTATACGTGGGAAGCTCCCGGTTGAGCTCTTCCTGCTGGTTTATCATCTCCGGTCTGACTCGGATGTATCTGACGGTGTCATTGGCAATGGCGGAAACTTTGCGCGGAATCTGGTGAGCCAGGGCGAACCGGGCAGTGTCCGTTCCGCCGCTGATCGAATCCATTTCCACGCCCCCTGCCTGCAGCGATATCGTGCCACTCAACACGTATACCAGCTCATGTTTCGTATCGCCTTGTCGAAACAGGGCAGAACCTTTCGGCGCCTCGTCGATTCGGATCTGACTGCAAAGCTGCTCGAATCGGCTGTCCGAGAGAGTATTGAGCGGAATCAGACGGCGCAATTCCTGTATTTCAGCGGTGCTCAAGGCAGGTGGCATGTTGGTGTCACTAGGGTAGTCCGATTTATGAACGTTGAGCATCGATCCTTTAGGGCTCCAAGCCTTTAGCGTTGTTCGGTTTTACCGCGCTTCCATATAATAGACCATCCCGCCGCGAGTACTTTGTGATCTGTATCAACTATCAATGGTTTCGTATCGAAGCCGTTCAACCTTCTTGAAACGACCGAGGTATAACAATGAGCGACTTTCGTCGATTGCTTGCACTATTTTTGGCCGGGTTGCTGTATTTCACGGATGCAGCGTACGCGGTCTGGCCGGCCAGCGTGGACGGTCAACCTTTGCCCAGCCTTTCGCCCATGCTGAAGAAGGCAACCCCGGCCGTAGTGAATATTTCGACGCGGACGCAGATTCAGGAAGCCGAGCACCCTTTGCTGCGCGATCCGTTTTTTCGATATTTTTTCGACATTCCGAACCAACCTCGCCGTCGTGAGACGTCCAGCCTGGGCTCGGGCGTAATCGTCGATGCGAGGCGCGGTTATATCCTTACCAATAATCACGTCATCGACAAAGCCGATGAGATCACGGTGACGCTTAATGACGGCCGTCATCTCAGTGCGAAATTGATCGGGGCCGATCCGGAGTCGGATATCGCCGTGATCAAAGTCGAACCGCAGAGCCTGAGCGAACTGCCTATCGCCGACTCCAGCCAGTTGCAAGTGGGCGATTTCGTCGTGGCCATCGGCAATCCGTTCGGGCTGGGGCAAACCGTGACCTCCGGCATTATCAGCGCACTCGGGCGGTCCGGGCTCGGCATCGAAGGTTACGAGGATTTCATCCAGACCGATGCGTCGATCAATCCCGGCAATTCGGGAGGTGCGCTCGTCAACTTGCGAGGCGAGTTGATCGGAATCAACACCGCGATTCTGGCGCCCAGCGGCGGAAACGTGGGTATCGGTTTCGCCATTCCCGCAAATATGGCGACCAGCATCATGACCACTCTGATCGAACACGGCGAAGTTCGCCGCGGTTTGCTGGGCGTCACGGTCCAGGACTTGACTCCGGACCTGGCGCAGGCCTTCGGTCTCAGCCAAACCCAGGGCGCCGTTATTACCGGCGTGCAGCCCGATTCTCCCGCCGCCAAGGCCAAACTCGAACCGGGCGACATCGTGCAGGCGGTCAACGATCGCCGCGTCAGAAACAGTATGGATGTACGTAATGCCGTCGGCTTGCAGCAGATCGGGGACAAAGTCCGAATCGAAGTTCTGCACAAGGGCGAATCCGTGGTCCGCGAAGCGAGGATCGCCGAACCCAGGATCAGCCGCGAGGAGGGCAAAAAGGTCCATCCGAAGCTGTCCGGCACCTTGCTCGGCAACACCGAGCCGAACGAACGCGTTCAGGGCATCAGGGTGGAAAAGATCCATACTGCCTCCTATGCTTACCAGGCCGGTCTGCGGCCGGGCGATCTCATCGTCATGGCCAACCGCCAGCCGGTGAGAAATCTAAAAGAACTCAGGGCCGCCTCCGGCGGCAGCAGCGAGTTGTTGCTCAACCTGCAGCGGGGGAACGGTTCGTTCTTCTTGCTGCTACGCTGATAACCAGTGCCGAACTGCTAAGGGGCTGTTATTACGGCCCCTTTTTTGCGAGCGAAGTCATATGGGGTTTTGGTGGACCGTTTCCCAGCCGAATTACTGGCTGCCTCTAATGGGCATGGCCCTGCTGCATATGCCGCTTTTCCTTCTACTCGAAAGATTACAACGGAAATTGGTGGACATTCCACTAAGCCGCGAGATAGCCGCCTGGGCCGGACCACCGTTTGTGCATGCCGTACTCGCTCTGGGTTTTGTCATCTGGGTGTACCCTCATCAGTTCGGGCACGGGGTGGGGCCGGATTTCATAACGAGCCTTCATGGGAGAGCCAGGCCGATCTCGGATTTATTCAATCTTACGTTCGTAATGTCGGTGTTTTTGCCTTGGCTGCCGGTGATCGGCCGGTTCCGGGGGGTGGTGACATCGGTCCAGATCGCCGTGCTCGGAGCCGTATTGCTACACTGGCGGTATCCGAGTGCGTCGATAGAGTATTTTCCGCCTGCTTCGATGCTTGCCGGACTCGTCGCCTTATCGGTGGGCTTGCATCTCCTGGCGGGCGAATTCAGCGAGCGGGCGGGGCTCCGACTGGACGCAATGTTGGAAACGGAAGGGTGGGGGAATCTCATCCAAGCGCCGCTGGATTTCCTTCTGCAAGGCGCGGTGGTACTGCGGTATGGGCTCTATTTGGGCGGGCAGTTGCCGGACTGAACGAGGCGGAAGCAGTAGGCTTGCCTCTATGGGAAGCTACTATGCAGGCTTCATCGGCAAGGGATTGCCGACGCCGCGACCCGTTGTCGTCTCCGGTCGGCGCTTCCCGCAAGTTTGGTTCGGAAAAGTGCCGGCCGAGTCGGCGAAGGTGGGACAGGGCGGGGTGTTCCCGCCCTGTTTGCGGCCGGGGTCTGATTAACCCACGCGGCTGAGCCAGTCCTGATGATCGTTGCGGCGGCCGTGCACGTAATCGAAATAAAGAGACTGCAATTTTTCCGTGATCGGTCCGCGCCCGCCCTCGCCGATGGTCCGCCCGTCGACTTCCCGGATCGGGGTCACTTCGGCGGCGGTGCCGGTGAAGAAGGCTTCGTCCGCGACATAGACTTCGTCGCGGGTAATGCGTTTTTCGACGACTTCGAGTCCGTTTTCCCGTGCGATGGTGAAGACCGTCTCGCGGGTGATGCCTTCCAGCGCCGAGGTCAGGTCCGGCGTATACAGCTTGCCGCGGCGCACGATGAAGACGTTCTCGCCACTGCCCTCGGCGACATAACCTTCGTGGTCGAGCAGCAAGGCCTCGTCGCAGCCCGCTTCCACGGCTTCCTGAACGGCCAGGATGGAGTTCAGGTAATTGCCGTTCGCCTTGGCCTTGCACATGACGCTGTTGACGTAATTGCGGGTGTAGGATGATGTGCGGACCTTGATGCCGCGGGCCATGTTTTCCGCGCCGAGGTAAGATCCCCATTCCCAGGCGGCGACCATGACATGCACCTTGAGGCCCTTGGCGTGCAGGCCCATGCCCTCGGAACCGTAGAAGCACATCGGCCGAATGTATGCGCTGGACAGGTTGTTCCGGCTCACGGCTTCGCATTGTGCGCGGTCGAGGATGTCCTTGTCGAAAGGAATCTTCATACACATGATATGGGCGGAGCGGAACAGCCGGTCGGTGTGGTCGCGCAGCCGGAAGATCGCCGCGCCGTGATCGGTCTTGTAAGCCCTGAGGCCTTCGAATACGCCGCAGCCGTAATGCAGGGTATGGGTCAGCAGGTGAACCTTTGCGTCTCGCCAGGGCAGCCATTCGCCGTCGAGCCAGATGACGCCGTCTCTGTCATCCATCGCCATCAGTCGTTCTCCGAAATTACCAGTGAAAAGAAAAGCTTAGCGTTCCATCACGTCCCGCCAGATCTGCTGCACGCGGGAACGCAGTTCGAAATGTTCGTCGGCCGCAACCAGCGCGGGCACTTCCAGCAGCGCGCACCGGTGGGTGTGCTCACGGAAAATACAGTAGGCCTGTTTCAATACTCCGGCGTCGTCGGAGCCTAAAAAACCGGCCTTGGTGAGAGACTCCAACAGGCGCACCACGTCGGTCCACTCGGTCAGTTCAGTGCAGTGGTGAGCACCCGAAAGGACCCCGAATTGTACTATAAACTCGATATCGACGATACCGCCGAAGCCCTGCTTCAAATCGAATACCGCCGGATCCTTGGCCGCCAGATTGGCGCGCATTTTTTCGCGCATCTCGCGAATTTCGGTTCGTAGGGGCTCGATGTCCCGCTGCCGGCACAGGGATTGCTCGCGGATCGCGCCGAACCGCTCGCCGATGTTCGGATCTCCGGCGACGAATCGGGCTTTTACCAGTGCCTGTTGTTCCCAGGTCCAGGCACTGTCCATTTGGTAAGTATGGTAGGCATCGATGCTGCTGACCAGGAGGCCGGAGCTTCCGGACGGCCGGAGCCGCAAATCCACCTCGTAGAGGGTTCCCGCCGGGGTGTTGGCGGTCAGGAGATGGATGATGCGCTTGCCCATGCGCGCGAAGAACTCGGCAGTGGTCACCGGCCGCTCGCCGTTGGTGAGAGCGCTGTCGGTACCGTCGTAGAGGAAGACCAGATCCAGGTCCGACCCGTAACCGAGTTCCAGTCCGCCCATCTTGCCGTAGGCGATCACGCCGAAACCGCCGACTTCGTCGATACCGGCACCGGGCGGAACGCCGTGCCGCGTCGCCGTCAACCGCCAGGCCTGTCGCATGACCTCGGTCACCAGGACTTCGGCGATATAGGTGAGATAATCGCTGACCACCATGATCGGAATGGCGCCCACGAAATCGGCCGCCGCCACGCGCAGAGCATTGGTTTGTTTGAACTGGCGGAGTCCGATCAGGATCTGCTCGAGATCGTCGTGATCGATCGCATCGAGTTTCCGTTTCAGCTCCCGCTCCAGGTCCGTCTTGGACAGCGGGGCGTAAAGCGCGCGCGGGTCCAGTAGTTCGTCCAGGAGCAGAGGATGCTGCGCGATAAAGTGAGTGATCCAGGGACTGCCCGCCGCCAGTTTGACGAGTTGCGACAGCGCTTGCGGATTCTCCGCCAGGAGGGTCAGGTATACGTTACGGCTGGCGATGGCTTCCAGTAACGCGAAAATTCGTTCCAGGGCATTCTCGGGCCGGTCGGTCGAAGCGGTGGCGCGCAGCAGCATCGGCAGAAGGCGGGCGAGTTCCGAAGCGCCCCTCGGGGTGAGATTCCTGATCGCATGCGAGGACTGGAAAGACTCGATGAGTTTTGCACCGAACCCGGGGTTAGGCCAGCCGAGGTTCCGCAACGCCGTATCGATCTGTTCGCGGTCTCCGTTCAATGAGAATACGTCTCGAGCTTCGGATTTGACCGGCGCGACGACTTGTTCGAACACCTCGTGTACTTCATGGCGTACCTGGTCGATGTGCGCCTTGAACGTTTCCCAGTCGGCAAGGCCCATGGTAAATGCCAGACTGTGCCGCTGCACCGGATCGGTGGGGAGATCGTGGGTTTGTTTGTCGGCGTATTGTTGCAGCCGGTTTTCCACGGTGCGGAGAAAGCGGTAGGCGCTCTGGAGTTTTTCGACCGTCGGCGCGGGCAGCAAACCCAAATCGGCCAGCGTTGCCAGGACGGCCTGGATGCGGCGTTCCTGCAGGCGTTTCTCGCGTCCGCCGCGAATCAACTGAAACGCCTGGCCGATGAATTCGATTTCCCGGATCCCGCCGGGACCGAGCTTGATGTTCTCCTGGCGTTCCTTGCGCTGGAGTTCCAGCGAGATTTTATGTTTCAACTCGCGCAACTCGCCGAGGGTTCGGTAATCCAGGTATCGCCGATAAACGAAGGGTCTGAGAAATTCCTCGAGTTCGCGTCCGGCTTCGAAATCTCCGGCCATGGCGCGTACCTTGACCATGGCATAGCGCTCCCATTCGCGCGCCTGGCTTTGATAATACGCTTCCAAGGCGTAGAAATTCTGCACCAAGGGGCCTGAGTCGCCGAACGGACGCAGGCGCAGGTCGACGCGGAAGACGAAGCCGTCCTCGGTCTTGGCATCCAGCACTTTGACCAGATTGCGCGCCAGCCTGGTATAGAACTCGGCGTAGCTGGTTTCGCGCTTGTCGGCCAAAACGCCGTCGTCGCGGTAGGCAAAAATCAGATCAATGTCGGACGAGAAATTCAGTTCCCACGCGCCGAGCTTGCCCATGCCCAGCACGACCAGCGATTGCGGCCGGCCCTGCTTGTCGGTCGGCGTTCCCCTGGCGGCGCAGGCTTGGCGAAAAAGAAAGTCGAGGCTTTCCTGCACGCACACGTCGGCGAGCGCGGATAGATCCCGGAGGGTTTCTTCCAGGCTTGCCCAGCCGGCGATGTCGCGCCAGGCGATGCGTACCATTTCGAGGTTGCGGAAGCGGCGCAGAATAGCCATCAATTCGGTTTCGGCGGTTGCGCCCTCGAGAAGCCGTCGCAAACGGGCGCGATAGCTTTCCTCGTCGGTCGAGTTCGACAGCCGGCCCGATCCCACGAGTTCTTTCAACAGTTCCGGCCGGCGGGCGCATTGTTCGGCGACGAAGGGGCTCGATGCCCATACCGGGCCCAGAGAATCTTTTATTTGTTTCGGTAGCGCTTCGAGTTCGATTCCGAGCGGCGCCGAGTTTGCGGAAAACGAAGCCAAAGCCGAGGCGACCGGCGGTCTGAGCGGTTCCGGCAAGTGCAAGAGGAAATCGGGGTTATCGGACATGGGACAGCCTCAAATAGGAGGATATCGAAAGCCTGAGCTCAAGGGGCTTTGCTGTCGTCACCGAAAAAGGCGGTCAGAAAGCGCGAGAAGAAATCGCCATAGTCCTCGTGTTTTTCCCGGGCAGCAATCAGCGCCCGTTGGACTTCTTCCTTCAATTTGACGTCGGAAAGCGCCATGTATGGCCGGATCGGCGCTTTTTCGGCCTTTTCCAGATACGGCAGGGCCTTATCGTACTCGCCCTGCTGCAATAGGAAGTCGCCATAAAAATAATTCGAGTCCAGCGCGTTCGGATAAAGCTTCAGGGCCGATTCCAGATATTGGCGCGCCGAATCGTTGTCCCCGAAGGAGATCGGCCACCCGGGAAGCCGGTAATAAAGATTGCCGAGAGTGATATAAGCCGATCCTTCCATGGCGCGTGGATCGATGTCGATAGCCTTGATGAGCAGTTCCCGCGCTTCGCTGACCCGGCGCAGCGAGCTCAGGCCGATGTCCGCGCCGGCGTAGGTGCAGAGCACGATGGCTTCCAGTACGAGGGGGTCCGCGGCATTGGGGTATTGCTCGGAAACGGAATGGACCCGGGCCAGAAGGTCTTCGAATTTCTCGGCATGTACGGCCGGTGGCAGGCGGTAAAAAATTTCCGCCCATTCGTCCTCCAGGCGGCGGACGAGTTCATGGACCCCGGAGTCGGTTTCGGCCTTCTTCGCATGGCCGGAGGCCGGGAGGAAAATCGTCAACAGGGCCAGTACAAAATATAAAGACTTCAAATGCAGATTTTCGGCTGTGGGCGACGGAGCGGACATTCTAGCAACCGAGGGTGGGGGGCGTTAATGACGATTTTCCGTAAATTTGTTGCAAAGCGTCCTACTTTATCGCTGAGTTGCGGTGGCCGGTTCAGCCGGCCGGCCACGGGGGCTCAGACTTTATCGTTGCCGAAATCACGTCGCGTCGTTTCGATTTCGTTCCGGTAAGCCTCGGCATCGCCGTAATCGATGAATCGGCCGTACCGGGCATGGGGTGATTTGATGCGGCGGGTGTGTTTGATAGGGCACCAGTGTTGTTCGGTGCGGGCGGCGATTTCCCGGACATAGGCGATAAGGCCGTTGCCGTAGGAACAGTACGCGCAGTTGAGCTTTTCGATCAGATTCAGATAAGCCAGCCGTCCCCGGTCGAAGACCAGGTAATCCCGGCGATTTACTTTCGGGATGCCGTAAATGGGAAAGCAAACCGCCTGGTACAGCGTGACGGCCAGATCCAGGAGGACGAAAGGAATGATCAGGGAGTAGATGACCGGGGCGGTGAGCAGGGTGAGCGGGTTGGCCTTGATGATGTACTTGGCCAGATTCGCCTTGAGTTTGCGGTGTTCCCGCAGCAATTCGCGGGCATAATCGATCTTGCCGTTGCGGAGCTTGATCCGGAATTCTTCCCTGTGCCTGGCCAGTTCGGCTTCGAGTTCCTCTTCGAGAGCTTGGATGTTTTCAATCAGAGCGCTGATTTTTGGATTCATTAGAGTGCTCGAAGGGATGGGCAAACGAATCTTTTACGATAGCACGAAAGTGCTTGAAGAATCGTAGATTCGGTCGACTAATGAAAATCCCGGCAGGGTACGCTCAAATCGCCCAGCCAATGGTTCAAGTCTTCCAGTCGCCTGGCCACGAGATGCAACACGCCGTCTTCTTCCTGCACCGCGCCGTGCACGGCGAGCAGTCCCGCTTGCAGAACGATGTGGCGCTGGCGTTGGACCAGGCTGGGCCAGACGATGACATTGGTCTGGCCGGTTTCGTCCTCGAGGGTGAGGAAGACGACGCCGGAAGCGGTCAGCGGGCGTTGCCGGCAAATGACGAGGCCGGCGGTGCGCGCAAAGCGTCCATGGCCCAGTGTGCGTAATTCCTCGGCGCTGAGGAGGCGCCGGGCGGCGAGCCGGGAGCGCAGCAGGCTCAAGGGATGGCGGCGCAGAGTGAGTCCGGTGGACGCGTAATCGGCGACGATGTTTTCGCCCTCTCGGGGAGGGCGCAGCAACGGTTCGCCTTCTTCGATCGCCGGCTGGCCGAACAGCGGCGTGGGGCGCTCGCGGGCGCTCATGTCCCAGAAGGCGCGATGGCGATGGCCTACGAGCCCGTGCAAGGCATCGGCGGCGGCCAGCGCTTCGGCGTCGCGGCGGTCGAGCTTCGCCCGGGCGATCAGGTCGGCGGCATCGGCAAAGGATTTTTCCGACCGAGCGGCGACGATGGATTCCGCGCCTTGCCGTGACAAGCCTTTCACCAGGCGCAGGCCGAGCCGTAGGACGGGCGGTTCCGGGAGCGGTCCTTCGAGAGTGCAATCGTGATCGCTGTACCGCACGTCGACCGGGCGGACGTCCACGCCGTGTCGGCGCGCATCCTGAACCAGCTGGGCGGGGGCGTAAAAGCCCATGGGCTGGCTATTGAGCAGCGCGCAGGTGAATGCGGCGGGATGATGGCATTTCAGCCAGGCCGAAACATACACCAGCAAGGCGAAGCTGGCGGAATGCGATTCCGGAAAGCCGTATTCGCCGAACCCCTTTATTTGCCGGTAAATCTGCTCCGCGAACTCGGCGCTGTAGCCGCGTTCGCGCATGCCTTCGATCAGGCGGTTCTCGAATTTCTCCAAGCCGCCGCGCCGGTGCCAGGCCGCCATGGCGCGGCGGAGCTGATCCGCCTCGCCGGCGCTGAAACCGGCGGCCACCATGGCGATTTGCATCACCTGTTCCTGGAAAATCGGGACGCCCAGGGTGCGCTCGAGCACTTTTTTCACGTCGGGACCGGGATAAGTGACCGGTTCCCGTCCGCCGCGGCGCGCCAGATAAGGATGAACCATGTCGCCCTGAATGGGGCCGGGGCGCACGATCGCCACCTGTATGACCAGGTCGTAGTAGTCCTTGGGTTTCAGGCGGGGCAGCATGGCCATCTGGGCGCGGGATTCCGCCTGGAATACGCCCAGGCTGTCGGCCCGTTGCAGCATGCCGTAGACCGCCGGATCCTCGGCCGGGATGCGGTCCAGGGTCAGCGTTTCGCCGTGCCGGTCGCTCACATAGGCGAGCGCCTTGCGGATGGCGGTCAGCATCCCCAGGGCGAGGACATCCACCTTGAGCAGGCCGAGCGCTTCCAGATCGTCCTTGTCCCATTGAATCACGGTGCGCTCCGGCATCGCCGCGTTTTCCACCGGCACCAGGCGCGGCAAGGCGTCCGCCGCGATGACGAAGCCGCCGGTGTGTTGCGACAGATGACGCGGAAAGCCGCGCAATTGGACGACCAGTCCGGCGAGCAGGCGGAGTTTCGGATGCTCGGGATCGAAGCCCGCGGCGTGGAGGCGTTCGTTGTCCAGGCTGTCGCTGCCGAGAGAATGGGCGGCTCCGGCCAGATGATCGGCCTGCTCGCGGCTGAAGCCCAGCGCCTTGGCCGTGTCGCGCACCGCGCTGCGGCCCCGGTAGGTGATGACGCTGGCGGCCAGGGCGGCGCGCTGCCGGCCGTATTTGCGGTAGATGTACTGGATGACTTCCTCGCGCCGCTGGTGCTCGAAATCCACGTCGATGTCGGGTGGTTCGTTCCGCTCGCGGGAAATGAAGCGCTCGAACAAAAGATCGAGACGCCCCGGATCGACTTCGGTAATACCTAGGCAATAGCACACCGCCGAGTTGGCGGCCGAACCTCGGCCCTGGCACAGAATGCCCTGTTCACGGGCGAAGCGGACGATGTCGTGTATGGTGAGGAAATAGGGTTCGTAGGCGAGATCGGCGATCAAGGCCAACTCGTGCTCGACTTGCCGGCGCACCTTGTCGGGAGCGCCCTCCGGCCAGCGGTGCCTGACACCTTCCTCGGTCAAATGACGCAGCCAGCTCCTCGGCGTCTGGTCTTCAGGCACCAGTTCGGCCGGATATTCGTAACGGAGTTCGTCGAGCGAGAACCGGCAGCGTTCGGCGATGCGCACGGTTTCCGCCAGGAGTTCCGGAGGATAGAGCCGGGCCAGGCGGGACAGCGGGCGGAGATGGCGTTCGCCGTTCGGGAACAGCGCATAGCCGAGTTCGGAAAGCGGCCGGTTCAGGCGGATCGCGGTGAGCGTGTCCTGCAGGGGCCGCCGTTTCGGGTCGTGCATGTGCACATCGTTACAGGCGGCCAGCGGTAGTCCCAGCTCGCTGCCGAGCCGGCAAAGACGATCCAGCCGTTTCCGGTCGGTTCCGCTCAGGAACAGCTCCACGCCGACCCAGAGCCGGCCGTAAAAACGCTCCTTGAGCCAGAGTCCTTGTTCCGGCTCCGGCGTTTCGTCCGGCAGCCACAGCACCAGGCAACGGTCCGGCGAGTGCCGTTCCAGTGAGCCGCGATCCAGCCGGTAATGGCCTTTGGGCGCCTCCATCCGGGCTGCGGTGATGAGGCCGGAAAGCTGCGCATAGCCTTCCCGGTCGGTGGCCAGCAGTACCAGCTTGAGCCCGTCTTCTAGCCGGAATTCGCTGCCGACGATCAGTTTCAAATCGCGGCGGCGCGCCTCCAGATGAGCTTTTACCACCCCGGCCAGGGAGCATTCGTCGGTCAGCGCCAGCGTGGCATAGCCGAGGCGGGCTGCCGTTTCGACCAGTTCTTCCGGGTGCGAGGCGCCGCGCAGGAAGCTGTAATTGCTGAGGCAATGGAGTTCGGCGAATCGAAGGGCATGGCCGAAAGCGATGTTCCGATTCATGTGTCTGATGCAGGGTGGGTTAGGCGCATATCAGAAAAGGTTTGCTGGCGGTCACTGCGCCATGAACGCGCCGTAACCACCGGTCGCGCGGCCTTGCCGGTCGGTTGCGCGCGCGGAGAGTCTTGTGCTCCCGTAAGGGTTAGTGGCAGTGCCAGGCGATGGGTTTGGCTTTGCTTTACCCGCGACCGATGGGTTTCGCTGCGCTCTACCCATCCTACGAATCCTACGATTTCAGGCGAAGAGGCCATGGAGATACCATCCGCCGTTTCCATCGAGTTCCCGGTACATCCAGGCGCGGACGCCCTCTGGACTCACCGCCACACGGTAATCCCGCCGGATCGGAGCGCCGTCCCACCAGCCGCTTTCGATGCGCTCCCGCTCCGGCAGTAATCGGTAGCGGGTCGGATCGCAGGGTCGAGGCTTGGGCAGCAGCCATAACGGCCGGCGTTCCTTGCCGATGGCGATGCCGATCGGTGATGCATTCCAGTTCCAGGCATTCTCGGGGCGGTGATCGGCTGAAGCGCCCAAGAAGCGCAAGGCGTCATGTCCCAGACGCTGTTGCAATTGTTCCAGCAAGGCCTCCCAATCCAAGGCACCCGGCGTATCGGCGGCGAACAAGTCGGTTTCATGCGCCCGATAGGGTTGCAGCGAGTCGCAGCGGAGGCTGAGGGCGGTGACGGCGGCGGGCAGGGGCGTTCGTTCCAGGCGCTCGTTCAGCAGCATCGAAATCCGTTCGGGGTCGCGGCTGGCATAGCGAAGCTTGAGCTCCAGTCGCGTGGCCGGCCGGCGGAAGTGGGACAGATCCAGTTCCAGGCGGTCGGTGGCGGCGTCGTGCCGGCGTAGAAAGGCAGCCAAATCTTCCAGCAGAGCTGCGCACACGGGCCGCAGGTAAGCCAGGCTCTCGGTTTCTGCCGCGAGTTCCCGATGGGCTTCGAAAACAGGCGGCGTTCGGAAGAGCCTGGGCAGATCTTTTTCCCGCCCCGCGGCCCGATCCAGCTGGCGCAGCAGGGCAAGGCCGTAACGCCTGGCCAGGCCGTCCCGCGGCAAACGCCAGAGATCGCGCAGGGTATGAAGACCGGCCTTGGCGAGTCGTTTTACCGTATCCCGTTCGATGGGCAAGCGGACGATGGCCAGGTCGCCGAGCCCGGAGCGGAGTGCCGCCGGATTCTCCACCGTCCGTTCCAGTCCGGAGGAGGCCATGAGCCAGGCGGGAAAAGGCATCGGTGCCGCCGCAAGAAGGACCTGGTGGCCCTGGTCTTCGAGTTCGGTACGCAGCCGCTGCATCAAGGCGTCCAATCCGCCGAACAGGGACAGACTGGCGCGGATTTCGAGGAGCACGGCGGCCGGATAATCCAGGCTTATCCAGGGCGTGAAACCGAGCCCGGTTTCGGCCAGCGTTTCCAGCGCTTCGTGTTCCATCGGTTGGTCGCGGCGATACAGCCGTAGATCGGCGCACAAGGCCAGGGCCGCGTTCGTGGGCAAGCCGGGATGGATACCGAAAGCCGCGGCGGCGGGCGTGACGGCAGAAATAAGGGAACGCCCGCCGCTATCCTCCCATACGGCAGCGGGACGGTCGTCTTCGAGCTTGAAAACTTCCAGCGGCAAATGCGGCAGGTAACAGCACAGCCAGAGCGTTGCGGGCACTGGTTGCGGGGTGGCGGAGATTTGCTCAGCCGGTGATGAGAGCGGGATTGCCGGAGCTGTCGGAAGAGTTTGCAATGCCATAGGGTGTTCCAATGTTTAGTCTGAAAGGAAGCTCCGATTAAGTTGATTCCGTTCATGCCCTTCGGCAGGCTCAGGACAGGCCTGTGGAAGGACTTAATCAGAGCTTCCTTAAGAAGTCATCGCAGAGAGACTCTTTGCCGACATGCCGATATGCCGGCATCAGCCCGGTGCGTCGGGAAAGGATTCCCGGCTTACCCGAGCGCTACGGTTAGGAGGTCGGCAATTCCTTGCCGACGCATCGCCTTAATCAATTGGGCGCCCTGTCGTCCGACCCGCCGATCAGCACGGCATTCACGAGCGGCATGCCGCGTGCCTTGAGTATATGGACCCAAAGCCCCTGTTCTCCCGCTTCGAGGCGAAGACGCAGGGCGGCCGGGGTGTCGGCGGGCAGGGCTGTCAGCAGCAATATGCCGAGGCAACGGCCTTCGGTCGCCGCCAGTTGCAAACGGCGCAATACCGCAAATGGAGAGAGTTTTCGGGGCCAGGCCAGGACCATGCCGCAGGCGGTGCTGCGTAACAGTTTTTCCGCGCTCCACCAGATGTCCTTGTCGTTCGAGAGCTTGTCCAGCAGGAGCAGGCGGTTCAAATCGATGCCTGCATCCGCCAGGGCCGGTGCGTAAGGCAGATAAGGCGGTGCGATCCAGGCCAGGCGTTTTCCCGATTCTTGCACGTACCGCATGGCGGGCAGCAAAAGTTGCAGTTCGCCGATGCCCCAGGCGGGAACGGCGATTTCCATCAATGCGGGAAAAGGCCAGCCTTCTTCCGGCAAGGCGCGGTCCAGTGCCTGAAAACCGGTGGGAATAGCGGCGCCCTCGTTAGCTTGCGGCCGGCGGCCACGCCACACGCGGGGCATCGTCCGGAGCAGTTCGTCGAGTTCCTTGCGGCCGTTCATTTAGGATCACACCCACTCGCTGCGGATTACGCCGACCACCACGCCCTCGATGCAGAGTTCCTGGCGTTCCAGGTCGACCGCCAGGGTTTCGAAATCGGGATTGGCCGGTTCCAGATAAGCTATGGCGCCTTCGAGCCGCAGCCGCTTTACCGTGACTTCGTCGCCCAGGCGGGCGATCACGATTTGGCCGCTGCGGGCCTGATCGGTGCGCTGCACTGCCAGGAGATCGCCTTCCAGAATGCCCGCATCGCGCATGCTGAGCCCGCGTACGCGGAGCAGGTAATCGGCTTTGCCCTGGAACAATTCCGGGCCGAGGCGGCAATATTTCTCGACATGGGCTTCCGCCAGTACCGGCCGGCCGGCGGCGACTCTGCCGATGACGGGCAGGGCGTCGGCCTCAGCCTCAGCCTCAGCCTGCTGCTCCAGCAGCCGGATGCCCCGCGCCAGAGAAGGCATCAGTTCGATCAGGCCTTTTCGGGCCAGGGCCTGAAGATGACCGCGCACGGCATTGGTGGATTTGAGACCCAGTGCATCGGCGATTTCCGCGATGGTCGGCGGTACGCCGACCTGGCGCAGGGTTTGCCGGATATAATCGAGTATTTCCTGTTGGCGTGGCGTCGCGTTTTTCATGACTTATAAAAGCAGTGCTTTTATAAGCAGTATAGTGGGGTCTTCGAGACATGCGCAAGCATCAATGTGAAGGATGCGGCGCTGAGATCGGAAGAGCTGTGCAATCGTGTAGGATGGGTGCAACTCGCCGGGAGCAACCACTTGGCCGGAAGCCGAATGGGGCGAACGGAGTTCGCCTCCAGGGCCAATGCCGTGGACGGCCTTGGTCACTGAACAGGCGAAGCCTGGCCCACAGGACAAATCCCAGGGAAGGGGCGTGCGTAGTGTGCCCCTCGAACTCGGAAATGATGGGCACGGCCTAAGGGCGTTTGCCCATCCTACGGCGCGGTTTTTCGGGCAGCGCGCTACAGAGTCGCCAGAAAGGCGAGCAAATCTTTCTTCTCGGACTTGGTGAGTTTCAGCGCGAACACCAGGTTGAAGAACTCGATCGTGTCTTCCAGTGTCAGCAAGCGACCGTCGTGCAGATAGGGCGGCGAATCTTTGATGCCACGCAGAGGGGGCGTCTTGATCGGGCCGTTCGCCGAACTCGTTTGGCTGGTGGTGATTCCGGGCCGGTAAAACCGTTGCACATCCAGGTCATGGGTGCGGTTATCGGTGTAGTTGGGCGGCACATGGCAAGTTGCGCACCCGGCTTTTCCGAAAAAAAGTTCCTGGCCGCGGCGAGCCGCGTCGTCGTTTTTTTGCGGATCCAGCTTTCCCGAGGAATCGAGCTTGGGGGCCGGCGGAAAATCGATGAGTTTTTGAAATTCCGCCATGAGACGCACTTCTTCGGCTTGTCCGGGTATATGGGCGTCCTTTCTTTTGGCGGCTTCCGCGTCGCCTTCGAAATAAGCCGATTCCAATTCGAATTCCGAGCGTTCTTCGATGCTTTTCATGTTGCCCTCAGAGCCGAACAATTGCTGGATGTCGACGCCGCGAAGGCTGGGCGTATCCATGCGCCGGCGCGGTTCCCGCGGCCGGGTGCTCGAAGTCGTCTGTATGGCGGCGCCGGTATGGCCGTTGACATGACAGTCGAGGCAGGCGACGCCGGGAGAAGGATCTTCCGTACGGCGGTCATCGGTGGCGTTGAACTGCTGCTGTGGAAAAGGCGTGAGCAAGAGCCGCAAGCCTTCCAACTGTTCGGCATCGATGATGTCTTCGAAAAGCTCGCGGTAATTGGACAGCGTTATCAGCCGGCCTCGGGAGACATCGCCGAGGTCCGGCCGCGTCTTGAGAAAAAGCGGCGGCGGCATTTCCGGCTGGAAGCGCTCCGGAATGTCGTAGCTGACGTCAATACGCGCGAGATCCCGACCCTGCTGCTCTTCGACGGTCTCGACGAAGGTTTTGCTGAATACGATGCCGCCCTCGGCGGGATAGGGGTGGGGCAGGGGCATGAATCCTTTCGGAAACAAGTCTTGTTTCCGAATCTCCTCGGGGGACATTGCCGCCAGCTCATCCCAGGTTATGACCTCTCGCAACTTGACCCGCACGCCTTCCTGAATGGGTTTGCCATGGGTCATCGTCACCGTCTTCGAGGGGTCGTCGCTCATATCGTAGCGATCGTCAAGAGCCTTCAAATGGCGCTCCATGGCTAATAACTTCGCATTTTTCATGCGTGCCTTGAATTCCTCGAAGTCCTCGGCGCTCGCCGTGCCCGAGGACGTCGCGAGGCCGGCAAAACTCAGGCCCAGGATTGTGAATCCATGCAGAACCGTTTCGAGCGCTTTTTCTGGCATCGTCCGTTCCTCTTCTCTATCGGTACTTTGCTGGAGGCAGCCTCGAAAGCCGCGAGGGTAGAAATCGTAAAACGAAATATTTTATTACAAAGCGGATGCCATGAAAGGGGTAGCCGTACGAATACGGACTTATTTCAACAGGGCAAGGCAGGACGGTCGGAAATCCGCAAAAAGCCGAAGCCAATAGTGAGGGGCGCAGGGCAAATCGGGACGATCGGCCCGATTTGCCGATATCCAAGGTCAGATCCCGGAGAGTCCGACAATGTTGTAGCCGGCGTCCACGTAGAGGATTTCCCCGGTGATGCCGGACGCGAGGTCGGAGCAGAGGAACGCGGCGGCGTTGCCCACTTCTTCGATGGTGACGTTCTTGCGCAAAGGCGAGGCTTGTTCGCCCTTGGCCAGCATCTCGCGGAAATTGGCGATGCCGGAGGCGGCGAGGGTGCGTATGGCGCCTGCGGAGACGGCGTTGACGCGGATGCCTTCCGGGCCGAGGGATGTTGCCAGGTAACGGACACTGGCTTCGAGGCTGGCCTTGGCGATGCCCATCACGTTGTAATTCGGAATCACCCGCTCGGCGCCGAGATAACTCAGTGTCAACAAAGAGCCGTTGCGGCCCGCCAACAGCTTGCGGCCGCCTTTCGCGAGCGCGGCGAAGCTATAGGAACTGATGTCGTGGGCAATGCGGAAGTTTTCGCGGGTTACCGAGTCGAGATAAGAGCCTTCCAGGGCTTCGCGCGGGGCGAAGGCAACGGAATGGACGATGCAGTCGAGGCCGTCCCAGCGTTTGCCCAATTCGTCGAAAAGCGTGTCGATCTGCTCGTCGCTCGCCACGTCGCAGGGCAGCACGATTTTGGCGCCCAAGTCCTCGGCCAGTTTTTCGACGCGCTCCTTGAGTTTGTCGTTTTGATAGGTCAGCGCGATTTCCGCCCCCTCGCGCCGCATGGCCTCAGCGATGCCGTAGGCGATGGAGCGATTGCTGGCGACGCCGACGATAAGAGCACGCTTGTCTTGCATGAAGCCCATTTTGGATCTCCGGTTTCGTCTGAAATGGCGCGAAAGTATCCGCCAGAGGCCGAATACTGTCCAGTCGTATCCCCCGCGGTGATCGTTCACCCGCAACACGGCCGGCGATGAGACTATCGCACCGCTCGCTCGCGTATAATGGCCGCTTATGGCAATTAGACAAGAATCGGTACGTCCATTTCTCGGTATGGCGAATTCCATCGACGGTTTTTTTCCGGCGCGTCTACGCCTTCCTCGCTTGCTCCGGCCTGCCGCGATTCTCCTCCTCGCTTTTCTGCTCGCCTCCTGCGGGAGTCCCTTGAACAATCCTTATCCGGCAGGGGACAAGGGCAGGAACATTCTTTATACCTCCTTCACCGAGCGGCCCAAGCACCTGGACCCGGCGCGGGCCTACGTTTCCAATGAATACGAAATCATCGCCCAGGTTTACGAGCCGCTGCTGCAGTACGCCTATCTGAAACGGCCTTATCAGCTCGAGCCGCTGACGGCGGAAGCTTTGCCGGTGATCACCTATTTCGATGAGGATCGGCATCCGCTGCCGGATGATGCGCCGGAGGGTCGGATCGCGTACAGTGAATATGATATTCGCCTTCGTCCGAACATCCTGTTTCAGCCCCATCCGGCATTCGCCAGGAACGGCGATGGGAGCTTTCGCTATCACGCTCTGACCGAAGACGAATTGTCGAAAATAAGCACGATTACCGATTTTGCCGAAACCGGCGCCCGAGCGCTGACGGCCGAGGATTATGCTTATCAGATCAAACGCCTGATGCATCCCCGGCTGCATTCGCCCATCGCCGAGATGATGAAAGGCTATATCGTCGGTCTCAAGGAGACGGGCGAGCGGATGGCGAAGGATTTCGAAAGCCGGTCCGATAAATCGGAGTTTTTCGATATTCGCGGCTACACCGTCGAAGGCGTCGAGGTTGTCGACGCTCTTCGCCTGAAAATCCGTCTCCACGGCAAGTATCCCCAATTCCGCTTCTGGCTGACCATGCCGTTCTTCTCTCCTCTGCCGTGGGAGGCGGATGCGTTCTACGCTCAGCGGGGCCTGATCGAAAAGAATATCACCCTCGACTGGTACCCGGTCGGCACCGGTGCCTACATGCTGGTGGAGAACAATCCGAACCGGCGCATGGTGCTGCTGAAGAATCCCAATTTCCACGATGAGTTCTATCCGGCCGAGGGCGAGCCGGAGGATGCCGCAAGGGGCTACTTGAAGGATGCCGGGCAGAAGCTGCCGTTCATCGAGAGGGTGGTATTCACTCTGGAAAAGGAAACCATTCCTTATTGGAACAAATTCCTGCAGGGCTATTACGACGCTTCCGGCATCGCTTCGGACAATTTCGACCAGGCCGTTCAGTTCACCGGGCAGAGCGAGGTCGAATTGACGCCGGAGATGAAGGCCAAGGATATCCACCTGGAAACGGCTGTCACGACGACCATTTACTACATGGGCTTCAACATGCTCGATCCGATCGTGGGCGGCCTGGACGAAGCCAAGGCCAAACTCCGCCGAGCCATCAGCATCGCGGTCGATTACGAGGAATTCATCGCCATATTTCTCAACGGCCGCGGCGCTCCGGCCCAGGGCGCGGTACCACCGGGCATTTTCGGCCATGTCGAGGGCCGGGACGGGATCAATCCTTACTTGTACGACTGGGTGGACGGCGCACCGCGCCGCAAGAACATCGAGGCCGCGAAAAAACTTCTGGCCGAAGCCGGCTATCCCAACGGCATCGACGCCAAGAGCGGCAGGCCCCTGGTGCTTTATTTCGATACCGTGGCACGGGGACCCGACAGCAAATCGGTTCTCAACTGGTACCGCAAGCAATTCGCCAAGCTGGGCATTCAGTTGGTGCTGCGCACCACGGATTTCAACCAGTTCCAGCAGAAGCTGTTGAACGGCAATGCCCAGATTTTCATGGTGGGCTGGAACGCGGATTATCCGGACCCGGAGAACTTCTTCTTTCTGCTGTACGGCGAGAACGCAAAGGTGGGCAAGGGCGGCGAGAACGTGGCCAATTACGCCAATCTCGAGTTCGACCGCTTGTTCGAACGCATGCGCAATATGGATGACGGGGAGGAGCGTCTCCGTATCATTCAGGACATGCAGGAGATTGTGCGGCACGATTCGCCCTGGATTTTCGGTTATCACCCCAAGGCATTTTCCCTGTACCACGACTGGTACCGCAATCTCAAACCCAATCTGATGGCCAACAACGGGCTCAAGTACCGGCGCGTCGATGCCGGGCAGCGGGAGCTCAAGCGGGCGGAGTGGAACCGGCCGGTTTATTGGCCGCTGGCTGCCGGGTCGGTGCTGCTGGTCGCGGCTATCGTCCCGGCTTATTCCACCTACCGACGACGCATGAGGTCCACCGCCTTATGATCCGCTATATCATTCGCCGCTTGCTCTATGCCCTCCCTCTGCTTCTGGGCGTGAACATCCTGACCTTTCTGCTGTTCTTCGTGGTGAATACGCCCGACGACATGGCGCGCATGCATCTCGGGGAGAAACATGTTACCCAGGAGGCGGTGGAGGCCTGGAAGCACGAACGCGGCTACGATTTGCCGCTGTTCTGGAACGACCGGGCGGAAGGCGCCGGGAAAGTGACCCGGACGATCTTTTACCAAAAGTCGGTGGGGCTGTTCATGTTCCGCTTCGGGCGTTCGGATAGCGGGCGCGAAATCGGCGCCGACATCCGTCAGCGCATGTGGCCTTCACTCGCTATCGCGATGCCTTCGCTCATCGTCGGACTTTTGGTCCACATCAGCCTGGCCCTGCTCCTGGTGTTTTTCCGGCTGACTTATCTGGAGTTCTGGGGCATCGCCCTCTGTGTGGCGCTGATGTCCGTTTCGTTCCTGTTCTATATCATCGGCGGGCAATATTTGCTGGGAAAACTGCTGCAGCTTACGCCGATCTCGGGTTACGACTCCGGAATCAACGCGATCCGTTTCCTGATCCTGCCCCTGGCCATCAGCGTGGTCGCCGGCATCGGTTCCGGCGTGCGCTGGTACCGGACCTTGTTTCTGGAAGAAGTGGAGAAGGATTATGTCCGCACCGCGCGGGCCAAGGGGCTGTCCGAGCCTCAGGTACTGTTCGGGCATGTGCTCAAGAATGCCATGATTCCCATTCTGACCGGGGTGGTTGTGGTGCTGCCCCTGCTGTTCACCGGCAGCCTGATCACCGAATCGTTCTTCGCCATTCCGGGGCTGGGCAGCTATACCATCGATGCCATCAACCAGCAGGATTTCGCCATCGTGCGCGCCATGGTGTTCTTGGGCTCCGCGCTGTACATCCTCGGCCTGCTGCTGACCGATCTTTCCTATACGCTGGTCGATCCGCGGGTGAGGCTGGGTTGAGCCATGTTGAAACTGCTCTGGACCGACATTCTATTCTTCATCTTGCTGGCCGGATTCGGTGTACTGGTCTTCCGGGCCAGGAATCGGGAACATTTGCGCCGGCCCTGGCGAAAGGTGGCGCAGAGCCGGAGTGCCATGGTGTCGCTGGTGGTTTTGCTCGCTTACCTGTTCATCGCCGTAGTGGATTCGATTCATTTCCATCCGCGAATCGAAGGCGAGAACGGCCAATATCAGGGCGAGGTGATCAGTCTGTTGGACAGTTGGATGACCCCGATCCGGACACGCGTGGAAAAAACCTATTCGGCGCCCTTTTCATCCTATGCCTACGCCAAGGAAATGATCAGCCGGCCGGACGGTACGGAAGCCTGGGACTATCCCCGCTTGCAATACGGGGGCGCGCACCTGGGAGATCCGGAGCGGGAAGCAACGGCCGATATTTTGGCGACCGGTGCGAAAGGGTTGATGGAGGGCGCTCTGGCCTGGCTCGTGGCGACTTTTTCCGTGATCGCCTGGCGCAGTCGCCGGGAGGGTATCGGTCTCGGCGAAAGCACCAAGCACATCGCCTGCGGCCGAACCGAAGTTCCGTGGCGGGCCGTCTTGCTGACGCTGTTCCTCATTTTGGGATGCGGCGGCATGCTCGGCGAACTGGGACTGCGCTACCACGTACTGGGCACGGACAAAGTCGGCGAGGACGTGTTCTACCAGAGCCTCAAGAGCATCCGGACCGGACTTTTGATCGGGACCCTGACCACTTTCGCCACGCTGCCGCTGGCTTTGGGATTCGGCATCCTGGCCGGCTACTTCCGCGGCTGGGTCGACGATGTTATCCAGTATCTTTACACCACGCTCAATTCCATACCCGGCGTGTTGCTGATCGCCGCGGCCATGCTCATTATGCAGGTGTACATGGCCCGGCACGAGGAGGACTTCGCCAGTCTGGCCGTGCGGGCCGATTTCAGGCTGCTGTTTCTTTGCCTGATCCTCGGCATGACCAGCTGGACCGGCCTGTGCCGCTTGCTCAGGGCGGAAACCCTGAAGCTGCGCGAAATGGAATACGTCCAGGCGGCGCGGACGCTGGGCGTGAAGCAGGATTCGATCCTGCTGCGGCATATCCTGCCCAATGTGTTCCATCTGGTGCTGATTTCGGTTGCCCTGGATTTCAGTTCGCTGGTATTGGCCGAAGCCGTGCTGTCCTATGTGAACATCGGCGTCGATCCCACCATGGAAAGCTGGGGCAACATGATCAATGGCGCCAGGCTCGAATTGGCGCGGGACCCGGCGGTCTGGTGGTCTCTGGCGGCCGCGTTTCTGTTCATGTTCACCCTGGTGCTGGCCGCCAATCTTTTCGCGGACGCGGTGCGGGACGCTTTCGATCCGAGGCGGGCGGAGTAATGTGTCCATCGGTGCTTGGGGGAGGAGAGATTTGAACGCGGCTTCTGAAGTGTTAGACGCGAAAACTCGGCCGGACGCTGCCGGTGCGCTTTTGTCCGTATCCGATCTTCACGTGAGTTTCCGCCAGGGGACGGAGTTGGTTCCGGCCGTCAGCGGGGTATCGTTTCATATCGACAAAGGCGAAACGTTCGCGCTGGTGGGCGAGTCGGGTTCGGGAAAAACGGTCACGGCGCTCGCGGTACTGAGATTATTGCCCCACAATGCGCGAATCACGAAAGGCCGGGTCATGCTCGGAAGCACCGAGTTGTTCAGGCTGCCGGAATACGCCATGGGTGCCATCCGGGGCTTACGGATCGGCATTATCTTCCAGGATCCGATGAGTTCGCTGAACCCGGTCATGACAGTCGGGCGGCAAATCGGCGAGGTTTTGCGTTTGCAGCGCGGATTGCAGGGCAGGCCGGCGAGAAATCGCGCGCTGGAACTCCTGGATCATGTGGGATTGCCGAACCCCGAGCGGCATCTCGACGAATACCCCCATCAGCTCTCCGGCGGCATGCGGCAACGCGTCATGATCGCTATCGCCTTGGCCGGCGAGCCGGATCTCCTCATCGCCGACGAGCCGACCACCGCTTTGGACGTAACGATTCAGGCACAAATCCTGGAACTTCTCGAACGTTTGAAACGCGATAGCGGTATGGCGCTCTGGCTGATCACCCACGATCTCGGCATCGTCGCGGAACTGGCCGACCGCGTGGCCGTCATGCAGGCCGGCAAGATCGTGGAACAGAGCGGCCGCGAAGGGTTTTTCGAAAAGCCGGAGCACCCTTACAGCCGCGAGCTGTTCACGGCCATGCCCCGCTTGGACGCCTGCCTTGCCCGCCCCGAGACACATCATTCGGATCCGCTGCTGGAGGTGGAGGACCTCAAGGTCCATTTCCCGATCAAGCGCGGCATTTTTCAGCGGACCGTGGATTATGTGCGAGCGGTGGACGGTGTTTCGTTTTCGGTGGCGCAGGGCGAGACCTTGGCACTGGTGGGCGAGTCGGGATGCGGCAAGACGACCCTGGGCAAGGGAATTCTCAACCTGATCGGGCATTCCGGCGGGCGAATTCGTTTCGACGGCGCCGATATCAGCGGGCTACGCGGCGAGGAAAGGCGGAAACGCTACGCCGAAATGCAGATCGTGTTTCAGGACCCGTACTCTTCGATGAATCCGCGCATGATCGTGGGCGATATCGTCGAGGAGGGATTGCTCGCCCTGCATCCGTCGATGGGCGAGCACGAACGGCGCGAACGGTCGGAGGAATTGCTCGAGGGCGTCGGCTTGCCGAAGGATGCACGCTTACGTTATCCGCACGAATTTTCCGGCGGACAGCGGCAGCGCATCTGCATCGCGCGGGCACTGGCCGTCGACCCCAAGCTGATCGTGTGCGACGAGCCGACCAGCGCCTTGGACGTGTCGGTTCAAGCGCAAATATTGAAACTGTTGAGGGATCTGCGTGACCGTCGCGGCCTCAGCTATCTGTTCATCACTCATGATTTGGCCGTCGTGGCCGAGCTGGCCGACCGGGTGGCGGTCATGCACGGGGGCAAGATCGTCGAGATGGGGGCGACTCAGCAGGTTCTTTTCAAGCCGGCTCATCCTTACACCAAACGCCTGCTGGAAGCCGTGCCGAAGTTGAGAAAAGGGTAGGCATGGTTTTTGTCCGATTTCCATGTGCCGGTGAACGGAACGAGATGTGCCGCGGCCGCTCGGCTGAAACGAAAAGCCGGGCGTGGAGCCCGGCTGAATGCAATCGACGGCAGGTATTCGTTTAATGCTGAACCGCCGGCAAAGCGCGAGGATCGCCGCTGGCGTCATTGAGACAGCCGGGCTGTTCGAATCCGGCCGTGACGCCGTCGTTATTGCCGTTGTACTGGTCGAGAATGATGTTGTCAGGGCGATCGGGATCGCCGGATACGCCGCCGACACCCTGCATCTGATCCAATTTCAGGTGCTTGCGGACGCGCCATGCGATGTTGTGGTCGGCACAGGACGTGTCGCCGCTGACACCCACGGCACCGATGATCCGTCCTTTCTTGTAAAGGCCCAATCCGCCCCCGAATACATTTACGCCACCGGGACGCTTGCCCACCATCGGGTCATTCGCTTGACCGTAGTGTTTCGGATTGCCGCCGTAAGCGACGTCCGGGTTCACCGGATTGCTGAACTGGAGGCCGTACAAACTGCCGCCGAGCATCGTTTCCGCATTGGCGCCGGAGGTTCCTTGCGCGGCCGAATAAAGGTTGCCGGTGGAGAGTGCCAGGCTGTCGAGGCTGAACGCATTGGCCGTATTGGCTTTCTGGGCGGAAATCACCCGGCTGCCGGGCCACTGGGAGCCGCGGTCGGTTCCGGAGAAAGCGACGGCGCACACGACGCCATCCCGATTGACGATAGTGCCCCACATGTCGAAATCCAATCCGCTGCTTTCGCCGGCAACGGCGGCGGCAAGAGCATACTTCAGCTGAGCATGCGAGGGCAGATTTTCGCATCCCGCCCGGCCGGCTGAAGGTCCCGCCATGGCCTGGGTGGAAGCCAGCGCTGTTCCCATCCCCAAAACGATTATTATTTGTCGTGCTAACTTCATAGCAGAGTACCGTCCGTTTATTGTAGTGTTGAATGTCGAGTGAATACATCGAGTCTGCCCGTAGCGGGCTGGCGGCCCACGGGCAGAGTCCAACGAATCCTCGAAAAACCTGAAGTGCAAATCACGGCAAGCTATGAACCGTCTTCACAACAGGGAAAGGAGTTCTCGGGAGCTTCGCCGACATTGGATCTTCGGAGAGAAGAAAGCATGAATCGCGCCACATCAGTTGCCGGCGATTTAGAAGCGCCTCCAAGTCTTGCGAGACGCGACGTTTTTTATGAATTCATGGTTTTGTCATGGGGCATGCAGCGGTAAGTCGACTACTAGGTGTTGCCGTTGTAAAAAAAAGTGACACTTGTCGTTTCCGATTGGACGAAAGGGGCTCGTCCCCGGGGCGGGTCGAAGTTCGTGGCCAATAACTCTTGGCACATTTATAGGATTTTCATCGACTTAAACTGTCAAAATTTTTACAAAACGGAACGGATCGGTCAGCGCCAGAATACGCCATTCGGCAGCTTTCCGGACTTTCCGGTCAGCCGGCCTTCGCCCGCTAGATGCAGCAGTTCATAAATCGCGGCAGCGGCTTTTTTCTCGCCTTCGCCCCAAATCCGGACTCTTCCTTCGCAGTAATGGCGCCGCAGACTGCCTTGTACCCGTTCGTCGGTTTCCCGCGTTAGCGGTACCACCTTGCGCCAAACGGCGTCCGACTCGCAAATCGATTTTTTAGCCGTGTCCGCCGCCTTCAGAAACCCGGAAAGAACGTCTTCGTGCGAGTTGGCCCACCTTTCCCGGAAAACATAGCCGAGACTCGGCAGGTCGGCGCTTATGCCCAAACCTTGAAGAATGCCGCGCCCGTCAGTGACGCGACGATAAGCTTGCGCCTCCAGCTTGGCGGCGAAATTCCAGTAATTCAGGACGGCGTCCAGCTTGCCCTGCTGCAACTGTAGATTGAGCAGCGGCGGCGCGCCGAAGACTTGGTTAGTGGATTGTTCGAGGTCCAGTTTATAGTGTCTTTGAGCCAGGGCACGCAGCAGCAGCCAGTTCTTGTCCAGACCGCCGCCTGCGATACCGAGCCGCTTTCCCTCGAGGTCGCCGACCGTGCGGATGGGCGAATCGGCGGGCACGACCAACGCCCCATGATTGCTGGAATAGGGCAGAAAAGTGACATCCGTGCCCCGGCTGCGCTGATTGGCCACCCAGATCCAGTCGGAAACGATCAGATCGACGCTTCCTCCCTGCAGGGCGACTTTTCCCGCTTCTGAGCTGGCGAGAGGTGTCGTTTCCATGGTGATCCCCTGCGCTTTGTCCAATCCTTCCTCCTGTATGACGGCGAGTTCCCAGTTGAGCGTGCCGAAGGCGAGCATGCCGATCCTGATCTTTCGATCGTCGGTTTCGGCCAAAACGTGACCGGCGGTAATAAGCGCAAGGAAAGCCGAGATGATAATTTGCATACGCATGTTGTTTGATCCGATGCTTGAAGAGAAAGGATTTCGAGGCCCGCGCAATTCTCCACTAGTCGGCCAGGCCGAATCGGGACCGGTCATCGCCCCGACGCCTCGCACAGAATGTTCGCCAGCTTGGGACCGTTGACGGCAGTGCAGTATTCGCGTTCGACAAGGGCTCTTCCGGCTCGTCCCAGTCGGGCACGAAGATCCGGGCTATGCAACAGTTCGAGCAAGGCGGTTCTCCATTCCGACTCGGTGGAGGCGAGAAAGCCGTTGGTGCCGTGTTCGACGATTTTGAGATTCGCCCCGACCGGCGAGGCGACCACGGGTTTGTGGCAGCCCATATACTGGATGAGTTTATAGCCGCATTTGCCCCGTTCCCAAGGCGTATCGGATAGAGGCATGATGCCGATGTCAAATCTTAGGATATCGTCCACTTCGGTTTGTTCCGACCAGTGGCGATACTCGACGTCGAAATCGGAACTCTGCAAATCCGCGGTTCCCGCACCGATCACTATTATCCGTACCGGATGGTACCGTGCGATCGCCGAAAAGACCTCGGTCAAGCTTCGCAGGTATTGCGCCGTGGTGGGTGAACCGATCCAGCCGATGGTGAAGACTGCACCCGGATCGGATGGATTCTGCGGGTACCGGCTCAAGTCAATCGAAGTCGGGACGAGTTCCACGCGTGCGGCACCGGCCGCCGTCGCCCGTGCGGCCAGATATTCGCTGCCCGCGATCACGGCTTTGGAATGGCGCATGACACGGTCGATCTTGTCGCCCAGGATCCTGCGGATGGCGGGATTGGCATGATAATCGTAGCGATGAAAGATGGCATCGTCGTAATCGACGACATAGGGAGTTCCCGCACGCGCCATGGCGGTTTCGGCCCAAGCCGGAAGCCAGGGCAATGCCTCCGCTTCGATCCAGATCAGGTCGTAAGCGCGTATTCCCGACAGGGATGCGATCCGCCGCCCGTAGCCGCCGAACGCGTGGCGCAGGGATTTTCCCCCTCCGGCATAGAACCGTTCGAGATAGGCATCCTTAAAAAAGGGTGCCACCCTAAACCTGAATCCCCGGCTTTCGAGATAAGGCAGATACTGATACGAGCGGAGCCGACTGCTGGCCCCGAGTTGGCCGTATCGACTTAGAAGCAAAACTTTCAATTACTTATCGATGCGTCTGGCCCAAACCGTCATCCTTGCGGATTGGCCGAGCCGACTCAGAAGCAGGGCCAGAGGATAAAGAGGCAGGTTGAAAATATCGGGGCGCCGTTTGAGGAACCGGGAAACGCTCGAATGAGGCCATTTGTCTTCGATGAGATAGGCCGTACTCGCCACCAAATCGGTCATCACTTTCTGGTAAAGAACCTTCTCGATGCGCCAACCCGTGGCATTCAGCAGGGCTTCCAAGGTCTCAGGGGTGAAGTGGTACAAATGGGCGGGCAAGTGCAAGGGGTACCATCGTTCCCGGAACCAGCCGAGTTGAAAGCAGGCCGCGTTGGGAACCGAAATGGCCAGACAGGCATTTTTCCGGGTCCAGCGATGCAGTTTGTTCAGCGCGAGCACGGGATCGTGAAGGTGTTCCAAAACCATCCAGCCGACCACGAGATCGAATCGTTCGGCGGGGTCAGGCGCCGATTCCAGGCTTCCGCAATGAACGGAAAAGCCTGCATCCTGGGCATTTTTCGCCGCCGTCGGTGAAAATTCGATGCCTTCGACCTGCCAGCCCTTGCCCGCCATGCGGGCCAGAAAGCCGCCCGAGGCGCAGCCGATTTCCAGCATTCGTCCCGGTTCCAGCAGGGGCAGGGACAGGCTGTGAGTTTTCAGGACACTTCTCGCGAATGCCTTGACGGCGTTCACCGCCGTTTTGAAACGGGAATCGGCAATGCGGGTTCCGGCGTAAGGTCCGTAAGTCTCGGGATAGTAATAACCGATGGTGTCCGCCGTCGGTCGCGGATCGGTTCTCAACAGTCCGCATCCGAAGCATCGGACCACGGAATACGTGCCGGGCAGATCGTGCAGCCGATCCCTGCCTTTCAAAACCCATTCGTCGCGGCTTTCGCAGCCCATGGGGCAAGGGTTCTTTTCGAGAACGACGGAATCCGGTGTATCAGGTGTCATGGCTTAAGCCCTGAAGGACAATGGATTTGTATCGATGATTAGAGATTCGCGTTATGGGGCAGTCGGCCGAATGGGCTTAATTTTAACCTGATTTTGACGGTCGCCAGCGCTGATACATTAGTACAGGCGATTGTGATTGCACTGGCAATGGCCGCGCCCATGGCGCCGTGTTCGTCGATGAGGTAGAGCGTCAAAGGCAATTGTATGGCCAAGCCGCCGCCCATGAGCCATGTCGCTTCCTTTTGATGGCCGGTCATCGTCAGCAGAATGGTTCCGAGGCCGGTCAGGGCATGGAGGGATTTTCCCGCCACCAGGATCAGAAGCAGATGGTAAGCCTCGACGAATGACGCACCAAAAACGCCGAGAATGTTTTCGCCCATCGCCGCAATGAGCGAAGCGGCAGCCAAGACGAACAAAGCGTTGCCCATCGAGGTGATTTTCAGCAGGCGACTGAAGTCCGGTATCGATCGATTGTTCCAGTGTGCCGCAAACAAGGGGGCGGTTACGCCATAGGCCACAACCAACCCGAAGGATGCGAAGTCGGCGATTCTCGCCGCTACGGCATAAGAGCCGGCTTCCCCCGTGCCCACCAACGATCCGATAAGCAGGATATCCAGTTGGCTGATGAGTAGTTGCAGCCCGACGAGGAAGAACATAGGAATGGCCATGTTCAGCCATTCTTTTTTTCGATAGGTCGGCAAGCTGTCGGATACCCCTTCCGGCAACGATTGCCTAAGCCATGCGCTGCCCAGCAGGAAGTTGGCCATGGTCACGGACAAACTGATCGACATCGCCGTCACGGGATCGACGGCCTCATGAAGCCAAAAATAAGCCGCTGTGAGAAGAACTATCACGAGCACCGGGCGAAGGAGATTTTCCGGTAGTTCGGCGAAACTGACTTTGAGCAGGCCGCGCAGAATGCCCACGCGCAATTCGGATAGTGCCAGGAAGGGCACGTGCAGGAGAGCCAGAATGAAGACTGACCGGTGCAGGTCATCCATGTCGTTTTTCAACATCCAGCCGATGATCGTCATGACCAGCCCCGTGGCCAGGCAAGCGGCGAGCGTGCTGCGTGTGGCGAAGGTAGTGAGGCCCCGAAGGGCACCCCAGTCTTTTTGCGAGTTGTAAATCGAGATGTAGCGGATCGAAGTTTGTACCATGCCCAATTGCGCAAGCCAGGATAGAACCGGCGTGAAGGCGAGCGCGTAAACGAATAGCCCGTAATTTTCGGAACCCATGAGTCGTGCCGTCACCGCCTGAGCCATGAACGACAGGCCGATTCCGAGTGCTCGGATGCTGAAAGCGCCCATCGTGTTACGGGCGAGATGAAATAAGCTCCGGTCTCCCGTGAGCCTGGGTTTAGCGATCATGAGTTCGACAGAGTCCGAAAGACGTTTGAGCGGACGCGTTACCGGTGATTTTCTCGGTTGCGGCATGAAGGCGGCGGGGCGCCGATTCTGCACCGATCGGGCTTGTGCCATCGGTTATTATACTGCGCTTTCTCTTAAGTCTTTCTTGGCGAATTCCCGGCGAAATAGCCGATCCGCCGACCGCACGAAAAGACGATGTTCCACTTTTCCAGATCACTGAGCCAAGCCATTTTGAAGAAAAGAATTCTATTTTTCGTTACCGAAGACTGGTTCGTCTGCTCCCATTGGCTGCCCCATGTGACCGCCGTCCGCGACGCGGGCTACGAGGTCTACGTGGTGACGCGCGTGCGGCAGCACCGGTCGATTATCGAGGCGCGAGGCGTTCATGTCGTTCCGCTCGAATTGTCGCGGCGCGGGCACAATCCGATTGCGGAACTCCGCATGATCGCCGATTTGATCAAGATTTATCGGAAAATTCGGCCCGATCTGGTGAAAAATGTCGCCATCAAGCCGGTGGTGTACGGTACCCTTGCCGCCTGCTTCAGCCGTCCGCGCGCTGTTGTGAATTACATGGCCGGTCTCGGCTGGCTGTTTACCTCGGACAGCGCCAAGGCGCGCTTGCTCCGCCCGGTGATTCGTGCCGTGCTGGCTAGGCTCCTTTCAAAGGGGCATGTCATCGTGGAAAACCCTGACGATTACGCACAGATGATCGGCTTCGGCTTGCCGGCCGCCCGCTTGAGCCTGATTCGGGGTGCCGGAGTGGATCTTGGAGCATTCAGCCCGGCGGAAGAGCGCGATGGAATACCCTTGATCGTCTTGCCGGCGCGCATGTTATGGACCAAGGGGGTAGGGGAGTTCGTGACCGCGGCCGAGCGGTTGCGCGCCGAGGGCGTCGCGGCGCGATTCGCCCTGATAGGCGATCCCGATCCCGACAATCCGGCATCGGTTTCTATAGCTCAGCTGCAAACCTGGAAACGGAAAGGGAGCATCGAATGGTGGGGCCGACGGGAAGATATTCCTCAAGTACTGGCCAAGTGCCATATCGTTTGCTTGCCCTCCTATCGGGAAGGTCTCCCCAAGGCGCTGCTCGAAGCCGCCGCCGCGGGTAAGCCCATCATCACCACCGACACGCCGGGCTGCAGGGAAGTGGTCCGTCACGGCGACAACGGGCTACTGGTCCCGGCACGAGATGCTTACGCCTTGGCCGAAGCGCTCAAAACGCTGATCGAGGATCGGGCACGGCGCGAGCGTATGGGGCGGCGCAGCCGGGAAATCGCGGAGACCGAATTTTCCTCGGAAAAGATAACCTCGGAAACTTTGGACCTGTATAACGCCGTGCTTTCGTGAGCGGTGGACACCGTCTTGGAAATCAAGACACAAGTCACGGGCCGAGCGGCGTAATGTCACGGAGGGATTCGCGACTTACAGCGGCACCGTCATAGGCCGGCAATCCCTTGCCGGCGAAGCCGTCTCGTCAGGGGCGCTCTTAATTTCCCGCCACTGTCATCTTCTCGAGCAAAATAGATCCGGTTCGGGTATTGCCCCGCAGGTCCACATCGTTTCCGACCGCCTGCAGGTTCATGAACATGTCCTTCAGGTTGCCCGCGATGGTGATTTCTTCGACGGGGAACCGGATCTCTCCGTTCTCCACCCAGAATCCGGATGCGCCACGTGAGTAATCGCCGGTGACCGGGTTGACGCCCTGGCCCATCAGCTCGGTGACGAGAAGTCCCGTATTCATGCGTTTCAGCAAGCCCTCCAAATCGAGTTCGCCGGGGTCGATGACGAGATTGTGTACGCCACCGGCATTGCCGGTGGTTTTCATGCCGAGCTTGCGGGCCGAGTAGGTGCTCAACACGTAGGATTCGAGTATGCCGTCCCTGACGATGTGGTGAGGTCTGGTCCGAACGCCTTCGGCGTCGTAGGGGGCGCTGCCCAAGGCTTTCTTGATGTGCGGCTCCTCGCGGATCTGCACGAAGGCTGGGAAAATCGGCTTTCCCAGATGGTCGAGCAGGAACGACGACTTCCGATAGAGATTGCCGCCACGGATGGCTCCGATGAAATGGCCGAGCAGGCTGGACGCGATATCCGCCGCGAATACCACCGGACATTGGCGGGTGCTCAGCGAACGTGCGCCGAGCCGTTTCACCGTGCGCTCGGCGGCCTTGCGTCCCACCAGTTCGGGCGCTTCGATATCTTCGGCGTCTCGCGCCACGGTCCACCAGTCGTCCCGCTGCATGCTGTCGCCCCTTTGGCCGATCACCGAACAGCTCAGGCTGTGGCGGCTGGACGCATAGCCGTGCAGGAATCCCAGCGAGTTGCCGAGGACTCTCAGGCCTTGAAAGGTGTTGAGGCTCGCGCCTTCGGAGTTGACGATTTCCGGATGGTAGTGGCGTGCAGCGTTTTCGCAGCCGATGGTCAGGTTTATCGCGGTTTCCGCATCCAAATCCCAGGGATGGTAAACATCGAGGTCGGGAAACTCGGTGGCGAGCATGTCCGAATCGGGCAGCCCCGCATATTCGTCCTCGGCCGCGTACTGGGCGATCCGGCAGGCGGCCTGCACGGTTTCCCGCATCGCTTGCGCTCTGAGGTCGGTAGTGCTGGCCGAACCCTTGCGCTGCCCCACGTAGACCGTGACGCCGAGTCCTTGGCTGCGATGGTGTTCGATGGTTTCCACTTCACCCATCCGCGCGGTGACGGAAAGGCCATGCTCCAGACTGACGCCGGCTTCCGCCGAGGTGGCGCCTTGCCGTCGGGCTTCCGCCAGGCAATCGGATACCAGGGATTTCAGTTGTTCGAGTTGTTCTTCTTTACGTGCGAAAGTTGTGGGTTCCGGCACGGATAGCTCCTTACATTCGTTAAATCGTTTTGGGTAAAAGTTGGATGCGTGTGACGCGCCCGGCGCCGTCAAAGCAGCTTTCGACACCGATACGGGCAAGCCAAGCTAGGAATTCCACCGGGACAGCATCAATCCATCTTGAGCTAAACCCGTGTCCCACCCACGGTCAGCCCATCCACCCTCAAAGTCGGCTGGCCGACGCCGACGGGTACGCTCTGGCCGTCTTTCCCGCAGGTGCCGACGCCGGTATCGAGCTCCAGATCGTTGCCGACCATGCTGACGCGGGTCAGGACGTCGGGGCCGTTGCCGATCAGGGTCGCGCCTTTGACCGGGCGGGTGATTTTTCCGTCTTCGATCAGATAGGCTTCACTTGCGGAGAACACGAATTTGCCCGAGGTGATATCGACCTGGCCGCCGCCGAAATTCTTGGCGAACAGCCCTTTTTTCACCGAACCGATGATTTCCTGCGGATCGTGAGATCCCCCCAGCATGTAGGTATTGGTCATGCGCGGCATGGGCAGGTGGGCATAGGATTCGCGGCGGCCGTTGCCGGTGGGTGCTGTGCCCATCAGTCGGGCGTTGAGCTTGTCCTGCATGTAGCCCTTGAGAATGCCGTTTTCGATCAAAACCGTACACTGCGTCGGTACGCCTTCGTCGTCGATATTGAGCGAACCGCGGCGGCCGGGCAGGGTGCCGTCGTCGACTACCGTGCAAAGCGGCGAGGCCACGCGTTCGCCGATGCGGCCGGCGAAGGCCGAAGTGCCTTTGCGGTTGAAATCGCCTTCCAGGCCGTGGCCTATGGCTTCATGGAGCAGAACGCCCGGCCAGCCGGGTCCCAGGACCACGGTCATGGTGCCCGCCGGGGCCTCGATCGCATCCAGATTCACCAGGGCCTGGCGCACGGCTTCCCGGGCGTATTCCATGGCCCGGTCTTCTTCCAGGAAGAAGCGGTAATCGGTGCGGCCGCCGCCGCCGCTGCTACCTTGCTCGCGACGCCCGTTTTCCTGGACGATCACGCTGACGTTGAGCCGAACCAAGGGACGTACATCGCCATAGAGCGCGCCGTCTTGGCCGATGACCAGAACGACTTCGTGGCTGCCGGCAAGGCTCACCATGACCTGCTCGACGCGCGGGTCGAGTTTTCGGCATGCTTCGTCCAGGCGCTTGAGGATGGCGATTTTCTCTTCCTCGGGCAGCGACTGAAGCGGATCTATCGGCAGATAGAGCTGGGGCGGGCGCACGATTCCGGAAATCTCCCGTTTGCCCTCGCCGCCCTCGCGCGCGATGGCTCGCGCGTTCGTGGCGGCCTCGAGCAAGGTCGGAAGTGCAATTTCGTCGCTGTAGGCGAATCCGGTTTTCTCGCCGGACACGGCGCGTACCCCGGCGCCCTGTTCGATGCTGTGGCTGCCTTCCTTGACGATACCGTCTTCCAGCATCCAGGACTCGAACCGGGTGGATTGAAGATAGACGTCGGCGGCATCCACCGATGCGCTCAATAGCTGGCCGATGACGCGTTCGATATCGCCGCCCATGAGGCCGGCCGGCTCCAGCAGGGTTTGCCGGGCGATTACAAGAGGATCGTGATTCATAACCTAGGTGTAACAAATAAGCGGGTGATGGGCGCTAGCCTACACGCCCCGTCCGTCAGCGGCAACGCAGTTTGCGATGGGTCAGGGCGGGAAAGGCGGCCCGCACTTTCTGCAGCCGGTCGGGGTCGAACTCGGCGGTCACCGCGCCGGCGCCCTGAGGAAGGACGCCGAGCACTTGACCCCAAGGGTCCACGATCATGCTGTGACCGAAGGTTTCGCGGCCGTTGACATGAAATCCGCCCTGGTTGGCGGCGATCGTGTAGCACAGGTTTTCGATCGACCGGGCGCGAACCAGAGTCTCCCAGTGGGCGGCACCGGTTTGGGCGGTAAAAGCCGAAGGAACGACGAGAATGTCCATGCCGACCTCCGCCATCTGCCGGAACAGCTCGGGAAAGCGTAGATCGTAGCAAATCGAAAGGCCGAGCCTTCCGAACGGAGTGTCGAGGACCAGCGCCTCGCTGCCCGCGTCTATGGTATTGGACTCGTGATACTTCTCTTCAGTGCCCGGAACATTGACGTCGAACAAATGGATCTTGTCGTAGCGGCCCGCTCGATTGCCCTTGTCGTTGTAAACGAGACAGGCGGCCCGGACTTTGTCGTTGCCGGCGCGGATCGGCATGGTGCCGCCGACCAGCCAGACCTTCAGCCGCTCCGCGGTTTTCGCCAGAAAATCCTGGATCGGGCCGGACCCGTCGGTTTCGGCAACGGCCAGTTTGTCGGTTTCGGATTGACCCATGATGGCGAAATTTTCCGGGAGTACGATCAGGGCGGCACCCGCGGAAGCGGCTTTTTCGATCAGTCGCCCCGCTTCGATGAGGTTGGCGCTGACATTGGGGCTGGAAGCCATCTGGATGGCGGCGAAAACCGTTTTACTCATTCGTTTCTTTCTCCGTTTCGGTCCCAAAACCTGATAAATCTTTCATGCCGCTCCAGGCCCGGTCGAGGATGTCGAGCGGCATGTTGCTGCTGATTTTGGTGATTTGCGGTTCGTCCCAACTACCCTTGACGGCGTAGTGAGTCGCGGTAATGCTGTCCACTTCCTCGCCGACCAGCTGCTGTGCCAGAAGCACGGCGGCGCCGACTGCGGGTCCGCCGGCCAAGGCGCCGGCAATGGGCAGGGCAACGCTGGTGTGGGGTATGACGGTGACGATCTGATCCAAATCTCGCGTCACCAGTCCGGCACGGCCGTTGATGACGATTTTGGCGGGAACGGCATCGATTAGAAAACCTTTCGTTACGGCTTGACCCCCGCCGAGCTGAAAGGTTCCCAGGACGTTGTCGTAGGCCAAGCCCTTACCGAACAGGTCGCTGAAATCGAAAGATAGCCTGCGCCACAGTGTGTCCAAGTTTAACATACCCAGCACCCGCCCGAATCCGGGCTCGATCTTGAGAATTGCCCCCTTGCCCAGCTTCATCCGGATGTCGCCGGCAACGCCGGCAGGCGAAAATTGCTGGGGCGCGCCCAGCCAGGACACGCGAAAATCAATGTCGGAAGGCGTGTCCCGAACTTCGCCGCCGTAACCGACGCCGGCCAGCAGATCTCCCAGATCCTCGACGCGGATTTTCCCCGCGAGATGCGTGCCCCAGGTTTTGTCCGCCGAGCGCGTCCAGCGGCCGTGCATATCGAAGCGATGATTCTCGGTCCCGCCTTCGAGTGTCTTTATGATCATGCCATGAGCGCGCCGCTCCGTCCGGAGCGTCAACGGTCCGAGATCGGCGTTCCGCCAAAGCAGGCGCTTGGCGTTCAGGGTAATATTCGGCAGGACGGACGGATCGATCGACCCGGTGTTCGCCGGTTTGGTTTCAGCACCGTCCCGTTTCGGCAATCTGAGGTGTGCCAGATCGAAAACGATGGAATTGTCGGTAGCTTTGAAGGTTCCTTTGCCGAAAGTACAGTCTAGATGGCCCTGCCAGTCCCGGTCTTCACGCACCATGTCGAGGCTCAGGGGACCCAGGCCTTCTCCGTTCCAGTAGATGTTTTCGACGTTCAGCTCCAGCATCCGCAACAGAGCGTTGCGGCGCGGCTCGTCGGGAGACTCGGGCAGCAGCCGGCGCCATTCGCCGGCGTCGAGTTCTTCCAATTGGGCAAGAATGGCCAGGCCGGGCTCCGGCCCGAGCGGCGGAAGCAGTCTGCCGATGGCCAGATTGCCGCTTTCCAGCACGATGCCGTCGGCGGGTTTCGAGAAACTGAGCTCCGCCCTGATCGCCGGCCCATAGCTGAGTCTTAGCGGAATTCGGGTTCCGGCGCGAACGTCGGTTTCGAGATAGAGATCTTTTCTGGTTTTTTCCCGTTTTCCGAACGGTGCAGGCAGGTTCAGGGCCAAGCCGCTCATCGTGGAGGACAGCGACAGAAGCAGCGGTTCATTTTCGGTATCGAGCGAGTCCGGGATCCGCAGATCGAGCTCGTAATCGGTAGCGCCCCGGGCGAAACGCCAAAGACTGTTCGGGAACTGTTCCCGGAGGTCGGACACGCCGATTCGTCCCCTGATCTCCACCGCCGTCTCGACTTTCTCGCGGGAGATGCGAATCTCGGCGGAATGGCCGAACACCGAGGCGCGAATGGCGTCGGCGCTCA
Source organism: Methylocaldum marinum (assembly GCF_003584645.1). GTDB lineage: Bacteria > Pseudomonadota > Gammaproteobacteria > Methylococcales > Methylococcaceae > Methylocaldum > Methylocaldum marinum. The sequence continues at coordinate 5,410,605 of NZ_AP017928.1, forward strand.
ACCCGGTACGGGTAAAACGCAGAGGACCGTTGATTCGCTCCAGTTCCAGCCCGGCATCCACGAGGCGAAGCTTTGCATTGTTGAATTCGGCTTTACCTTCGATCGTGATATCGCCCAGTTTCCGATCCAGCGGAACGGTCAAGTCCAGTGAAATCTCGGTGTCGCCGGCGGTGCTCACGAATTTGCCCAGCTTCGCGGGGAGCTCGCGCAGGGGAGAGTGGGCGAGGAAATCCAGAACATCGGGCACCGCCGCTTTAGCGCTTCCGTTCAATTTCAGCCAAGGCGCAGACCTGAGGTCCTCGGCTTCGGCGTGCGCCTCCACGATTTGGCCCCGGCCGATTCGGCCATTGCTCGAGTCGATTTCCATGCCCGGGCCGCGGAATCGTATTCGGGCGTCGGTTTGGGTCAGCGGCGGCCAGTCCGGATGAAACCGAAGGGCGAGGTTGTGCGCCTCGATCGAGGATTCGAATACGCCCTCGTTCCGGTAAAACGGAAAATCAGCGATCGCCCCATGAAACAGAAGCTGGGTGTTGCCGAACTGCCCACCGATGAGAGCGTGCTCCAGCCACTGCGATGTTTTGGGAATGACGGCGAAAGGCAGGTAGTTCTTGACGGTAGCCACATCGGTCTCGCCCACCTGCATCCGAAGATCGAGAAACGGGGAGGTCTTCGGGTCTTTCGGCAGCACGATGCCGAAGCGGCCGCGTGCCGCAAGATCGGCGTTCTCGACGAAAAACGAAGGTGATGAAATCCACCAGTCGGCGTCGGTTTGCCGCCAGAAGAAATCGCCCTTGGCCTTATTCAAGGTGATCGGATTCTTTAGTCCCAGCGCGTTCGGCCGGAGCTGCCCGTTTTCGGCGGAAACCGATAGCCTGCCGGTCTCATCGGTGCCGCACAGCTCTCCGTTCAAGCCGGAAACCCCCGGAAGCGACCGCCAGGCGTTTGCGCCGAAATTTTCGAATGTCCCGCACAAGGCGGCACGCTTGCCTAAGGCCTCATCGGCAGCGAAAAAAAAGCGGACATTGCGCGCGGAACCGCGTGGTGCCAACGCTCTTAGAACGGTCCCGGCGTTTTCGTCGAGCAGCGGAAGCGCGTGGAATGCGGTGTTGATATCGCCGAGTTCGAGGTAGGAAGCCGCAGCTCGTATGACGGACGGGGTACCGTCGGTGCCGCGGGTGAGGGCGAGCGCCAGGCGGGTCTTGGGCCAGGCCCGGGTCAGCGCCGGTCTGAAGCGATGCAAATCGAGGCGCCAGCCGTCGTTTTTCCGCTGCCAGCGGAACCGGCTCTCGATGGCGGACAATGCGAGCCGGCTTTCGGTATTGACGTCTCGACGGAGCGCGAATACCGGCTTTGCCAGCTCGAAATCCCCTGCGATTGAATCCAGCCTGCCGGCCCAGTTCGCCCAGATTCGGAAATCCGCGATGCCGGATATCACCGAGAAATCCGGTTCGGGCAGGGCGCCGGCTATTCGAGCGGTATCGATGCGAGTTCCTTCGAGATAAACCTTTCCGGACCATTCCCCCGCCTGAAACAGATCGCCTTGCGCATCCAAGGTGAACCGAAAGTTTCGGCCCAGCGTTCGGGGTAGGGCGATATCGGCACCGAGCTTGTGTTTTCCGTTCCGGTTGACGAGCCGGATGTTCGCCCGCCCCAAGTGCAGCGGCGTATCGCTACTCCTGAAGTCCAGCCAATCGAGATCGCAGTTCAAGAGTTCGAAACGGCCGTCGGCCATGAGCCAGGCCGGCGGTTGATCGCGTACATGCAAGCCGAGAATGCCGATGGTGCCGTCCTGCCTGCGCCGGATCGAGAGTTTCGCCCCGACGATCTCCATGCGGCCGAAACTGGGTTGGCCGGTGAACAGCGTGCGAAGCGGGTCGAAGTCGACACGGATCGTGGCGAATTTGATCGCCGGGCGGCCCTCCGCGTCGAGGATATGGAAACCGTTCAGAGAAAACCGGGGATGGAAGCCGTGCAGCCGGGCGGACAAATTTTCGATACGGACGGTTTCGCCGATCAGGGAACCGATCTCGGCTTCTATGAGATGGCGATAACTCGACACGTCGGGAAACAGCCACCAGCGTAGGGCCGTAATCGTCAGCGCCAGAACAACGATAAAGCAGAGACCGATATACAGCGCCGTTCGTCCGGTGAAACGAATGACGCTTTTCAAAAGAAGGGGCTACAGCAAGACGACATCGTATTGCTCCTGGGTATACTGCGCCTCGGCGCGGAACTTGATGCGAACACCTAGGAACGTCTCCAGCTCCGACAGGGTGTCGGCCTCCTCGTCCAACAATTGCTCGACGACCTCGTTGGACGCCAGCACGAGGAGTTCCTGAACATTATATTGACGCACTTCGCGAATGACTTCCCGGAAGATTTCCATGCAGACCGTTTCCGGTGTTTTCAGCACACCGCGCCCGCCGCATGCCGGACACGGTTCGCACAGGACGTGCTCCAGGCTCTCGCGGGTGCGTTTGCGGGTCATCTCCACCAATCCCAGCGAAGAGACCTCGCTGATGGTGTTTTTGGCATGGTCCTTTTCCAGGCTTTTTTCCAGTGCTTGCAGGACTTGCTGCTTGTGATCCTCGTCCCGCATGTCTATGAAATCGATGATGATGATGCCGCCGAGGTTGCGCAGCCGCAATTGGCGGGCGATGGCTTGGGCCGCCTCCAGATTGGTCTTGAAGATGGTTTCTTCCAGGCTGCGTCCGCCGACGAAGGCGCCGGTGTTGACGTCGATGGTGGTCATCGCCTCGGTCTGGTCGAACACCAGATGGCCCCCGGACTTGAGCATGACGCGGCGCTCCAGGGCTTTCTGAATTTCATCCTCGACGCTATAGAGATCGAACAAAGGCCGTTCCCCGGCGTAGTGTTCGACGAGGGATGCCAGTTCCGGGACGAATTCCTTGGCGAACTTGACCAGGCGCCCGAAAGTTTCACGGGAATCGACCCGAATCTTTTCGACCTTGGCGCAATGCAGATCGCGCAAAACCCGCATGCTGAGAGGCAAGTCTTCGTGGAGCAAGGTTTTCGGCCTGACGGTCTTGATCCGCTGCGCGATGGAGTTCCAGAGCTTGAGCAGGAACAGCATGTCGTTGCGCAGCGCGGCTTCCTCGATGCCTTCGGCGGCGGTGCGCGCGATGAACCCGCCGGTGGCATGTTCTTTCTGAAAGGTTTCGATGACGGAGCGCAGCCGCCCCCGTTCCTGCCCGCATTCGATGCGTTGCGAAACCCCGCAGGCGCGGCTGTAGGGCATGTAGACCTGATATACCGACGGGATGGCGATTTCGGTGGTGAGGCGCGCACCCTTGGCGCCAATCGGGTCCTTGACCACTTGCACGACCACTTCCTGCCCGTCGTGAAAAATGAGCTCGATCTGATCGGTCGGCGTTTTCTCCCGATCGCTGGCGCCCAGGTCCGAGATGTGCAGAAATGCCGCACGCTCCAGCCCGATGTCCACGAACACCGCCTGCATGCCGGGGAGCACCCGGCAAATCTTGCCCTTGTAGATATTGCCGACCAACCCTCTGCGGCGAGTTCGTTCGACCAGGACTTCCTGCAGAACGCCGTTTTCGACGATGGCTACTCGCGTCTCGCGCGGTGTGACGTTGATGAGAATTTCGTCGCTCATGCGCGGGTTAGCAGGAAGGTTGGGCCAGGACCGAGATGCCGGCTTGCTTCAGAAGTTCCGCCGTTTCGAAAAGCGGCAGACCCATGACGCCCGAATAGCTACCCGACAGATGCTCGATGAACACCGCGCCTTTGCCCTGGATGGCATAGGCGCCGGCCTTATCGCAGGGTTCTCCGGTCGCCCAGTACGCTTCTATTTCGTCTTGGCCGATCCGGCGAAATCGCACGCTGCTGACGCTCAGGGCTTCCCAATGCCGTTCACCGTGCCGCAGGGATACGGCGCTCAAAACCCGGTGTTCCCTTCCGGCCAGCTGCGCCAGCATGCGTGAAGCGTGCTCGAAATCCTGCGGCTTACCCAGGATATTTCCATCCAGTACCACTTCGGTATCGGCAGCCAGTACCGGCAGCCTGCCGCCGCCGCTCCGCCAGGTCTCCAGACATTTCTCCGCTGCCACTCGGCGGACGTAAGTTTCCGGCGATTCGTCCGGTAACGGGTGTTCGTGAATTCCGGCGGGCATCACCTCGTAAGCGATGCCGAGCTGATCGAGCAGCTCGCGGCGGCGGGGCGACGCCGATGCTAAGATGATCTGCGGACTTCGAGTCTCCATGCTAACGGTGATACGGGTGATGCTGCAGAATGCTCCAGGCCCGGTAGACTTGCTCGGCCACGATAATGCGCACTACCGGGTGAGGAAAAGTCAATTTCGATAAGCTCCATCGTTGATTCGCGCGTTTCAGGCACGCCGGAGAGAGTCCGTCCGGACCTCCCACCAGAAGCGCCACATCGCGTCCGCTTTCCAGCCAGCGCGCCAGGGCTTCGGCCAATTCCGGCGTGCTCCATTCCTTTCCTGCCACATCGAGGGCGATCACGTGAACATTGCGCGGCAATGCCGCCAGAATGCGTTCACCCTCCTCCTCGATCGATCGGGCGATGTCGGCGTTCTTCCCCCGCTTGGCGGGTACGATTTCTTTCAGCACCAACTCGCATTCGCGCGGCAGGCGTTTGGCATATTCCGAATAAGCTTCCGTTACCCAACCCGGCATGCGGTTGCCGACCGCTACCAAATGAATCTGCATGAGATGGTGCGGGACAAAGAAATCGATTATAAGGCAATCGGCCGAATTTACCGACTGCTCCGAAGCCGCCGGGCCAGGAAGGCGAAGTGTCTTACGGTGCGAGACAGGCATGGGTCGCGAACGATGCCTGTCCCGAGAGGAGTCGAAGCGCGCTCCCTTCCGTCAGCGCATCCTACCGGCTCGATTTCGGCGCGTTGCGGATCGCGGGTCGTAGGATGTGCTGAACGAAATGACGAATCGGCAGGATTGATGAAAAACAACCTTGTTTTTCACCCTGGCGGGCGCTCCGCGTCCCAATCCTCTCCCGGAGATTTGGTGCCGAATTGCACTGCGAAGCCGCCGATCGGGACTGCCCGGCATGAACCGCATCAGTCGCGATACCGATGATGGCGCAAGGCGCGCGTCAAGCCAGTTGCAGCATTCTGTTCAAGGCCAGCTTGGCCCAGCGTGCATCGCCCTCCTGCACTTTGATGCGGTTGACGGTGTGGCCTTCAACCAGATTTTCCAAAACCCAGAGCAAGTGCTGCGGATCGGTTCGGAACATCGTTGAGCACATGCAAACGGTCGGGGACATGAAGTGAACTTCCTTGCCCTGTGGCTTGAGTTCCTCCGCCAGCCGGTTGACCAGGTTCAGCTCGGTGCCCACCAGCCAGCGCGTGTTCGGCTCCGCTTCGCGCACGGTTTTCAGAATGTATTCGGTCGAGCCGATGTACTGGGCTTTCTGGCAGACTTCGAAAGAACACTCGGGATGGGCGATCACCCGCGTATCCGGGTAACGCTCCAAGAAGCGGTCGACATGCTCGGGACGAAACATCTGATGCACCGAGCAGAAACCTTTCCAGAGAATGATCCTGGCCCGGCGTATTTCGTCCTCGGTCAGGCCGCCCATAGGTTTGGCGAAATCCCAGGTCACCATCTCGTCGAGCGGAATGCCCATGCGATAGCCGGTATTGCGTCCGAGATGCTGGTCCGGGAAGAACAACACTTTCTGCCGCTGGCCGAAGCTCCAGTCGAGAATCTTCTGGGCATTGCTGGAAGTGCAGACGATGCCGTTGTGGCGTCCGCAGAAGGCTTTCAGGTCGGCCGCGGAATTGATGTAAGTGACCGGCGTCACGACTTCGTCGGGATCGAACAGTTGGCCGAGCTCGCGCCAGCATCGCTCGACGGCTGCCAGGTTGGCCATGTCGGCCATCGAGCAGCCGGCCGCCAGGTCGGGGAGAATCGAGATTTGTTCGGGACGCGACAGAATGTCCGCCACCTCCGCCATGAAGTGCACGCCGCAGAACACGATGTACTGGGCGTTGGACTTGGAGGCTTCGCGGGACAGCTTGAGCGAATCGCCGGTCAGATCGGCGTGGCGGAACACCTCGTCCCGCTGGTAGTGATGGCCCAGAATTACGCAACGGTCGCCGAGGCTTTGCTTGGCCGCGACGATTCGTTCCTCGCATTCGGCGTCATCCAATAAGGCAAATTGCTGTATGGCAAGAGCGGATACGGACATAATTCGGCGGTAACACAAGTGAAATAAGGCAGTATGGAGGCCGATAATAACACAGCAAAATAGTGCGTAATAGGTGGCGCAAACGGGATCGACGTTTGGGATATTCCGAGGCTACACCAGCGCCTACTCGCAGCCGCCTCGCTGAACGGCGCTCGACTCCGGACACGGAACAAGCAAGCGGCTGTCTGCTGTCGCGGAACAGCTCGGGTGCGGCTATCTGCCGAAACGCTTTGCTGACTGGCAGCAATAATGACGAGGCCAATGTTTACTATCCTTACTCGGGCTCTTGGGGGAAAGGCGCTGCAAGCAGGATAGGGCAGGTTAGGCGGCACTCCAATCGCAAATAGTCGCTTTTAGTCGCGGCCGTTCCACCGTAACCCGCTATACACCGCGAAAACGCAGGTTACGCCTTCGGCTTCGCTGGCGCTACGCTCAGGACTAACCCGCCCTACTGTCAATGCCGTTAAGTTAAGGGTCATTTGTATTGACGTCGAGGTTTTGGCTTGATGCGGGATTGGGGTCTTGGTGCCTTTCGATCGGGCCGTTTGAGCTCCAGGGTTCTGGCATAGAGCTCGATAAGGGTGAGGATTTGGCTGGGGGATACGCGCTGGATGAGCCAGCAGACTAGACGCGTCTTCAGGGAGTTGAGGACATAGGTCACATTGGGGTCATAGCGTTGGGCCTTGTCTTCGGGCAGGGTGTCGTAGGCGGAGCGGGCGAGGGCTTCGGCGAGGTTGGCGGTGAAGAGCTTGGCGTGGAAATCCTGGCGGATGGCTTCGGGGAGTTCGCCGGAGAACTGTTCGACGTTGAGGCGGTGTTTGAGGACTTTGAAGGCTTCCTCGATGTGCCAGCGGGCGTGGTAGAGACTTTTGAAGTCTGCGGCGGGAAAGGTTTGCGCGTCGAGGAGCGAGGTCGCGAGGACCTCGACGGTGCCGGTGGACAGGACGACGCGGATCAGGCGAAGGGTGACGGCGTTGTCGATCAGGTGCATGCCGGCCGCTTGTGCTTGTCTTTGAGCGGCCTTGGAGACCTTGAGGGTCACGACCGTTTCGGTCTGGCCGGAGAGCAGGAAGCGTTCGACACAGGACCATGGAGTCCCGTCCATCCGAGCCAGGAACGGCAGGCCGCGCTGTTGCAGCAGGGTGAACAGCCAGACGGCGGGAAAGCCGCGATCCAGGATGAGGAGGTCGTCGCCGGCAAGGTGTGGGAGCCGTTGCGCCAGGAGGGCACGCTCGGTCTCGTCGAAGCGGCCGAGGACGGCCTTGAGCATCAGGCGTGACGTGGTGGCGAACAGCCCCAAGGCACGCGCCAACACATACGGTTGGCCCGGGTGATCGGACTGGACGCCGAATTCGGCCTGGTTTTCCGGCCAGGCCGGTAAGCGTAAGGTGGTGGAATCGGCGGCGACCCGGCGCAAGCCGCGCCAGCGGGGCTCGGGCAGCAAGGTGGCCAAGGAGCCCAGCAAGCGCTCGTTGAGGGCTTCGAACACGGAGGCTTTCAGCTTCTGGCGAGCCTGGGACAGGGCGCTTTGGGTCACCCTCCGGGGCAGCGGTGCCTGGAGCGTAGCGAAGAGGTCATCGAGCAAGGACTGGAGGCTGCCTTTGAAGGCGCAGAGCAGGAAGGCGACAAGGACCGGAAAGGTGAGGATGCGCTGCCGGGAGAAGGCGGTTGGGCGGGTGCGATGGTCGGCGATGAACTGGGGATCGTGAAGCGTTTTGGTGAGATCGGCAAGAATACCGGCATGGATAGTGCTAAGCGACCTTCATTGATTAACCCTTTGTTTTCATATAGTTACGTCACATTGTGAGGGTGTAAAAAGAACTGTGTAACTGGTTTGTAAAATCAGCCAGAAAAAGAGACTAAAACATGACCAGTGACACAGCCAAACAAGACGCCTTATTGGATGAATTGCTCAAAGGCTATACGAATCCGAAAGACATTCTGGGGGAACACGGCTTGCTCAAGCAGCTGACCCGGCGTCTGGTGGAACGGGCGTTGGAGGCGGAGATGACCGCCCATTTGGGCTATGCCCCCCATGCGCCGGAAGGGCGCGGCAGCGGTAATTCTCGCAACGGCAAGTCGGCGAAGACGATTCAAACGGAAACCGGACCCTTGGCGATTGAGGTCCCGCGGGATCGCAACGGAGACTTCGAGCCGCAACTGGTTTCCAAGCGCCAACGCCGGCTCGAAGGATTTGATGAGAAGGTTCTGGCGCTGTATGCGCGGGGCTTATCCACCCGTGGTATTCAGGGGCATCTGGAAGAACTGTATGGCGTGGAAGTCTCGCCGACGCTCATCTCCAACGTGACCGAATCGGTGTTGGCGGACGTGAAGGCATGGCAGAGCCGGCCCTTGGCGTCGGTGTATCCGATCCTGTATTTCGACGCTTTGATCGTCAAATCACGCGAAGCGGGACCGGTCAAGAACAAGGCGGTCTATCTCGCTTTGGGCGTCAATCTGCAAGGCGAAAAGGAGCGGCTGGGCCTTTGGATCGCGGACACAGAAGGCGCCAAGTTCTGGCTGTCGGTCTTTACCGAGTTGAAGAACCGAGGCGTTCAGGATGGCTTTATCGCCTGTGTCGACGGCCTCAAGGGACTGCCGGAAGCGATTGAAACCGTGTTTCCCAACATCCAGGTCCAACGGTGTATCGTCCATAAGGTGCGCCACAGCCTGCAGTATGTCACCTGGAAGGAGCGCAAGGCGGTGGCGAAAGACCTGCGGGCGATTTATGGCGCCGCGACCTTGACCGAGGCCGAAGCTGCCCTGGCGCGGTTTGCGGACACCTGGGACGCGAAGTACCCAGCCATCAGCCAAAGCTGGCGGGCGGATTGGACGCGCTTGACTGTGTTTTTCGATTATCCGCCGGAGATCCGCAAAGTGCTGTATACCACCAACGCGATCGAATCACTCAACTTCAGCCTGCGCAAGCTGCTCAAGACCCGCGGCGCGTTTCCGAACGATGAGGCGATTCTGAAAGTCCTGTATCTGGGACTGCAGCGGATCGAGAAGAAATGGACCATGCCGATCCAGGATTGGAAACGGGCGTTGAACCACTTCGTGATCCTCTTTGGTAATCGAGTTACCCTATGAACTAACCCCAGTTACACAGTTAACTTGACACCCCCGACCATGCCGATCCAGGATTGGAAACGGGCGTTGAACCACTTCGTGATCCTCTTTGGTAATCGAGTTACCCTATGAACTAACCCCAGTTACACAGTTAACTTGACACCCCCGACCATGCCGATCCAGGATTGGAAACGGGCGTTGAACCACTTCGTGATCCTCTTTGGTAATCGAGTTACCCTATGAACTAACCCCAGTTACACAGTTAACTTGACACCCCCCGAAGGTGCCGAGTCCGGCACACGTCCGCCAAAGTCTGGCCGTCCCAAACGGCCTTCAAGGCCGTGAGACGACGCCGGGGACGTTGCTCCTTGTGCCGGTAATACTGCTTCTGCCACTCCTCCCGGTCTTGAGGGGCCAACCGTTGGATACGGATTCTTCGGTTCATGACCGCCTCCCTTCCACAAATTGGTCAACTTCTCTCCTCTAACAGGCTGTTGATTTTCTCGGTCCTGGAAGCCGGATAAATTCGTTGGATGGAGCGCATAAAATAGGCATAATCGATTGTTTGTCATGGCAAAATAATATCATTTCAAGATACGTTGGACGCTGTCATGCGCGGTGCCGACCTGATCCAGGAAGAACTCTTTAGCTACCGAACCTTGGAAGACCGGATTCCCAAGGATCATCCCCTTCGCAAGCTCCGGGCCGTGGTCGACATTCTGCTGACCACGCTGGACTCGGAATTTGATGCCCTCCATGCCCGGACCGGCCGGGAGTCGATTCCGCCGGAGCGGCTGCTGCGCGCCAGTCTCATCCAAGTCTTGTTCTCTGTCCGCTCCGAGCGGCAGTGGGTCCAGCAGATCGAATTCAATCTTTTGTACCGCTGGTTTGTCGGGCTGACGCTGGATGCCGAGGTCTGGGACCACTCCACCTTCAGCGCCAACCGGGATCGGTTACTGAACGAGCGGATTTCCCGGCTGTTTTTCGAGCGGGTCGTGTTGCTGGCGGAATGGCGGGACCTTCTGTCGGACGAGCATTTCTCGGTGGACGGCACGCTGATCCAGGCGTGGGCCTCCATGAAGAGCTTTGTGAAAAAGGATGGCAGTTCGCCCCCGCCGGAGGCCGGCGGCCGGAATCCGTCCGTCGATTTCAAGGGCGAGAAGCGCGCCAATGCGACCCACGCCTCGACCACCGATCCGGAGGCTCGCCTTTACAAGAAAAGCGAAGGGGATAAAGCCCAACTGTGCTTCATGGGCCATGCCCTGATGGAAAACCGGACCGGCCTGGTCGTGGATGTCGAGGTGACTCACGCCACCGGCACGGCGGAACGGGACGCGGCCAAGATCATGATCGGTCGCACCGTCACGAAGCCCGGCGCGACAGTCGGGGCGGACAAGGCTTACGACGTGCCGGAGTTCGTGCAAGCTCTCCGGGAGCAGCGGGTCACGCCGCCTGTCGCCCGGAAGGAAAAAGGCTCCGCCATCGATGGCCGCACCACCCGACACCCCGGCTACCGGACCCGCCTGAAGAGGCGTAAGCGGGTGGAAGAAATCTTCGGGTGGTCGAAAACCGTGGGCGGGTTACGCCAGACCCGGTTCCGGGGTTTGAAGAAGGTGGCGGCCCAGACCGTGTTCACGTTCGCCGCCTACAACCTGACCCGGTTGGGTGGGCTGTTCGGCTGGCGGTGGTCGACGGCCTAGGCGGGCGTCTGCCCAAAATTCGCCGAAAGGCGGCAAGAACCCCAAGCGGGGGGATGAAAACCGGCTAGAACCGGGATTTCAGCGCTAAAAGGACCTTCAGCACTAAAAATTAAGCCGCCGATAAGGGGTAAAGCCGAAGGCATGGCGGCGAATTTCAACAGCCTGCTAAGAATAGCCCTTTTTGGAGCGAGAAGGGAGTAGCATATAAAATCGATTTCGATTTTCATGTTACTCGTTCCGATTCAATAAGCGCCGTAACCAACCACCATTTTCCTTTCTTGTTTTAGTTTTTTCGGTAGTAGGGTGTCGATTTCGTAACTCTTCTAATGCTTCTCTGGATACTAGTGTCGACAGTGATTTCGCTTCTTCTAAATGCATTTCACAAAACCACTCCAATCCATCAGGATGCCCGATTTCTTCATTGTCAGGGTGTTTGTAATCAGAAAAGGTAACCCAATCTCCATTGTGGCTTTCGATTGCCGATTTGCCGCAGACTCCACATACAGCAGGTTTCATTGTTGTTCCTCCGTCGCCATAACGCCTAGAACGGGTATTACCAACCTAGGTAATTCGAATGCCGGTGATTTAAGAAATACATTAGAGTTGTTTCAGATGCTAAACAATTGTAAATCAACAGATTTTGTAGTTCCAAAGCCCGGCGGAAAGTGAGAAGAAATAATCCACGAAGTGATCCAGATGATTTCTAATCCGATGCATCATGCAGTGGAAGAACTTCATGCCACCGATGGCATGCTCAACGATGACCCGCGTGGCGGCTTGTTTTCTGTTCTGTTTCTTCTGCTCAGGCGTCAATGTCGGATTAGGGTTTTTCTTGGATTTTCTAGGTTTCTTGTGGGGTAGATATATTTGGGTACTTTGATAATCTTTGTCCGCGCCCAGAAATCCTAAGTCAAGCCATAAATTGACCTTCTCGAACCACGCTGAATCCGGCGTGAAGACGTCTTTCATGAGTGTGTAGTCATGTACGCTGCCTGCCACAATGCAACACAAAAACAATATCCTTCGATTAAAGTCGGAGATTACGAGGGATTTGAGCGTATGTCTTTTTTTTTCCGCTGTAATGCTTTTCCTGTTCAGTTTCATCTTGGGGTCGAACGCAAGCGACCTCCACGCCATCGATCGCTATGTTCTTATATTGATCAATGAGTTGAGAGAATTCTTCTGGGGTTGTTAGCGTGCGCTCCGGCATGACGTTGAGGCTTGTCAACGCTCGCACTAAAACCGGCAGCAACCGGTCGATGTGGGCATGGGCATGTCCGCCACTAAAACCGAAATGAAAGCCCAGAACGTCAAAAGTGGGATAGGTTTTCAAATAGTACAAAACGAAAAACAGCTTTTTCTCGTAAGAATCAAGATAACCCTTAGGGCCGCCCTGTTTGACGTGTTTTATTTCGCCCTTTTCGACACGCTCTCGATCGATGGCGAGAGCGGCCGACTCGAATACTTTGACGAGGGCTGTGAACTTCGCCTTGGGCATTCCAATCAACGATGCCACGATGCGGTCATCGGTTATTTTGCTAAATTTGTCGTAGATCACGGAAGGTTTTTATATTCGGATTTGTTTGAGAAACAATTGGGCTATCAATACCATGCATTGGCATCAGGTACAACTCTATTACTCAAAACGGAAGCTTCATAAGCTATGATGTTTGTCGCTCCGTAAAAGGGCGCGATATCATCCATGGTGTGAAATACGCCCTGAGTTCCTCTTGCTCCAAACTTTGTGCCTACGGTTCTATCAAAAAATCGCACTCTACCCAATGTGTCTCTAAATGCGTAAATAGCATGTCTACCTCCTTCAATATTTCCCGACATAATTTTCACAGCGATCATGACCACGCTACCATCACGAGGCAACATCTTTTTGATATCTACTAAAGTACTAATCTGTCGAACTGGCCCTACTTTGGCTCCGAGCTTTTGAAGATATGACATGCCTGTTAACAAGTTGGGGATTTTCCAAAGACTGTTAATCTGCATCCCCAAAGCTTTTGCAACATCGTCTACGCTAGCATATATTTTCCCTTTCGTTTTCTGGCCAATTTGGCTAAGCGCTTTTGCTGATGCCACCCAGAAGCAATTTGGGCCACCAGTATCAACAATTAGTTTGGCCCTTGCCACACCTTTAACGGATTTAAGTGTATTTGCGATTTTGCCAACGGGGAGCACTGCTACAACTCTCAGGGCATCTGTTCCTGCGCCTTTGAGACTACCCTCCTTAACGCCGTCTCCCAATCTAAGTAAATCGACGAAGCCTGCACCAAATGTGGTAAAGGCTTTTGTTGTCACTGCCGCAATCATTACACCTTGTTCATATTCTGAGTCTTCCACCCACTTATCTAAAATAACATCTGTTTGTTTTCTTTGCCCTTCAAACCAATCCGCAATTTCTGTAAAAATCCACATTAGATTCTACCTATTTAATGTTCAGATATTATAAATTTACCTGATTAGCGATGAACTTCAGCTAAGCGAAGTTGCCACTCGGGGCGAGGTGGAGTGAATACGGCAGCGTGCGCTAGCCGGCGAAGCAGCGTTTTGAGATCGAAACGCCGATTGAAACGGTATTGGAACTCGGCCAGATACCGCTTGGCGTATTTCTCGAATTTGAACGCGTGAGGTGGTGGGTCAATTTAGTTGAAAGCAGTGGCGATTAATGAAGAGGCCGATCACCCCATCGTGAAGCAACTCAGATTTTGAAAAGCAGATCGTTTTGCGAGTTAAGCGCTTGATGCGAGTGCGTAACAAAAGGTTTTTGTTTTCGATCTTTTGCGTATATTTCTTACCAATGACGTGCTGGTTTGCCGGAATGAACGCCGCATAGCTTGGCCAATCATCGGTGTAATAGGTTCGAATATTGAAAACGCGCAGATTGGCGATCAATTGTTCGCAAACGTCCTCTTTGCGCCGCCCAAACACAAATGACAAAATGCATCCGGTGGCGGCGTCGATGGCGTACCAGAGCCAACGTTGGTTCTTCTTGCGAGCCACATAGCTCCACTGTTCGTCCGCCTGAACATCCATCGGCGAATCAAAGAGATGCCTGATTTCCACGGCGATTTCCCGAGAGCCGATGTAAGGATTCACCGTGACCACTTCGGTGGACTTTTTTTCAGTGTAGACATGACTGTGTTTTTCCCAATCCCGAGAACACGAGCGGTATCTCGAATACCACTGCCATTCATCGCCATGTCAACAATCTGTTCTTTGATACCGGACTCGTAGGCCCGGTAAATGTATTCGGTCTTGAAGGTGCGCCCACAGTGCTTGCAACGAAAGCGGGGGTAACCACTCTGTGTACCATAGCGCACCACATCGGAACTTTTACAGTATTTGCACGGAATCGTTTGATAGGCCATTGGTCCAGTCAATGCTTAAGCTAAGAAATAATTGTACATTGTAGTATATAAACTACTTAAACCCACCACCAACGCGTGATAGGTACCGGAAATCGCGGTCTTCAGGTTACTCAACAACGTGTTAACCCAACGAAACTCAGGATGTTGTGCCGACTGCCGCCCAGAGCCCAGAATCAGGCATTCGTGGCGAGCGACGACGTGCTGCAAGCTCCGAAACCCGCTCAAACCATCGGTGAGTGCATAAGTCGACGGAGCTAAGGCGCGTTGAGCCCACTCCGCAATCGCCTGCTGGGTGAACGGCAGGGGATCGATACGCACAAATAACGGACGTCCGTCATCCGTGGTTTGCACCGCCATCACGAAGGCGACTTTGTTTTCCGACCCTCGTCCCCGTTTCCCCGAGCGCTCACCGCCCAGGTAAGCATCATCGATCTCGACCCGCCCGCTCAATTGCCGATCCGCCTCTCGCTCCGCCATCACCTGGATCAACTTGTGCTTTATCAGCCAGGCGGTGCGATAACACACTCCGAGATGACGCATCAACTCCAAGGCTGAGACATTGTTCTTGGCCTGGGTTAGGAGATACATCGCCAGAAACCAGGTGGTGAGCGGCAGCTTGGTCGCTTCGAAGAGCGTCCCGGCGGTTAACGTCGTTTGCTTTCGGCAGTGTCCGCATTGCCAGTAGGTTCGCTCATTTCGTTTGAATACCGTATGCCGTGCCTCGCCACAGGCTGGGCAACGGAAACCGTCCGGCCAACGCAGAGCTTGTAAGGCCGCTTCGCACTGTGCTTCGGTGCCGTATTGGGTCAGAAACTCGGCCAACGACAATCCCTTTTGAAATTGCACTTGGTTCATTGACATGGGACACCTCTCTTGTGATCGATGGCCATAGTCTAAAGCCTATACTCGCTCACCACGTGAGCCTGTGCTGAACTTTCTCGCTAATCAGGTAAATTTAACGCCCCAATCAAAAGATGATATTGCGCTAACGCTCGGCTCACCAGCGGCCGAACCGGAGTGGTTTTTGTGATAAAGTGTAGCGCAGTGAAACCACAAAAACCGCGTAGGTTTGGGCGTCTGCGTGTAGCCGCTTGTTATGTGAATATATACTCGCGATACTTCGCCCATTCAAGGGCCAAATGATCAAGTATTTCATTTGCTGAAATGTCTTCTAACTCTTCTAACTCTTCTAACTCTTCTGAGTCATGTATGAAAACTACTTCAACACCTCTTTCTGATTTAGCCGACTCGTTAATATACCAAACCCCATCGATTTTAAGATGTGGTGTTTCAGATGCTACTTCTCTGAGATGCATCTGGACCATCCGATATACGAACCATGTTTCATAGAACTGAAATTTCTCATTCAGAATCACCAAGAAACCATACGCGTCCTTACAATCAAGAGCTTTTTTAGTAGCATGAATCTGCTTTTTCGAACTTCTAACGTAGTCTGCAAGTGTTCGTGCTGCCAAAGAGTCGAGCTGCCTATGAAATAGCTCTTTATTTGAATGGCCTTCATATAGCCGTTTGAAAGATACTGTACCAAAAACAACTGGCATTCCATTTTTTACTTCAGAAGAGTTTTCCACTCTTTTTTGAAGCCATGGCTGAAAAGCGTCTGCGCGATCGCTTGAAATAGTTTTTATTTCAAAGATAGATTTCCTATCTTCAAGGTAATAATCGCTCTTATGTTTCGGGAAATGAGATTCAGGAAGCGCATCAAGATTGACAGCGCCCATGGCAACCTCTAAAAATTCCTTAAATGCAGACTCTAAATCCATACCACTTTCATCACATAACTTTGTATTAGACACCTACCCGAGGTGTATAACACCGGCTAATAAGGTGTATAACTCGGAATTTGCTATCTTAAGTATTTGTATTTAATACACCGGCTTCATGTAGATGGGGCTTATGGACGAAGCAAACACACCGCTCGCCGCAGATGGCCAAAAACTGCTAAATCAGGTGCGCGTCTGCATCAGCTGCAAATAAGATTAGTAAGGAAACGCAATCTGTCCAACGGATCAGACGCTTTATTCTCTTTTTAACGGTAAACGCTATTCCCGCGACATGGGCATCGTCGAGGTGGGGCTTTCTTATCCGTCTGGCGGCGGCAATGTGTCGGCGTCGACGCAGAATCAAGCCTTGGCGGCGCTCTCGCTTCCCTATCGAGAGACATGGGGTATCGGTTTACCGGGACTCAAAGACGTGAGCGCCACCATGATTTCTACCCATGTGCTGAATCCGGGTGGGTGAGGTGTGGTCAGTCCCTTGAACGGATTGAACTGGGACCTTTCCCGTCTGGTATAACGGACCAACACTTTCGTCGGCAAAGGTTCGCCGACCTACGCCGGGTGCCCGGCGCCGGCACTTTCGGCCGGGATCAATGGTGTTTTGCCCAGGGGACAGGCTTTTCAGATCTTCTTTTCGGAAAGTTCGGGGTCATTCCAAATCGCTTTCAATAGCCGCGGAATCGGTGGGTTACGGCGCGTTCATAGCCCAGTGACCGCCAGAAAACGTTTTCTGGTACGCGCCTAACCCACCCTACGTAATGTTCACTTGAATGCCGAAGGGAATAAGGGATTTAGCACTGACATGACATTGGCAAAATCCCTCTTCGACAAGCTGTGACGGGTGTTGCCGTTTAAGGAAGCTCTGGTTAAGTCCTTCGACAGGCCCTGTCGAAGGACTTAGAGCGTTTTTCATGTCGGTGTACGGATTCGTGTCGGGAAGGAAGACTGTAGGTCGGCAATCCCTTGCCGACAAAGCCCTTTGCCGAGCCGGTACGTCGGCAAAGGATTGCCGACCTACATATCGGGATCCCTTACACCGAATCGAAAAATGCTCTAAAGCCTATCCCAGTAGGCTCAAGAAGCCCTTCGACAAGCTCAGGGCGAACGGACTACTGGGATAAGCTCTTAATCAGGCTTCCTTAACGGGTATCCGGCCTTTTTGTTTCCCGGTGGAAGCAGGAACAGGCTGCTCAGTGCCGGCGCGGGGCC